>NZ_AP022598.1:1511049-1813258 GCF_010725485.1 Mycolicibacterium parafortuitum | reverse complement strand
GGCCAGCAGCACGGGCCGCTCCTCCGGGGAGGCCTTGCCGATCAGCTTGCTGGCCGCCTTCTGCTCGGCACGCAGGTTGTCGGCCGCCGAGATCGCCGCGCGCCGAGCGGTGTCCGCGTCGGCCAGCGCGTCGACGAGACCGGGATCCTCGCCCCGGGCCCGTTGCGAGGCACGCACGACATCCGGGTTTTCTCGCAGCACTTTGAGGTCGATCACGGGGCAACCCTACGGTGTCCGACCTCCGTCCGACACAACCGTCGGATGTCGCCGGCAGCGCAAGGCTCCAATCGCGTCACATTACAACTGCATCAATTGTCACAGCACCTGACACGCCTGTCACAATGGAGCGGATGTCTGAGTCTTCCGGTCCCTGGTGGAGGAGCCTGCAACCCGCCTCGACGCGGCGCGCCCTCCTGCTGACGGCGCTCGGCGGGCTCCTGATCGCCGGGGTGATCACGGTGCTTCCCGAGACCTCGCCGAGCGGTGGGCTCACCGCGAACTCGATCTCGCTGGGTCCCCGCGGCAACGACACCTTCGACCACGCCAAATCCGGTGACTGCCTGAACTGGCCGGAGCGGACCCCGGACGCGGCCGAGATCGTCGACTGCGCCGGTGAGCACCGGTTCGAGGTCGCCGAGTCGGTCGACATGCGGACCTTCCCGGGCAGCGAGTACGGCCCCGACGCGGCGCCGCCGTCCCCGGCGCGCATCCAGCAGATCAGCCAAGAGCAGTGCTCGGCGGCGGTCCAGCGCTACCTGGGCCCGCGCTTCGACCCGAACAGCCGCTTCAGTGTCAGCATGCTGTGGTCCGGCGACAAGGCCTGGCGGCAGTCCGGTGAGCGCCGGATGCTGTGCGGCCTGCAACTGCCCGGCCCGAACAATCAGCAGCTCGCGTTCACGGGCAAGGTCGCCGAGATCGACCAGTCGAAGGTCTGGCCCGCGGGCACATGCCTTGGCATCGACCCGGCCACCAATCAGCCCACCGACATCCCGGTCGACTGCGCCGCGC
Source organism: Mycolicibacterium parafortuitum (assembly GCF_010725485.1). Classification (NCBI taxonomy): domain Bacteria; kingdom Bacillati; phylum Actinomycetota; class Actinomycetes; order Mycobacteriales; family Mycobacteriaceae; genus Mycobacterium; species Mycolicibacterium parafortuitum. The sequence goes on along the minus strand of NZ_AP022598.1, from coordinate 1,812,250 downwards.
CGCACGCGATGGAGGTCACCGGCGCGGTCGATCTCGCCGCCAGGTTCCCGGACGCCCTGCCCGCCGAGAACGAGCAGGACACGTTCATCAAGGACGAGTGCACGAAGATGACCGACGCCTACCTGGCGCCGATCAAACTGCGCGAGACGACGCTGACCCTGGTCTACAGCACCGTGTCGCTGCCGAGCTGGTCGGCGGGCAGCCGCCAGGTGTCGTGCAGCATCGGCGCGACGCTGGGCAACGGCGGTTGGTCGACCCTGCTCAACAGCGCCAAGGGTCCGCTGATGATCAACGGCCAGCCGCCGGTGCCGCCGCCGGACATCCCGGAAGAGCGGCTGAACCTGCCGCCGATCCCGATCCCCGATTCACCGAGCTCGTCGTCGGGTTCGTCGTCGAGTTCGTCGGGTTCGGGCTCGTCGACTTCGACGTCGGACAGCAGCGAGCAGCAGACCGTGCACGGCCCGCCCGCACCCGTCTCCGAGGCACCGCAGCCACCGGCCGAGGCACTGCCCGAACAGGGCGGCAACACGTTCCTGAACGGCCCCCCGCCTCCGCCCGGTACGGCTCCGCCCGCCGATCAGCTTCCTCCGCCACCGCAGGAAGCCGTACCGCCGCCGTTGTTCCCCCCGCCGGCGCCGCCCGCGGAACAGTTGCCGCCCGCGCCGCCGCTCCCGCCCGGGGTGTAGCCGGGTGGCCGTGCGGATGAGCCCGCAACGGTTCGAAGAGTTGGTCGGCGACGCCCTGGATCTCCTTCCTCCGCAGTTGGCGTCCGCGATCGACAACGTCGTGATCCTGGTCGCCGACCGCAACGAGGACGAGCCCGATCTGCTGGGCCTCTACGAGGGTGTCGCGCTGACCGAGCGGGATTCCTGGTACGCCGGATCGTTGCCGGACACCATCACCATCTACCGCGAGGCCCTGCTCGACGTGTGCGGTGACGAACAGGAGGTCGTCGACGAGGTCGCGATCACCGTCATCCACGAGATCGCGCACCACTTCGGCATCGACGACGAACGCCTGCACGAACTGGGCTGGGGCTGACCGGAAAGCGAAATGACCGCGCGCCCGCTGTGATTCGTCGGCTCCCAGTGCTATGAACGGCACATGACCGAACAGTGCCGCGCCTGCCGTACGGGGTTGGAGCACTGCCATGGTGCGTTGATCCACCACACCCTCCGGCGCCCCGAATGCACCGAGGACGAGTGCTTCGTCGCCGCCTCAGACCACGACATGCACCTCGACTGCAGCGCGGTCGGATGCCTGTGCGACGAGTTCGCCGCCGAATCAGCCCATCGGGTCGGCTGAGCGCGCGTCGGCCGTCGTCACCGGCGCCTCCGGTTCGAAGGGCGGTGTCAGCGTGCCCCACTGCACACAACTCCAGCCCCCGTCGGTGACCGGCGCCAGTACCACCGACTCGGTGTTGGCCAGGTGGTGGTCGATCGCGAACGTGCTGTCGACGCCGGCCAGGACCGCCGACACGAGCCGGATCGCGGCGCCGTGGCTGACCACGACGATGTCGCCGTGCCAGGCCGCGTCGTCGAGGTAGTGCATACGCAGTTGGTCGAGCACGGGCACGTAGCGCTCGAGCACCTGCCGCGCGGTCTCGCCGCCGGGCACGGCGAGATCCAGCTCGCCGCCGTGCCAGCGCCGGTAGACGTCGTTGAACGTGTCGTGGGCGTCCTCGTCGGAGCGGTCCTCCAGCTCACCGGCCTGGACCTCGTGGATGCCCTCGAACGGCACCGGCCCCGCGCCGGCGAAGGTCCGGCCGATCTCCTCGGCGATCTGGGCCGCGGTCTGCACGGCGCGGGTCGCGATCGAATGGGTGATCATCGCCGGCGGCCGGGTCAGGCCTCGCGCGAACTCACGCGCCTGATCGCGGCCGAGGCCGGTCAGCTCGGCACCGGGCGGGCGGGTGTCGAGGCGCCGTTCCACATTGGCATGCGACTGACCGTGCCGGACCAGGACAAGCCGTCCGCTCACGGTTTGCCCTCCCGCAGCCGCTGCAGCCACGCGGCCGCGTCGTCGAACGACGGCGGCAGGGCGCCGACGACGTCCCCCGTCGGCCAGGACCCGAGATAGCGGACGTCGGCGCAGCGGCGGTACAGCGCCCGCATCGCCTCGGCCACCGAATCGTCGTCGATGTGCCCGATGAAGTCGAGATAGAACTTGTAGGTACCCAATTCCGTTCGGGTGGGCCGGGATTCGATACCGGTCAGGTCGATGTCGCGGATCGCGAGCTCGTTCATCGCACCGACCAGCGCGCCCGGTTTGTTGTCGAGTCGCAGCACCACCGACGTCCGGTCGGCGCCGGTGCGCGGCGGCGGCGGACCAGGGCAGCCGACGAGCACGAACCGGGTGCGGGCGTTCGGTTCGTCGACGATGCCCGACGCCAGCGTGTCGAGGCCGTAGCGCTCGGTGGCCAGCGCGGTGCTGACCGCCGCGTCCGCCCGGCCGGCCGCGACGTCCTGTGCGGCGGCGGCGTTCGAATTCGACGGAACCAGTTCGGCGTTCGGCAGGTTGGCGCTCAACCACTTCTTCACCTGGGCGGCGGCCACCGGGAACGCCGCGACGGTGCGCACGTCGGCCGCGGCGATGCCGGGACGCACCGCGATCGTGAACGACACGTCCAGGGTCAGTTCGGCGTAGATCTGCAGCGGCTCACCTTCGGCCAGGCTGTCCAGTGTCGGCAGGACCGGGCCGTCGATGGAGTTCTCGATCGGCACGCAGGCGAACTGGACGGCGCCGGCGCGGACCGCCTCCAGCGCGGCGGGCGTGCTGTCGGTCGCGACCGGGGTCAGCGCTTCGGTGCCCGAATCCGCCGGCGGGATCATGCCGGCGGCGGCGAGTGCGCGCAGCGCCGCCTCGGTGAAGGTCCCCTCGGGACCGAGGTATGCGATGCCGGGCACGGCCCCACCTTATCGGTCGGCGCGGTAATCCCGTTCCGCTGCGGGAAGGCCTTGCGCCCTCCTGGGTGCCCAAGTTAACTTAGGCTCACCTTACCAAGCGAAAGGCAGGCGTGATGGCTTCTCCGGCACTGACCGCAGCTCCCACGACGGCGGAGCGGATCCGTAGCGCATGCGCCCGGGCCGGCGGCGCGATGCTCGCCGTTGAGGGTCTCGAACCGGTCACCACTCCGGTGCACCACCTCCTCGACGACGGGTCGTTCGCGATCACCGTCCCGAGCCACGGCGCGCTGGCCGCCGCGGTGGTGTCCTCGGGCAACGCAGGCATCCAGGCCGTACTGGAGATGACCGACTACTCGCCGCTGCCGCTGCGCGAGCCGGTGCGCTCGCTGGTCTGGATCCAGGGCGTGCTGCGCGACGTCGCGAGTTCCGAGGTCGCCGGGCTGCTCGACCTGATCGCCGCATCTGAGCCCAATCCAGCTCTGCTGCAGGTCAATTCCGGTGACAACCAGGACGGCGACACCCGCTACGGGCTGCTGCGCCTGGAGATCGAGTCCGTCGTGGTCGCCGATTCCACCGGCGCGGAGTCCGTCGCGGTCGGCGAACTGCTCGGCGCACGCCCGGACCCGTTCTGCGCCATGGAATCGCACTGGCTGCAACACATGGAGTCCGCGCATCGCGACATGGTCGACCGCCTCGCCACCCGGCTGCCCAGCTCCCTGCAGCGCGGCCGGGTCCGCCCCCTCGGCCTGGACCGCTACGGCGTCTCCCTGCGGGTCGAGAGCGAGAACGGTGACCACGACGTACGGCTGCCGTTCGGGAAACCGGTCGACGACGTCACCGGGCTCAGCCGGGCGATCCGGGTGCTGATGGGCTGCCCGTTCCTCAACGGGCTGCGCGCGCGGGGGATCTGACAGCCGCTACCGTGACTGCGGTGAGCGCGACCGACGACGAGCTGACCGAGCCGCAACGCCGGGCGCTGCGACTCGAGATCGCGGTGGTGCTGGCGGTCACGTTCGGGCTCAGCGCCTACACCGCGCTGCTGAGGCTCATCGAGGGCGTGCTGCTCGGCCTGGCCGGGCAGACCGTCGCGCTGAATCCGAAGAGGTCTCCGTTCGACCTGATCGATCTGGGCCTGAACCTCGCCGGCCTGTTCCAGCTGCTCGCCTGGGGTGTCCTCGCGGTGTACCTGCTCTGGCGCGGCGGTGACGGCCCGGCCCGCATCGGATTGGCCCGGATCCGTTGGCGCCAGGACATTCTCGGCGGCGTCGGGCTCGCGCTGCTGATCGGCGTACCCGGTCTGGCGTTCTACCAGATCGCCCGCCTCCTCGGCGCCAATGCATCGGTCGAGCCGGCCGAGCTCAACGACACCTGGTGGCGCATCCCGGTTCTGCTGCTGCTGGCGTTCGGCAACGGCTGGGCCGAAGAGGTGATCGTGGTCGGGTTCCTGATGACCCGGCTGCGCCAGCTGCGCGTGAATCCGTGGGTGGCACTGGCGGCCTCGGCTCTGCTTCGTGGCGTCTATCACCTGTACCAGGGGTTCGGCGCGGGCCTGGGCAACGTCGCGATGGGACTGGTGTTCGGCTACGTGTGGCAGCGCACCGGCCGGTTGTGGCCGCTGATCGTCGCGCACACACTGATCGACGTCGTCGCGTTCGTCGGATACTCGCTACTCGCGGGACGGCTGAGTTGGCTGCTCTAACACGTACATTCTTAGGGTGACCGACAAGCGGCCACCCTATCCGGGGCCGGTGCCGCCGCCCCCTCCGCGCGGAACCCCGTGGCGCCGCGAGCACTCGGAGGTCATCCGGCGCGACCCGAACTATCGTCCGCCGCGCGGACCGGTACCGCCGCCGCCTCGGCAGGTCCCGCCGCCTCGGCAGGCTCCGCCCCGGCCGCGGCCGACTCCCCCACCCCGGCAGGCACCCCCACCCCGGCAGGCCCCGCCACCCCGGCAGGCTCCGCCGCCGATCGTGGGCCACCCCCGCAAGCCGCGGCGGGTGCGCCGGTGGTTCCGGATCGCGCTGGTGTGCCTGCTGCTTCTCGGCGCGGGCGGCATCGCGCTCGGCGTCTGGGTCGACTCGTCACTCACCCGGATCCCGGCGCTGACCGCCTACGCGGACCGTCCGCCGCAGGGCGCGGGAACCACCTGGCTGCTGGTCGGCTCCGACGGCCGGGAAGGGCTGACCCCGGAGCAGCAGGCCGAGCTGGCCACCGGTGGCGATCTGGGCGGCAGCCGCACCGACACGATCATGCTGGTGCATCTGCCGGGACTGCTGTCGAGCACGACGGCAACGATGGTGTCGATCCCGCGCGACTCCTACGTGTCGATCCCCGACTACGGCAACGACAAGATCAACGCCGCGTTCTCGGTGGGCGGTGCCGAACTGCTGGCCCGCACCGTCGAGCTGGCCACCGGCCTGCGCATCGACCACTACGCCGAGGTCGGCTTCGGCGGGTTCGCCGGAGTGGTCGACGCGGTCGGCGGAGTCACCGTATGCCCCGACGCCCCGATCGACGATCCGCTGGCCGGTATCAACCTGCCCGCCGGCTGCCAGGAGCTCGACGGCCGCTCGGCGCTGGGCTATGTCCGGTCGCGGGCCACCCCGCGCGCCGACCTGGACCGGATGGTGCATCAACGGCAGTTCATGTCGGCGCTGGTCGACCGCGCCACCAGCCCGGCGGTGCTGCTCAACCCGCTGCGCTGGTACCCGATGGCCACCGCCGCGGCCGACACCCTGACCGTCGACGACGGCGCCCACATCTGGGACCTGGCCCGGCTGGGCTGGGCGATGCGGGGCGAGCTCACCAACATCACCGTGCCGATCGGTGAGTTCACCAGCAACGGCGCGGGGTCGATCGTGGTCTGGGACAGCGAGGCCGCCGAACGGCTGTTCTCGGCGCTCGCCTCGGACGCACCGATCCCCCAGGATGTGCTGGACGCCGGAAATCCCTGAGCAGCAAACTTTGTAGCGGGCGTCACACTGGCCACCCTTACTAAGGTCAGGCTCAGCTCGGTAAGGCGCACCTTCGATGACAATGCCCACTGACCTGCTATATCTTCGTGACATGACCACATCAGCCGCCTCTGCGCCCTCGGATGCACTCGACACCAAGTTCCACAGCCTGCTGAACGACCAGATCCGCAGCGAACTCGGCGCGTCGCAGCAGTACTTGGCGATCGCGGTGTACTTCGACGGTGCGGATCTGCCCCAGCTGGCCAAGGTCTTCTACCGGCAGTCCGTCGAGGAACGCAATCACGCGATGATGCTGGTGCGCTACCTGCTCGACCGCGGCGTCACGACCGAGATCCCGGCCGTGGACCCGGTGCGCAACGACTTCGGTTCCGCCCGCGACGCCATCGCGCTGGCGCTCGACCTCGAGCGTTCGGTCACCGACCAGATCAGCCGGCTCGCCGCGACCGCCCGGGACGAGGGCGACTACCTCGGCGAGCAGTTCATGCAGTGGTTCCTCAAGGAACAGGTCGAAGAGGTCGCGCTGATGACCACCCTGGTGCGCATCGCCGAGCGGGCCGGCTCCGATCTGTTCCGCCTGGAGGACTTCGTCGCGCGCGAGGTGCCCGCCTCCTCCGGGGACGACGCCTCGGCCCCCGCCGTCGCCGGCGGCGCCCTCTAGTCAGTCGCGGCCTGCCCCGGTCAGCCCGTTCTGCAGCCAGGCCTTGGTCCGGCCGGGGTGGTTCGTCGCGATCCAACCGACCCCGAGTTCGCGGCAGTACTGCACGTCCTCGTAGTGGTCGACGGTCCAGCAGTACAGCGCCCGTCCCTGGGCCGCGGCCCGGTCCACCAGCTCCGGGTGCTCGCGCAGCGTCGCGATGGACGGCCCGACGGCGGTCGCACCGACCGTCGTCGCGGCGCTGCCGCCGAGGTACCGCGATGTCTCGCCGAGCAGGACGGTCGGCAGCATCGGCGCCGCGCGCCGGATCCGCCACACCGCGGCCGCCGAGAACGACATCACCACCGCACGCGCCATGTCCGCCGAGGCCGGCGACGCGATGCCGTAGCGGTGCAGCAGCGCCAGCACCTTGCTCTCCACCAGCGCGCCGAAACGCACCGGATGTTTGGTCTCGATGAACATCTTCACCGGACGGTTGCAGTCCATCACCAGCGACACCAGGTCGTCGAGGGTGAGCAGACCCGTGTCGCCATTACCGCAGTCCGCCCGCCGGCTCGGATGCCATGAGCCGTAGTCGAACTCGCGCAGCTGCGCCAGCGTCATGTCGCTGACAAGGCCGGTCCCGTTCGACGTGCGGTCCACCCGGCGGTCGTGAACGCAGACGAGATGCCCGTCCTTGGTCAGCCGGACGTCGCATTCGACCGCGTCCGCGCCCTCCTCGAGGGCCAGTTGATATGCGGCCCGGGTGTGCTCCGGACGCGCGGCCGAGGCGCCGCGGTGGGCGACCACGAAGGGGTGGCCGCCGAACGTCTCACCCGAGCTCATAGGGCTATGCTGCCGGGTTCTCGCCGTCGGGCTCAACTGAAGTCGCGGGTTCAGCCGGTTTCTCCTCGGTCGGCACCACCACCCACCGGTGCGTCGGACGCTCCACCGACTGCTCCTCGAATCCCGCGAACACCCGGCCGACGAGCAGCAGCGACGCGGCCGCGAACAAGTAGGCCACGATCGTGGTGACGGTGTTGTCGGCGATGCCCTGCGGATCGGTGGTGAAGCTGGTCGCGATCGAGAACACCGACACCGCGGTGTTGAGGACCCAGACGACCCACCACGTGATGATGGACCGCTGCAGCCACCGCCACCGGCCTTCGGCCTCGGCGAGCTCGATCACGTATACCGGCGCCCACACCAGGTTCACCAGCGGCGTCAGAGCGCCCACCCACAGTTCGACGCGCGTGCGGGGGTCCTGCCGCCCGGTGTGCGCATAGGCCGCGGCCCGCCGCGCGATCAGCCAGTTGGTCAGCACCAGGGCGGTGGCCACCACCAGGAACGCCGCGATCACACTCACCGCGACCCCGCCCCAGGTGGCCGCCGCGGCGACCCACGGATTGAGCAGCACGGTGCGGTTGACGATCAGCAGGATGTAGCGCACCACGTGGACGAAAGCCGCCGCGCCGAGTCCGGCCAGCGTCAGCAGCAGCATGACCCGCACAGCGTGCGGCGACGGTCCGGTGCGCACCGCGGATTCCTGATCGGGTGCGTCGAAGTGTTCGACCAGCCCCCACCGCGGAATGCTCTGATATCGCGGGGTCGGGCCGAGGTCGCGGCGGCGGCGCCGCGGGTGCGGCGGGGCGCCCGGGCGCACGGCGACCCAGCGGTATCCCGACGGTGGGCGCGGGCCGGGTCCCTCCGGACCCTGCGGCGGTGCACCCGATGGCCGATTCCAGCCCGGCGCCGGGGCTTGGCCGGTCGGCGCGAGCAGGGTTCCGCGGCAACGCGGGCACCACACCCGCTGCCGGTCGCGCACGTTCCATCGCGTCCCACACTGGGAACACACTTGGATCATCAGAACAGCCTAATCAGTGACGCCGGGGTCAGACCGTGCCGGCGCTTCCGTCGTCGGTGACCACCGGACGTCCCGCACCGGCCCAGGCGAGCATGCCGCCGGTCACGTTGATCGGGTCGTAGCCGTTTCGGGCGAGGTACTGCGCGACGCGTTGCGACCGTCCACCGGCGTGGCAGACCACGTACAGCTCGGCCTGGTTGTCGATCTCGGCCAGGCGCGAGGGGATGTCGCCCATCGGGATGTGCTGCGCGTCGGGCGCGTGCCCGCGCTGCCACTCGTCGTCCTCGCGGACGTCGAGCAGCACCACGCCGTCACCGAACGTCGCGGGCACTTCGGTGATCGCCGCCTGCGGCACATCGGTGTCATCCATGCCCACATGCTGACACGCTCCAGCGACTGCGCACCAGCAGCAATACCGGCGCGGGGTGGACACTATCCACAGTTTCCACAGGTTCATCCACAGGTCTGTGGACGCCCGCGACGGCTATCACCCGGTCAGCCCGCATGCCCCCCCGGTCGGACTGTGGATAACCCCGACCGCTAAGCGAAGCCCGATCAACAAGCTCGGGCGGCCGCTGAGCGAAATACCTCGCAGGGCTAACTACCGTGGACGTCGGCGGCCGGTTTCCCCGAGCCGATTTCTTCCCGGCGGTCCAGAGCGTTATGATCGCCGTCACAGAGATTCCCTGTGACTGGCGTCACTGGGTCCGGCCACCGGAATCAGCCACTTGACCGGTTACCGGAACTCTGATGTCGGTCGCATCGGGGAGGTATCAGGGCGTGCAGGCGAGGAGCATCTGATGGCGGCGTCTCCGATGGGTCCAGGGTCGGCGTTCCCGCCGTCCGACTGGCAATCCTCGACGCGGGCGTACACCCGCAGTCAATTGATGGCCTTCCTGCGCGCAGGCCTGATCGCGCTCGTCCTGCTGGGCGTGCTCGCGCTCATCGTTCTGTACTAGGTGCTCGTCCGCGCACCCGCACGAGCACCCGGTACGAACCGGCTGCCGGCACCCAGCCGAACTTGCGTGAATCCGTGACCCCTGGAGCGTCGGGGTTGTCCGAGAGCGCTTCGAAGCTCAGCCCCGTCTCGGTGCTGCGCACTCCGCCGACGCGTTTGACGAGGAACCTCCTGGACTGCCGCGGATCGGGAAACACCCTTAGCTGACCGGTTTTCGGCGTTCCGGCGCGCACCGCCAGCAGCCCGTCACCCGGCCGCAACGTCGGGTGCATCGAATCCTCGACCACCACGAATCGGCGCACCAGCCCGCGAAGCCGGCACCTGGACGGCCCATGGCTTCGCTGCATCGGCTAAGGGTAAGTTAGGGGTCATGCTGCATCGACTCTTCGACTCCGTATTTTCCGAAGCGACACCTGCCCATGCCCACTGCGACCTGTTCTGCGGCGTCTACGACCCCGCGCAGGCCAAGATCGAGGCGCTGTCCTGCCTGAAGACGATCCAGAAGTACCACGATTCTGATGACGATCACTTCAAGACGCGCGCCATCATCATCAAGGAGCGGCAGGCCGAAGAGGTCAAGCACCACCTGATGGTGCTGTGGGCCGACTTCTTCACCAAGGACCACTTCGACCAGTTCCCGAACCTGCACCAGCTGTTCTGGGAGGGTGTCAAGGGCGCTGGCGACGTGAAGAAGTCGCTGGACCCCGCCGTGGCCGAGAAGCTGCTCAAGACGATCGACGAGATCGCCGACATCTTCTGGCAGACCGACAAGGGCAAGCAGATGGGCGTTTACCCGCCCGCCTGATCGCCTGTCCCCCAACGTCACCCGGCACGGTCACCCGACCGTGCCGGGTTTTGTTTGCCCTGCTTAGCAGTCGGGACCTCTTGTCTGCCAAGCGGTTTCTCCCGCATTCTGTTGCGCATCGACCCAGAGGCGTGTCGGGCATTGGTCGAGATGCCGGGAGGCGGGATGAATTTTGGGTCCGGGCGGGCGATCGAGGTCGCCCCGTTCCATTCGAAGGGTTCATTGAAGGGCTTCGTGGTCTCCGGTCGCTGGCCGGACTCCACCAAGGAGTGGGCCCAACTGCTGATGGTCGCGGTCCGGGTTGCGTCACTGCCCGGCCTGCTGTCGACGACGACCATCTTCGGTGTCCGCGAGGAACTCCCCGACGCACCGGAGCCGGGCACGGTGGGTCTGGTTCTGGCCGAGGGCACCGTCGTCGGCGACGAGGCCGTGCCGCCCGGGCATTTCGCCGACCGCCAGCCACCGGCACTGATGATGCTGCACCCGCCCTCGGAGACCATGCCGTCACTTCCGGAATGCACCGGAGCGGCGTCCGGGTGTGTCCTGCTGCCCGGACTACCTCATCTGGGCCTGGAACACCGCGCCGCGTGGGTGGAGGCCGAATCCGACGGCACCGTGACGTCGATGGTGAGCCGGGTCGGGGTCGACCCGATCAGTCACCCGGACACCGCGATCCTGGCGATGCTCCTGGCGGCGGCCTGACCGCCCTGTTCTCAGGTCCTGCCACTGGCTACTGACAGTTTAATAGCTGTCTGCTGCCTCGTGCTTGCTGCAGTTTGCACCCCGACGAGCGACGGAGCCCGCGGCGCACACCGCTTGCCGGGGAACGGATCTGACCGGTTTCGGCGCCTCAGCAAACGCTTTGAGGCTTGCACAGTCAAACACTTGGAAGTTGCCCACAGTAACCGGAGAGACCGCTGTGACTGGCGCTGCAAAAGTGGTGCGCACACCGTTACTACAGTCCCGTTAGTATTTGCTTCGTCGCACCGTAGAATGGCGGCGCGAGGTGCTTGCCCCTAAGGCCGTTCACACCAGCAGCGGCGCTCTGACCAGTCAACCGACTTGACTTTTCCGTCGTTTGCACTTGGTTGTGGCCAGAACTGTGGCTACGATGATCAGCAAATACGCCGCCCTGTGAACCCGCTCGCCAGTTTGTGGAGGTCAACACAATGAGCAACACGTTTGCCGCTCGCCTCAATCGATTGTTCGACACCGTCTACCCGCCCGGACGTGGGCCGCATACCTCCGCGGAGGTGATCGCAGCACTCAAGGCCGAAGGCGTGACCATGTCCGCCCCGTACCTGTCTCAGCTGCGCTCCGGCAACCGAACCAACCCGTCTCAGGCAACCATGGCCGCGCTTGCCAACTTCTTCCGGATCAAGCCCGCCTACTTCACCGACGACGAGTACTACGAGAAGCTCGACAAGGAGCTGACGCTGCTCGCCGGGATGCGTGACGAAGGTGTTCGCCGGATTGCGGCGCGCACCGTGGGCTTGTCGGCGGAGGCCAAGCAGGACATCGTGGAGAAGGTCGACGAACTGCGTCGCCGCGAGAACCTCGACGATTAGCCTGCAAACAGCTCCGGCGAATCAGCCGGCAACCGCGGCTCAGTCCCGGGTACCTTCGCCGCCCGCGAAATCCCTACTGAGCTGACGGTATTGGCGAGCGATCTCCAAGATCCACTCCCGGTCCGAGTACGTGTTGGGCTGGCGCAACCACGCCAGACCGGGGAACTTCTCGCGGCCGTCACCCGCGGCGCCGTCGTGGCCCTCATAGATCCATTCGGCGACCGCGCGGGCCTGCTCGACGGGCGGCACATCGGGTGCTTCGAGTTCGGTGCCCTCGTCGAGTTCGTCGAGATCGGTCATATCGGCGCCTGAGCTGTCGACCGGTCGCAGCGCCCCGTCCGCGGCGGTGGCCTCCAGGAACAGCGCGTCGGAGATCAGCGACATCCGCTCGGCGACGCGGAACACGAGCGGGCCCCGCGGTCGCACGCCGATACCCACGTCGGGGTGGCGGCGGCCCAGTTCGTCGAGCAGCGGCCCGATCGTGCGGAGCTCCCGGCGCGCCCCGAACCAGTCCTCCAGGCTCGGCAGCAGTGACCCGGCGGCGACGATCAGCATCGCGCAGCCGAGCAGCGTCGCGGCCGCCCCGACGCCGACGAGGCCGGTGGTCCCGACGGCACGCAGCAGGAAGAACGCGAGCGCCAGCACGATCAGCACGATGCCGACGGTGAACACGAACAACGCCCGGCCGCGCCGCGACCGGTTGGAGTGCCGCAGGCCGGCCCACGCCACCAGGCTCAGCGCCAGCAGTACGTACAGCAGCGGCAGCAGCCAGGGCAGGGAGTTACCGCCGCTACCCAGGTTGCGACGCAGATACTCCTCGGGCGCCATCTCCGGCTGCTTACCCGCCATCAGGAACGCCGCGAGGCTCGCCGCGGCGATGACCGCGGCGACGGCGTACTGAGCCCGCGCGATCTTCCTGGCGGCGGCCGGGGCACGGCTCGACGAGACCGTCGTGATCATCACGCAACTGCCTGCCGCGCACGCGATCAACGCCACCTGGCTCAGCCCCATCGCGATGTTGGGCCACCGCAGCACCGTGTCGACCAGCAGGGTCAGCGGCTGCCAGTTCAGCGCGGCGACCGCACCGAGGCTGCCCAGCGCCAGGATCATCGCGGTGCTCACCAACGACTGCTTGTTGACCAGCGCCCAGCCGATCCTCAAGCCGGTGGCCAATCCGAGAAGACCGGCGATCACCCAGACGATCAACCAAATGCCTCTCCGAGGCGGACCTGCACGATCGACGACCGGTCGGAGGGCAGCCGGCCCAGCCGGTAGATCAGCAGCGCGGCGAAGTCCTCGGCCTCCTGCTCGGCGTCCTCACCGGCCGGCCCCATGCAGCCGGTGCGCTGATTGAGCATGTAGCCGATCAGATCGGAACTGGCCAGCTCGGTGCTGTCCATCGCGGCCTGCACGACGGGGATGCCCTCGTGGCCCAGCACGAGGTGACCCAGCTCGTGGGCGAGCGTGCGGTCCCACGCCGGGAGTCCCTGCTGGATCAGGAAGACGTCCTTGTCGGCGTACTGCCGCCACTGCCCGCACACCCCCGGCGGCAGTTCGGCGGTGGTGAGTTCGATGGGTCTGCCCCGGCTTTCGCTGACGGCTTCGACCAGGCGGGGCAGTGAGACCTCACCCTGCCGCGGCGCGAGGTCGAGCACCTCGTTCACCGCGCGCGTGACACTGCGGCTGGCTGGCATGGTTCCCCCTCTCGATGGATTCCACTATGCGCCGCTCACCCTGTCGGGGTGAACGGTTCGAGCTAGTTCATGAATCGTGCGATTCCCCCGGTCCGCACCCCTTGGGCCGCCTTGGCCTGCCGATATCCGAGTAGTCCGCCCGCGCCGGTGAGCAGCAGGATCCCGGCCACCCCGGGTATCGCCAGCGCCGCGATCTGGGACAGTCCGGCACCGCGCAGGTACTCGCCGTAACCGACCCGCCCCGCGGGCGCCGGGAGGGTCACGCGGTTACCGGCCGCTGCGGGCAACGGGTCGCGCGCCAGGGATTCGGCCGAGGTCGACGCGCGCGGGGCCGGCGCACCGGCAGGCGTCGCCGCGCTCGCGCCACCTGATGTGAACCCGGGACCGGCCGCGGGCGCGGGGACGGGTGCGGGGACAGGGTTGAAGCCGGCCGGCGCCGAGATCACGATCGGCACGTTGATCGGAACCTCGGACGCGTCGGAGGCACCGCCGACGCCGATGCCGGGAACGGTGTCCAGCACGTTCGGCCGCTGCTGCTGCGGGCCCAGCGCCGGCGCGGCCATCGGGCCCGGCATGCCGACAGGCCGGTCTCTGTCGTCGTCGTGGCCGGCCGGCGCGTTACGCGGCGGGCACGGCAGCTCCGGCTCGGTCCCGTCGGGGTCGGTCCCATCGGGGTCGGGTCGGGTGGGGATGTCATCCGGATCGCTGCCCTCGGCCCTGTGTCGTTCGGGAGCTTTGGGCCGGCGGGATTGGCGGTTCGGCTCGGCGACGGGTTCGGTGTCTGCGCCGGGGCTGTCGTGCTCGGCGCCCGCCCCCGTCTCGGCGCCCGTCCCCGGATCGGCACCGGCGCCGGCGGCGCCGCCGACCAGCAGCCCGGAGGCAACCATGCAGGCCGCTGCGGCGATCCGCGCACGCGAACCCACGTCGTCACCACCCTTCGGCGGACCCGACGCCGCCAGCCCCTGATGTCGGTCGATTCTCGCACAGAGCCGCGCCGTCGTTTGCTGCCCGACACAGAAAGTCCAGCACCGGGGAGCGCGACCACCACCGCCCGTGCTGGACGATAGTGTTGGTCACCGTCGCCGCCGCACCCCGGCGGTGCTGCCGACGAGACGAATGGGAGGCCGCAGGGATGGCTTTGTTCAAGCGACGCAAATCCCGCGCGACCCGCAAGGCCGAAGCCCGCGCGATCAAAGCCAAGGCCAAGCTCGAAGCGAAGCTGTCGGCGAAGAACGAGGTCCGCCGCTTCAAAGCCGAGCAGAAGGCCCAGAACCGCGCGCTCAAGGCGCAGCTGCGGGCTCAGCGCGACAGCGACCGTACCGCGTTGAAGGTTGCTGAGACCGAGCTCAGGGCTGCACGCGAGGGCAAGCTGTTCTCCCCCACCAAGGTTCGCCGGGCGCTGACCGTGTCCCGTTTGCTGGCGCCTGTGGTGATCCCGCTGGTGTACCGCGCGTCGATCGCGGCGCGCGGCCTGATCGACGAGCGCCGCGCCGATCAGCTGGGTGTCCCGCTGAGCCAGCTCGGCCAGTTCTCCGGTCACGGTGCGCAGCTGTCGGCGCGCATCGCCGGCGCCGAGCAGTCGCTGCGGGTGCTGACCGAGAAGCGCCCGAAAGACGCCGAGACCAAACAGTTCGTCAGCGCGATCACCGAGCGGCTCAGCGATCTCGCCGCGGCCGTCACCGCCGCCGAGAACATGCCGTCGGCGCGCAGGCGCTCGGCACACGCCGCGATCGCCGAGCAGCTCGACGGGATCGACGCCGATCTGATGGCGCGGCTCGGCGTCGCCTGATGACGGCGATTCCGCGTGCCCGGCACGCCTTGGCGTTGATGATGCTGGTCCTCGGCCTGATCGCGGGTGGGTTCGGGCTCGCCGCCACCGCGGGCGCGCACGCAGCGCTGATCGGCAGTGATCCGGCCGACGGCGCCGAGCTCGCGCAGCAGCCCGCGCGGATCAGTGCGACGTTCAACGAGCCGATGCAGCCGCAGTTCGCGGCCATGACCGTGATCGGCCCCGACGGCGCCCTGTGGTCCGACGGGGAACCCACCGTCGACGGCGCGGTGATCAGTGTCGCGGTGCGCTCCGGCGGCCCGGCGGGCACCTACACGGTGAACTACCGCGCCACCTCGGCCGACGGACACGTAGTCAAGGGGTCCTGGGGCTACCGCGTGCTGACCGCCCCCGAGACCGGCGCCGCCACGGCGGCCACCCCCGAGACCGGCGGCGCGCCTGCCGTTCCGGCTGCCGCGCCCGAGTCCGACGAGATGCCGGTGTGGCCGTTCGTCGCAGGCGTCACCGTGATCGTGGCGGCCGGGGCGCTGTGGGCGGTCCGACGCCGATCCTGACCCGGTACCGCGCAGCGGCCGGCGGGGCGCTGGTCGTCGTGGCGGGCTGCGTGTTGTCGTGGGCGCTGGCCTATCCGGCGAGCGACCTGGGCGCATCGCTCGCACGCACGGTGACCGACGCCGCCGCCGTCGTCACCCTGGGTGTGGCGGCCGTGCCGCTGCTGGAGGGCCCGCGGCACCGCCACGAGCTGCGCCGGCGCGCTGTTCCCGCGCTGGTGGCGGCGTCGGCGACCTGGGTGATCGCCGAGCTGGTCCGGCTGACGCTGGCAGCCGCCGAGGCGGCGGGACGCTCCGTCACCGATCTCGGTGCGCAGACCGCGGTGAGCTTTGCGACGGACACCGCGGCCGGGCGCGCCGGCCTGCTGACGGTGCTCGCCGCCGCGGTGGTGTGCGCCGTGACCGCGACGCGCCCGCATACCGAGTGGGCGGTGCCGGTCGCGGTCGGCGCCGCCGCGGTCGGCGTGGTCGGGCACCCGTTGACCGGCCATCTGGCCGACAGTCCCGTCGGCGGGGTCGCGGTCGCGGTGCACGCGCTGGCGGCCGCGCTGTGGTGCGGCGTACTCGCCGGGCTGGTGCTGACGGTCGACCATCGGGGTCAGTGGGCCCGGGTGCTGCCAGGGTTCTCCCGGCTCTCGCTGGCGTGCGTGGCGGCGCTGCTGGTCGGCGGGCTGATCGGCGGCGTGCTGATACTCGACGCACCGGCCGAGCTGTACACGACCGGGTACGGACGGGTACTGACGGCGAAAGTGCTGTTGACCGGCGCGCTGGTGGTGCTCGGCTGGCGCAATCGCGAGTTCTGGCTTCCCGCGGCGCGCACGCACCGCAGCACGGCCGGGTTCTCGCGTTCGAGGGCCGGTCTGGAACTGGCGCTGATGGCGGTCGCGCTGGCGGCCGCCGCGACGCTGTCGGTGACCGGCTGACGCTGGGAGAAGGCGCGCGTAGGCGACCTGGCATGATGGTCGCCATGCCAGACCAGCCGGACGGGCACGACGAAAGTCCCGATACCGCAACCCCACCGGTTCCGCCGGCGACCCCGCCGGCGGAGAAGGCCCCCGCGAAGAAGGCCGCCCCGGCCAAGAAAGCGGCGCCAGCGAAGAAGGCCGCCGCGGCGAAGAAGACTCCCGCGAAAAAGGCGGCCCCGGCCAAGAAGGCCGCACCCGTCAAGAAGGCGGCCCCGGCCAAGAAAGCAGCGCCGGCCGAGAAAGCAGCGCCCGCCGAGAAGCCGGCCGATCAGCCGGTCGCGGACCTGACGTCCGCCGCGAAGGAAGCTGCGGCGCAGGCGAAATCGACTGTCGCCACCGCCAGCACAGCCGTCACGAGCCCGGTGCCCGCACCGCCCGCCGCGCCGGACTCCTCACGTCTGCCGATCGCCGCCGCGGTCGTCGCCGGTGTGCTCGCGCTGGTGATCGTGCTGCTGGCCGCCCGCCGCAACAGCACCGACTGACAGGAACACCCGACGTGACCGTCACGCCCCGCCCCACCGCAGACCTCGTCGACGAGATCGGCCCGGACGTCCGCAGCTGTGATCTGCAGTTCCGGCAGTTCGGCGGCAGGTCCGAATTCGCCGGGCCCATCACCACGGTGCGATGCTTCGAGGACAACGCGTTGCTGAAGTCCGTGCTGTCCGAACCCGGCGACGGCGGTGTGCTCGTCATCGACGGCGACGGGTCGGTGCACACCGCGCTCGTCGGCGACGTGATCGCCGAGCTGGGCCGGTCCAACGGCTGGTCCGGCCTGATCGTCAACGGCGCGGTGCGCGACGCGTCCACGCTGCGCACACTCGACATCGGTATCAAGGCGCTCGGCACCAACCCGCGCAAGAGCACCAAGACCGGAGACGGCGAGCGCGACGCGGTCGTCGAGTTCGGCGGCGTGGTGTTCACCCCGGGTGACATCGCCTACAGCGACGACGACGGGATCGTCATCGTTTGTGCGAGCTAGTCGCTGCGAGCTAGTCGTCTCCGCGAGCTGGTCGTCAGACTGTGACCGGCGACCGCGCGCTGGTGAACTCCAACGCGTCGTCGTCGATCTTGCCGTTGCGGATCACCCGAAGGTCCACGAGGTAGTTCTGCTTGAGCCGCCACGGCGCCTTCGACCCTGACTTCGGCAGCTGGTCGAGGGCCCGTTTGATGTAGCCCGAGGTCAGGTCCACGAACGGGAGCCGCTCGACGTCACTGCCCGGCTCACGCGGAACGACGGTGTCGTACCCGTTCTCGTCCATGTACTCCAGCAGCCGGCTGACGTACTCCGAGGTCAGGTCCGCCTTGAGCGTCCACGAGGCGTTGGTGTAGCCGAAGGTGAACGCCATGTTCGGCACGTTCGACAGCATCATCCCCTTGTACGCCACCGAGTCTGCGAGATCCTGGGGAGTTCCGTTGCGCAGCACCTCGGCGCCACCGAAGAACTGCACGTTCAAACCTGTTGCGGTGACGATGATGTCGGCGTCGAGGTGCGCGCCAGAGGTCAACTGGATTCCGGCGGCGGTGAACCGTTCGATGGTGTCGGTGACGACGTCGGCCTTGCCCTTGCGGATGGCCTTGAACAGGTCCCCGTTCGGGGCCAGGCAGACTCGCTGGTCCCACGGCTTGTAGGCGGGTGAGAAGTGCTTGTCGTAGTCGAAACCGTCCGGCAGCCGGCGTTCAGCCATGGTGCGCAACGCTTTTCGGAATGTGTTCGGCAGAGCGCGGGCCACCTGGTACTGCGCGGTGGCCTGCAGGATCGCCTTCCACCGCACGATCCGGTAGGCCGTCTTCTCCGGCAGCAGCCGGTAGGCGCGTGCGGCGAAGGGGTCCTTGTCCGGCAGCGAGCCGATGTAGGTCGGGGTGCGCTGCAGCATGGTCACGTGCCCGGCCCCGGTGTCGACAAGCGCCGGGATCAGCGTGATCGCGGTCGCGCCGCTGCCGATCACGACGACCTTCTTGCCTTGGTAGTCAAGGTCTTCCGGCCAGTGCTGGGGGTGCACCAGCGTGCCGGCGAACTCGTCGGCGCCCGGGAACTCCGGAGAGAATCCCTCGTCGTAGTTGTAGTAGCCGCTGCAGGCCCACAGGAAGCCGGCGTGCAATTCGAACCGCTCACCGTCCCGTTCGATCGTCAGCTCCCACCGACGGTTCTCGTCGGACCAGTTCGCGGTGACCACCTTGTGGCCGTAGCGGATGTGGTCGGCGATGCCGTTCTCGGTCGCGGCTTCGTTCAGGTAGTTCCAGATCGACGGTCCGTCGGCGATCATCTGATCGGTCGCCCACGGCTTGAAGTGGAATCCGAGCGTGTACATGTCGGAGTCCGAGCGGATGCCGGGGTACTTGAACAGGTCCCAGGTGCCGCCGAGCTTGTCGCGGCGCTCCAGGATCGCGAACTTCTTACCCGGGGCGTTGCGCTGCAGATGCCAGGCCGCACTGATGCCGGAGATCCCGGCTCCGACGATGACTACGTCGACAAATTCGGTCATGGCGTCAAGCTATCAACGCTGTGTCGAATACGTCAACACCCTGTCGAAGGAATCGACAGCGTGTAAAGTCTGCGATGTGACCACGGTAGGACAGGCCCGCCCGTCGCGCGGCAGGCGCGCTGCGCGCCCCTCCGGCGACGACCGCGAGCTGGCGATCCTGGAGACGGCCGAACGCCTGCTCGAGCAGCGTCCGCTCGCCGAGATCTCGGTCGACGACCTGGCCAAGGGTGCCGGTATCTCCCGACCGACGTTCTACTTCTACTTCCCGTCCAAGGACGCGGTGCTGCACAGCCTGCTGGAGCGCGTGATCGCCGACGCGGATGCCGCGCTGGCGCATCTGATCGCGAACCCGCCCGAGGACCGCCGGCTGATCTGGCGCAACGGCATCAACGTCTTCGTCGAGACGTTCGGCGCCCATCGCGCAGTGTGCGCGGCCGCGAGCGCGGCGAAAACCACCGACACCGCGTCGCGCGAACTGTGGGCGACGTCGATGCAGCGCTGGATCGACCATATCGCCGGCGTGATCGAGACCGAGCGGGCGCGCGGTGCCGCACCGGTCACGCTGCCGGCCCGTGAGCTGGCCACCGCGCTGAACCTGATGAACGAGGCGGTGATGGTGTCGGCGTTCGTCGGGCACTCCCCCGCACTCCCCGACGACCGCGTGCTCGACAACCTCGTGCACGTGTGGGTCACCAGCATCTACGGCGAGACTCCCTGAGCTGTCGGTCCCCGATGCGAACATATGTTCGTGTCCGGCACACCGGCAGCCATCCTGCACGCTGATCTCGATTCGTTCTACGCCTCGGTCGAGCAGCGCGACGATCCGTCGCTGCGCGGGCGCCCGGTGATCGTCGGCGGCGGGGTGGTGCTGGCCGCCAGCTACGAAGCCAAGGCCTTCGGGGTCCGCACCGCGATGGGCGGGCGCCAGGCACGCGCGCTGTGCCCGCACGCGATCGTCGTGCCACCCCGCATGTCGGCGTACTCGGCCGCCAGTGACGCCGTGTTCGAGGTGTTCCGGGACACCACCCCACTCGTCGAACCGGTGTCGGTCGACGAGGCCTTCCTGGACGTGTCGGGGCTGGGGCGGGTGTCGGGGACGCCGGTCCAGATCGGCGCACGACTGCGCGAGCGGGTGCGCGACGAGGTCGGGCTGCCGATCACCGTCGGGATCGCGCGCACCAAGTTCCTCGCGAAGGTCGCCAGCCAGGAAGCCAAACCCGACGGTCTGCTGCTGGTCCCGCCCGATCGGGAGCTGGCGTTCCTGCATCCGCTGCCGGTGCGGCGACTGTGGGGTGTCGGCGCCAAGACCGCCGACAAGCTGCGCGCCCACGGTATCGAGACCGTCGCCGACGTCGCCGAACTGAGCGAGACCACGCTGGGCTCATTGGTCGGCGGTGCGATGGGCAGGCAACTGTTCGCGTTGTCGCACAACGTGGATCGGCGGCGGGTGGTCACCGGCCGGCGGCGGCGTTCGGTGGGGGCGCAGCGCGCGCTCGGACGCTCCGGCAGCTCCATGTCGGCCGCCGAGATCGACGCGGTCGTGGTCAATCTGGTCGACCGCATCACCCGCCGTATGCGCGCCGCCGACCGTACGGGCCGAACGGTGGTGCTGCGCTTACGCTTCGGCGACTTCACCCGGGTGACGCGGTCGCACACGATGGCACGGGCGACGGCGTCGACGGAGGCGATCCTGGCCGCGGCGCGCCGGCTGGTCGCCGATGCCGGTCCGCTGATCGCCGAGCGCGGGCTGACGCTGGTCGGCTTCGCGGTGTCCAACATCGACCGCGACGGTGCCCAGCAGTTGGAGCTGCCGTTCGCCGATGCGGGCCGCCGGGATTCGTTGCCGGTCGATCTCGCCATCGACCGCGTGCGTGGGCGCTACGGCACCTCGGCGCTCACCCGCGGCGTGCTGCTGGGACGTGACCCGGGATTGGAGATGCCGATGCTTGCGGACTGATGCGCGGCCGGTCAGGCGCGCGCCCAGGCCAGCAGATCCTCGACCGCCCAGGTGTTGACGATCCGTTCGGGTTCCAGGCCGGCGTCCAGCGCACGCTGGGCTCCGTAGCCGAGAAACTCCAGTTGTCCAGGCGCGTGCGAATCGGTGTCGATCGAGAAGAGACAGCCGATCTCCATCGCGAGGGTGAGCAGGCGGGTGGGTGGATCCCGGCGCTCCGGCCGGGAGTTGATCTCGACGGCGGTGCCCGCGTCACGGCACAGTCCGAAGACCTTCTCGGCGTCGAACTTCGATTCGGGGCGCACACCGCGCCCGCCCGTGACGAGCCGCCCGGTGCAGTGCCCGAGCACATCGGTGTGCGGGTTGGCGACCGCTTTGAGCATCCGCCGGGTCATCGCGGCCTCGTCCATCGCGAGCTTCGAATGCACGCTGGCCACCACGATGTCGAGGCGTTCGAGCAGCTCGTCCTCCTGGTCCAGGGAGCCGTCCTCGAGGATGTCGACCTCGATACCGGTCAGGATCCGCATCGGGGCGACGAGTTCGCGGATCTCGTCGATCACGTCGAGTTGCTCGCGCAGCCGTTCCGGGGACAGGCCGTTGGCGACCCGCAACCGCGGCGAGTGGTCGGTCAGCGCGCAGTACTCGTGGCCGAGGTCGCGGGCCGCGATCATCATCTCCTCGATCGGCGCCGAGCCGTCCGACCAGTTCGAGTGCACGTGCAGATCGCCGCGCAGGGCGGCCCGGATGTCCCCGCCGCCCAGGTCCTCGGCGCTCTCGCGCAGTTCGACCAGGACGTCGGGTTCCTGACCGGCCCAGGCCTGCGCGATCACTCTGGCCGTCTTCGGTCCGATCCTCGGCAGCGACTGCCAACTGTTGGCCGCACCGTGCTTCTCGCGCTGCTGCTCGGTCAGCGCCTCGATCACATCTGCGGCGTTGCGGTAGGCCATCACCCGGCGCGGATCGTCTCGGGCGCGGTCCTTGTAGTACGCGATCTGGCGCAGCGCGATGACCGGGTCCATGTCCACCAGTGTGCCCGGATCGTGCGGGAAATCTTCCGTCGCGACCCCCTCGGCGACCGCGTTACGGTCGAACCCAGGGAGGAGTTGCGTGGGCACAGCCAAAGACTTGATGGACATCGGCGACGGTGTCCGCAGCGCCGTCACAGATGCACCCAGCCTGGTCGGCAACATCGCGACGGGCGACGTGCACGGTGCAGTGACCGACGGCAGGAACCTCCTCGGCGACGTGACCGGGGTCGCGCAGGGGCTGCACCACCTCGGTGTTCACCTCGGCCAGGTGCCGGCGCGGTACCTCGGCGCGATGGCCAAGCTCGCCGATTCGGCGATCCTCGCCGCCGCCCAGTTGGTCATCGAGAGCGAGAAGGCGCTGACCGGGTCCGGTGATCCCGATGCCGGCGGCGGGTTGGGCAGGTCCGCAGACCGCCTTGAGCATGTACTGAAGACGGTCGTCCGCGCGGCGCCGCAGCAGGATCAATGGGACGGCAGCGCCGCCGAGGCCTACAGGGCCGCCAACGACGCGCACCGTCGATCCGTGTCCGCGACGCAGACAGCGGACACGGCGATCGCCGCCATCCTGGGCCGCGAAGCCGACCAGGTCATCCGCACGCGGCGCACGCTCGACGAGACGTCCCAGTATCTGTACGACTTCGGCCTGACCACCGCGTGGATGAACTTCGTCCCGCCGCTGGCCCCGGCGAAGGCGGCACTCGACATGGCCGCAGCCGCTGCGGCGCTCGGGGTGACGACGCTGTCTATGCAGGATCTGGCCGGGACCTCGCTGCACAGCGCTCGGCAGATCCTGCGGGCCAAGGAGGCCTACCACGAGGCCCTCACGACCATCCGCGACACCGCGGGCACGACGGAGCGCGACGACGACACGAGCGGTCTGTGCGGCACGCTGATCCCGCAGAAAGACGATCTGGCTGATCGGCCGAGTCGCATCGCGGACCCGGACACGTACACGATTCCCGACATCGACTTCCCGTGGGGGCCTCCCGCCACGCCGTACACGAAAGCCCCTGCACCGCAGACGAGTTCGCGCGCAACCCGGCCACGCCCACCCGGCATCCCACCCGGCACCGGGGCCGGGCGGGCACCACTGCGCGACGCCGCGACCACACCACGCAGGAAAGGCCCCGATGACAAACCCCCAGCGCAACCTCAACGTAGTGACCCGCCATCTCGACGATCTCGCCCGTAAGCATGGGCAGGCCGCGGACCAGCTCATCGGCGCGAACCGCGAGGCCGCCCCCGCCGCGGCGTCGGTCCTGCACACCCACGGACTGGTGTGCGCCGCGACGAGTGCGGCGATGTCGTCTGCCGATGACGCCCGAAACGACCTGGGTGCCAGACTGTTCCAGAAATCGACAGAGCTCTCGGCCAAACTCACCACCGCCGCGGCGAACTACCAGAACACCGACTACCTCACCGGCAAGCAGGTCGGTCGGCAGTGCCGGCTATGACGATCCCGCGCGTCGGCCGGGATTACGCCCGGTAAGCCCGACGACCCGGTCGAGCAGCGGTGCGTCCGGAGGAACCGGCACGGCCGGACCGAACAACCCTTCGATCGGTTCCGCGGCGAAGGTGGCGACGTGGTCGTGCACGGCCGCCAAGGTCTCCTCCCCCGGCGCGTGGTAATCCAGACCGGCCGACACCGCGAGGTCCCAGCCGTGCACCACGACCTCGGTCAGCGCGATCATGCCGCCGACGTCGGCCGGGAAATCCACGCCCCCGGCGCGCGACATGCCCTGCCATGCTCCGGGCTCCCGCCACGCCGCGGCGAGCTCGGCAAGACGCTCGGGATAGGTCTGGCGCCAGTCGGGCTCCGGAGCGTCGATGATCTCGGGCGGGGAGTCGGTCAGCGGACCGAAGTCCTTGCGCGCCGCCGCTTCGAAAGCCAGTGCCAGCCCGCCGATGTGGGCGATGAGCGCGCCCAGGTTCATGTCCGTGCACGGGGTGGCCGCACCGAGTTGGTCATCGTTCACCTGGCCCAACAACCGGGAGGTCGTCACACAGGCTGCGGTCATATCGATCATGCCCATACCGACCACCAGGAAGCTCACAACTCATCGGCCTACCCTTGACAGGGTGAAATTCGCGTTCAAGACATCGCCGCAGAACACCACCTGGCCCGACATGCTCGAGATCTGGAAGACCGCCGACGACATCGACGTCTTCGAATCGGGCTGGACCTTCGACCACTTCTACCCGATCTTCTCCGACTCCACCGGGCCGTGCCTGGAGGGGTGGACCACGCTGACCGCGCTGGCCCAGGCGACCACCCGGCTGCGCGTCGGAGTGCTCGTCACCGGCATCCACTACCGGCATCCGGCGGTGCTGGCCAACATGGCGTCGGCGCTGGACATCGTGTCCAACGGCCGGCTCGAGCTCGGCATCGGCGCCGGCTGGAACGAGGAGGAATCAGGCGCCTACGGCATCGAACTGGGCAGCATCAAGGAGCGCTTCGACCGCTTCGAGGAGGCCTGCCAGGTGCTGCGCGGGCTGCTTTCCCAGGAGACGACGACGTTCGACGGCACGTTCTACCAACTCAAGGACGCCCGCAACGAACCGAAAGGGCCGCAGCAGCCCCATCCGCCGATCTGTATCGGCGGCAGCGGCGAGAAGCGCACACTGCGGATCACCGCCCGGTACGCCGACCACTGGAATTTCGTCGGCGGCACCCCCGAGGAGTTCGCCCGCAAGCGCGACGTGCTCGCCGCGCACTGCGCCGATATCGGCCGGGACCCGAAAGAGATCATGCTGTCGGCCCATGTCCGCCTCGATCAGGACCACGACATCGACAAAGTGATCGCCGAATCAGCCGCACTCGGTGACGAGGGTCTGGACCTCGCGATCATCTATCTGCCGCCGCCGTACGACCCCTCGGTCCTGGAGCCGCTGGCCGACAAGATCAGGTCGTCGGGGCTGCTGGACAGCGAAGCCCGCAGCTGATCACGAAACGATAACGGTTCGGCAAACCGCCCGTTGGGCCGCCCCGCCGGCGTCGAATACAGCCGGAACGTGTTCGCTAGACGCCGTAACGAAGCAGTTCGTCCGCGGTGATCAGACGCTCGGCTTTGGCGGGGTACTCACGGCTCTTGACCGGGTGACGTAGCAATGTCCAGGCAATTCGACCCACCCTCGTCCGGGTAATCGGGCTGCGACTCATGGCGATTACTCCTGCGGTGCGTAATAGCTGAACCGGGGAGTCACATTACCCCAGCCCCCTCACCAAGTCATTAGACGCCCGGTCTCCGGCAAACTCCGGCAGGCACGCCGAACAATGATCGGATGTTTTTGGAGTGACTGGTGAGACTGATGGGGCGCGATACGCCCTACCGCGACTACCGCTGGACTATCTGCTCTTCGCGCAAGCGCTCATCGCTGGGGCGCCGCCGTCGGCTTGATCGGCGCCGGCAGCGCCGTGCTTCCCACCAGGTACTTGTCCACCGCCGCCGCCGCCGCTCGGCCCTCGGCGATCGCCCACACGATCAGCGACTGCCCGCGACCCATGTCCCCGGCGACATAGACGCCGGGCACCGTCGTCGCGAACGCGGAATCCCGCGCGACGTTGCCCCGATCGGTGAATTCCACCCCGAGATCGGTGAGCAGCCCCTCGCGCTCCGGGCCCGTGAAGCCCATCGCCAGCAGCACCAGGTCGGCGTCCATCTCGAAGTCGGTGCCGTCGATCTTCTCGAACTTGCCCGCCTTCATCTCGACCTCGTGGCCGCGCAGCTTGGTGACCTTGCCGTCCTCGCCGAGGAACTGCTCGGTGTTGACCGAGTACACGCGCTCGCCGCCCTCTTCGTGGGCCGACGTGACCCGGAACATCAGCGGGTAGGTCGGCCACGGCGTCGAGTCCGCACGCGTCTCGGGCGGACGCGGCATGATCTCGAACTGGTGCACACTGGCCGCACCCTGACGGTGCGCGGTGCCCAGGCAGTCGGCGCCGGTGTCGCCGCCGCCGATGATGATGACCTTCTTACCCTTGGCCGTGATCGGCGGCTGCCCGTCCTCGTCGATCACGGGATCTCCGAGTTGCACGCGGTTGGCCCACGGCAGGTACTCCATCGCCTGGTAGATGCCTTCGAGCTCACGGCCGGGGATCGGCAGATCCCGGCGCGCCGTCGCACCGCCCGCCAGCACCACCGCATCGAACTCCGCGCGCAGCTGCGCCGCTGTTATATCAGCGCCGACGTTCACGCCGGTGCGGAATTCCGTTCCCTCGGCCCGCATCTGGTCGAGGCGACGGTCGATGTGGCGCTTCTCCATCTTGAACTCGGGGATGCCGTAACGCAGCAGACCGCCGATGCGGTCGTCACGCTCGAACACCGTGACCTTGTGCCCGGCCCGGGTGAGTTGTTGCGCGGCAGCCAATCCCGCGGGTCCCGACCCGACGACCGCGACGGTCTTGCCGGTCAACTTGGTCGGCGGCAGCGGGACGACCCAGCCCTCGTCGAAGGCCTTGTCGATGATCTCGACCTCGACCTGCTTGATGGTCACCGGATCCTGGTTGATGCCGAGCACGCAGGAGCCCTCGCACGGCGCCGGGCACAGCCGGCCGGTGAACTCCGGGAAGTTGTTGGTCGCGTGCAGCCGCTCGATCGCGTCGCGCCAGCGGTCGGTGCGGACCAGGTCGTTCCACTCCGGGATCAGGTTGCCCAGCGGGCAACCGTTGTGGCAGAACGGGATACCGCAGTCCATACAGCGGCTGGCCTGGGACTTGAGCGTGTCGAGGGAGAATTCCTCGTACACCTCGTGCCAGTCCTTGAGCCGCAGATCGACGGGGCGCCGCTTGGGCGTCTCGCGGTGGGTGACCTTCATGAAGCCGCGGGGATCAGGCATTGGCGGCCGCCATGATCGCCTCGGCGACACCGTTCTCGTCGGCACCGGACTGTTCGGCTTCGGCGATCGCCTCCAGCACGCGCTTGTAGTCGCGCGGCATCACCTTCTTGAAGTGCACCAGTTCACCGTTCCAATCAGCCAGGATACGTTGTCCCACCGCCGAATCGGTGGCATCGACGTGCGCCTGGATCAGGCCGTGGACGAACACGGCGTCCTCGGATCCGCTTCCGCCGAGATCTTCGAGATCCACCATCTCGGCGTTGAGATTGGCAGACAGCTTGCCGTCCGGGTCGTACACGTACGCGATCCCACCGGACATACCGGCGGCGAAGTTGCGGCCGGTCGGACCCAGGATCACCACCCGGCCGCCGGTCATGTATTCGCAGCCGTGGTCGCCGACGCCTTCGACGACCGCGTGGGCGCCGGAGTTGCGCACCGCGAATCGCTCGCCCACCTGGCCACGCAGGAACATCTCGCCACTGGTGGCGCCGAACAGCACCACGTTGCCGGCGATGATGTTGTCCTCGGCGGCGTAGTCCGCCGGCGCGTTGTCCGACGGGCGCACCACCACGCGGCCACCCGACAGACCCTTGCCGACGTAGTCGTTCGCGTCGCCGTAGACCCGCAGCGTGATGCCCTTGGGCAGGAACGCGCCGAAGCTGTTACCCGCCGAACCGTCGAACGTGATGTCGATGGTGCCGTCGGGAAGTCCCTGACCCCCATAGGCTTTCGTCACCTCGTGGCCCAGCATGGTGCCGACGGTGCGGTTGACGTTGGCGATCGTCGTCGAGAACCTGACCGGCGTGCCGTGATCGAGCGCCTCGCGGCACTGGGTGATCAGCTGCTGGTCCAGCGCCTTGTCCAGACCGTGGTCCTGGCGCGAGCTGCAGTACAGGTCCTGGTTCATGAACGCCGACTCGGGCTCGTGCAGCACCGGCGACAGGTCCAGCTTGTGCGCCTTCCAGTGCTCGGCGGCCTGCGTCGTGTCCAGCGCCCCGACCTGCCCGATCATCTCGTTGACGGTGCGGAAGCCCAACTGCGCCATCAGTTCCCGGACCTCTTCGGCGATGAACATGAAGAAGTTCTCGACGAACTCGGGCTTGCCCGCGAAACGCTTGCGCAGCACCGGGTTCTGGGTGGCCACCCCCACCGGGCAGGTGTCGAGGTGGCACACCCGCATCATGATGCAGCCCGACACCACCAGCGGCGCGGTCGCGAAGCCGAACTCCTCGGCGCCGAGCAGCGCGGCGATCACCACGTCGCGGCCGGTCTTGAGCTGACCGTCGACCTGCACGACGATGCGGTCGCGCAGACCGTTGAGCAGCAGCGTCTGCTGCGTCTCGGCCAGACCGAGCTCCCACGGCGCACCGGCGTGCTTGAGCGAGGTCAGCGGCGAGGCGCCGGTGCCGCCGTCGTGACCGGAGATCAGCACCACGTCGGCGTGCGCCTTGGACACACCGGCTGCCACTGTCCCCACGCCGTTTTCGGATACCAGCTTCACGTGCACGCGCGCCTGCGGGTTCGCGTTCTTCAGGTCGTGGATCAGCTGTGCGAGATCCTCGATCGAGTAGATGTCGTGGTGCGGCGGCGGCGAGATCAGACCGACGCCTGGCGTCGAGTGCCGCACCTCGGCCACCCACGGGTACACCTTGTGCCCCGGAAGCTGGCCGCCCTCACCGGGTTTCGCGCCCTGGGCCATCTTGATCTGGATGTCGGTGCAGTTGCTCAGGTAGTGGCTGGTGACACCGAAGCGCCCGGAGGCCACCTGCTTGATCGCACTGCGGCGCCAATCGCCGTTCTCGTCGGGGGTGAAGCGGTGGACGGCTTCGCCGCCCTCGCCCGAGTTCGACCGCCCACCGAGGCGGTTCATCGCGATCGCCAGCGTCTCGTGGGCCTCGGCGGAGATCGAGCCGTAGCTCATCGCGCCGGTCGAGAACCGCTTGACGATCTCGCCGGCCGGTTCGACCTCCTCGATCGGCACCGGCTGGCGCACTCCGTCACGGAACTTCAACAGGCCGCGCAGCGAGGCCATCCGCTCGCTCTGGTCGTCGACGAGCTGGGTGTACTCCTTGAAGATCGAGTACTGCCCGGTGCGGGTCGAATGCTGCAGCTTGAACACCGTGTCCGGGTTGAACAGGTGGTACTCGCCCTCACGACGCCACTGGTACTCACCGCCGACCTCCAGCTCGCGGTGCGCGCGCTCGTCGGGCCGGTCCAGGAACGCCAGCGCGTGGCGCGCGGCGACGTCGTCGGCGATGTCGTCGAGGTCGATGCCGCCGACCGGACAGGACAGACCGGTGAAGTACTCGTCGAGCACCTTCTGGCTGATGCCGATGGCCTGGAACAGCTGCGCGCCGGTGTAGGAGGCCAACGTCGAGATGCCCATCTTCGACATCACCTTCAGCACGCCCTTGCCGGCGGCCTTGACGTAGTTGGCCTTGGCCTGATCGCTGGAGATCCCGGAGATCACACCCCGGTCCACCATGTCCTCGATCGACTCGAACGCCATGTACGGATTGACCGCGGCGGCACCGAAGCCGAGCAGCGCCGCCATGTGGTGCACCTCGCGGGCGTCGCCGGCTTCGACGACGAGCCCGATCTGGGTGCGGGTGCGCTCACGCACCAGGTGGTGGTGCACCGCGGAAACCGACAGCAGCGACGGAATCGGCGCCAGCTGTTCGTTGGACTCGCGGTCGGACAGCACGATGATGCGGGCGCCGTCGCGGATGGCCGCCGAGACCTTGGCACGAACGTTGTCCAGCGCCTCCTTCAGACCCTGGCCGCCCCGGTTCACCGGGTACAGGCAGCGGATGACCGCGGCCCGCATGCCGTGCTTGTGGCCGCGGATCTCGTGGTCGGGGTCCACGCAGATCAGCTTCGACAGCTCGGCGTTGCGCAGGATCGGCTGCTGCAGCACGATCTGGCGACACGACTCCGGACCGGGGTTGAGCAGGTCACCCTCCGGGCCGACCGCGCCTTGCAGGCTGGTGACCACCTCTTCGCGGATCGCGTCCAGCGGAGGATTGGTGACCTGCGCGAACAGCTGCTGGAAGTAGTCGTAGAGCATCCGGGGCCGCGCCGAGAGCACGGCGATCGGGGTGTCGGTGCCCATCGAGCCGAGGCCCTCGGCGCCGGTGCGTGCCATCGGCGCGAGCAGGATGTTCAGCTCTTCGTAGGTGTAGCCGAAGATCTGCTGGCGCAGCACCACGCGGTGGTGCGGCATCCGCACGTAGTCACCCTGGGGCAACTCGTCGAGGCCGAACAGACCCGCGTCGAGCCATTCCCGGTACGGCTGCTCGGCGGCGAGCTCGGCCTTGATCTCCTCGTCGTCGACGATGCGGCCCTGGGCGGTGTCGACCAGGAACATGCGGCCGGGCTGCAGCCGCATCTTCTTGACCACGGTCGCCGGGTCGAGGTCGAGCACACCGGCCTCCGACGCCATCACGACAAGGCCGTCTTCGGTCACCCAGATCCGGGACGGGCGCAGCCCGTTGCGGTCGAGCACGGCGCCGATGACGGTGCCGTCGGTGAAGCACACCGCAGCCGGGCCGTCCCACGGCTCCATCAGGGAGTCGTGGAACTCATAGAACGCCCGCCGGGCGGGGTCCATGCTTTCGTGGCGCTCCCACGCCTCCGGGATCATCATCAGCATCGCGTGCGGCAGGCTGCGGCCGCCGAGGTGCAGCAGCTCGAGCACCTCGTCGAAGCGGGCGGTGTCCGATGCCCCCGGGGTGCAGATCGGGGTGACCTTCTCCAGGTCCTGGCTGCCGAACAGGTCGGTCTTGATCAGCGCTTCGCGCGCCCGCATCCAGTTCTCGTTGCCGGTGACGGTGTTGATCTCGCCGTTGTGCGCGACCCGCCGGAACGGATGTGCCAGCGGCCACGACGGGAAGGTGTTGGTCGAGAACCGCGAGTGCACGATGCCCAGCGCGCTGGTCATCCGCTCGTCCTGCAGGTCGAGGTAGAACGCCTTGAGCTGCGGGGTGGTCAGCATGCCCTTGTAGACGAACGTCTGCCCGGACAGGCTCGGGAAGTACACGGTCTCGCGGCCGGGGCCGTCCTGGCCCGGACCCTTGGTGCCGAGTTCGTGCTCGGCGCGCTTGCGGACCACGTAGGCGCGCCGCTCCAGGTCCATGCCGGAGGCGCCGCCGAGGAAGATCTGCCGGAACGTCGGCATCGCGTCGCGGGCCAGCGCACCCAGCGACGAGTCGTCGGTCGGCACATCGCGCCAGCCCAGCACCTGCAGGCCCTCGGCCTCGGCGATCTTCTCGACGGATTCGCACGCGGTCGCCGCGTCCTTGGAGGACTGCGGCAGGAACGCGATGCCGGTGGCGTAGCTACCCGCCTCGGGCAGCTCGAAGTCGCAGACCTCCCGGAAGAACGCGTCGGGCACCTGCAGCAGGATGCCCGCACCGTCGCCGGTGTTGGGTTCGGCGCCCTGGGCACCGCGGTGCTCGAGGTTCAGCAGCGCCGTGATCGCCTTCTCCACGATGTCGCGGCTGCGACGCCCGTGCATGTCGGCGACCATCGCCACACCACAGGAATCGTGCTCGAACGCGGGGTCATAAAGGCCTTGACGACTGGGCGCCATTCCCACCTACCTCTGAGTGCACACTTCTCGGCGGCAAAGTCACGGAGGGCAACCGAGGCCGAGAGTGTTAGCCGGTCTGGCGGAGGAGGCACCTTCGTGCAGCACTGAACGACGGCCCTTTTCCCACGCGCCACGAGTGTTGAAAACGATATGACAAAAGGCCCCTGACATGCCAACTTAGCCCGACCTAACTAAGTTCGCCGGGCCGGCGGCGGCGAAAATCCGCCGGCGTCCACATCACAAGTGAATAACGTTGCCGCACCGCCATTTTCGCTTTCAAGAAATCGGAACCGGCGGCACGGGCAGAATGCCGGGGCCCACGGCGCCGCCGGGGCAAAGTTTGCTGACGCTGCCTAACGTAGGTCCTGCGCTGCAGCGACCGGAGCCGGGCAATTTGCGCAAAGACTTGCCGGATTCTTAGAGAACCCTGAAGGGCTCCTTTCCCGCGCCCGGGCAGGTCTGGCAAACGCTCCGCATCGCCAAAGCCGTTGCGCTGCGACGGGTTTGCCACTTCCGATACCCCGCCGGGGTATTGCGGCACCGGGCTGGCGGCAGGCTGCAGGGATGCCGTACCCGCTGAACACGCCGCTGGGCCGCTTCGGGATCGAGACGTTCGAGGAAAGCGCGGACCGCTGTGTCGCATCGATCCCCGTCGCAGGGTTCCGCAATCCCGTCACCGGCGCGCCGACCATCGCACCGATGGCGATGCTGGTCGACCACATCGGCGGCTTGATCAACCACGCCCGGCGCGGGCCCGACCAGTGGACCGTCTCCAGCGAGCTGTCGCTGGAGGTCGCCCCGGACACGGCCGAGGCCATCGCCGCCGCCGACGATGCGACGGTGGTCGGGGTGGCGCACCCGCTGGGCGGTCAGGGCATCTGTGCGCTCGGCGCCTGTGAACTGGCCATCGGTGGCCGCATCGTCGCGACGGCGACGGTCCGGTCGTTCTACATCACCGTGCCGGCGACACTGGCGTCCTGGCCGACTGAGCCCGGCGGTTCGCTGCCGGGGCCGCGGCTGTGTGATCTGATGGCGGTCAGCGTCGGCGAAACCGGCGGTGCGGCAACGGTGTTGGTGCAGGGCGACGACCCCGTGCTGAACAACAGCGTCGGCGCGGTGCACGGCGGGGTGTCGTCGATGGGGTTTGAACTGGTGGGCTCGGCGGCGGTGAACCGGGACCAGTCGGAGCCGGGGTACCGCACGGCATCGCTGCGGGTGAACTTCCTGCGGCCGTTCCACGGCGGCGGGGAGGCGCACTACCGGGCCAGGCATTCGCACCTCGGCCGCAGCAGCGGTGTGGCCGAGGCGGAGGCGGTGGGCCGCGACGGCCGGGTGGCGCTGATCGCGCGCCTGACCGCGTACCGCTGACCCCGCACAGAGATACCGCCGGGGAGCTCCCCGGCCACCCGGTTAGGGCCGGTTCACTCCCCGACGGCAGTCTCGGCCGCCTCAGCGGCTCAGCTCTTCTTGGCCTTGGCGGCTCAGCCCTTCTTGGCCTTGGCGGCCGCCCCCTTCTCGGTGTCGGCGCCGGCGTTGGCGAGCTGGCCGCCTGAGTTCTCCAGGTGCGCGCGCACGAACCACTGGAACTTCTCCAGCTCCGCAGCGTGCCCGATGAGCATGTCCTCCGACACGGGGTCGAGCTCACCGATGCGTTCGATGGACTTCCGGGTGTCCTCGATGACGCCCGTGTACACGAGGTCGAGGGCGGCCAGATGAGCCTGCACGGTGTCGCGGTTGACCGAGTAGTCGTCCCAGGTGCGGTCGTTGATGATGGCTCCAGGGGTGCCCAGCGGCGCGGCGCCCAGCGCGGCGATCCGTTCGGCTGCTTCGTCGGCGTAGCCGCGGACGAGTTCGACCTGCGGGTCGATCATCTCGTGGACGCCGATGAAGTTGGGGCCCACCACATTCCAGTGGACATGCTTGAGCGTCAGGTGCAGGTCGTTGTACCTGCTGAGCGCTTTCTGCAGCAGCTCGGCGACTTCGGCTCCCTGCTTGTCGGTGAGGCCGGGAACGGTGAACGCAGTCATAGATTGCTCCTTCGCACGATCGACTGTCCCGGCCCGGGTACCCGGGGCGGTGGGCAGATAACCAACGGTGACGTCGAGGTCACAGATCGGCGAGCCGCGGGATCGACAGCCGCGGCCCGAAGCGGGGGTGCATCATCATGCCGCTGACCTCGAGCAGCCGCACCGCGCGGTGGCGGTGCGGTCGCAGCGGTTCCAGCAGTTCCACCATCTCGGCGTCGTCGATCGGATGTCCGAGCAGAGTCCACCCGACCACCTTGGCAAGGTGGTAATCGCCGACCGAGAGGGCATCGGCGTCGCCGAACGCCCGCTGCGCGGTTTCGGCGGCCGTCCAGATCCCGACCCCTGGCAGCGACATCATCGCGGTGCGCGCGGCCTCGGGTGTGCGCGTGATCAGCCGTTCCAGCGCATCGGCACGCTGGGCGCAGCCGATCACCGTGCGGGCCCGGCCGGGGTCGACGTTCGCGAGGTGGAATTCCCACGACGGGATCCGCCGCCACGCCTCTGGGGTGGGCGGGATCCGCAGGTGGGCCGGCGCGGGCCCCGGCGCCGGGGCGCCGTACTTGGTCACCAGCTGGCGCCAGGCGCGGCGGGCGTCCTTGCCGACGACGCGCTGCTCCAGGATCGCCGGGATCAGCGCCTCCAGCACGCGCCCGGTACGTCCCAGCCGCAGCTGCGGCGCCTTCGCCGCCGCCCGCGCGACCGTCGGTTCCTCGGGTGCGAAACCGGCGGCATCGTCGGTGGCGCCGAGCAGCGCGGGCAGGGTCTCGGTGAACTCGGCGGCGCCCGGCCCCCACGCCTCGCAGTCGACGACGCCGGGTGCGCTGCGGCTGATTCGCGCGGTGACCGGTCCGCTGCGCATCAGGCTGGTCCGCCAGATCGAGCCGTCTGCGGCGTCGTGGTAGCACGGGTCCGCCCGTCCGCGGCGCAGCGGGGACAGCGTCCAGCCCGGACTGGCCGGCCCGGGAAACACGACGCTGGCCGTACGGGGCATCACGCCAGGTTAGGCGTCGACGGTGACGTCGGCCTTGTCCGGATAGAACGCGACGTGCCCGGCGATCTCCGCGACGCCCGGATACGGGTCACGGTAGGTCCAGACCGCGTCCTCGACGGTGCTTCCACCCGCGGTGACGTGGAAATAGCCGGCGTCGCCCTTGTACGGGCAGTACGAGGTGGTGTCGCTGGAGGTGAGCCGGCCCGCCACCACGTCCGAGATCGGGATGTATTGCACGGCGGGATAGCTGGCTTCTTGCAGGGTCAGCGCCGAGTCGGTCTCGGCGACGGTCTCGCCGTTGACCCGGACCGTCACGTGTCTGCCGGTCGGCACGACGGTGATCGGATGCGACGGGGATGGCTCGCGGGGTTCGCGGGATTGGTGGGCGGCGTGTTCGGTCATGCCTCCATTCAACGCCCCGCGATGCGGTCGGCGGCGACGGCGAACGGCGACGTGCGCTTCGTCCCGCGCGCCTCGTGCCAGTCGGCGGCCTTGTACGCCAGGTACAGCCCGCGTACGCCGATCCAGCGCAACGGTTCGGGCTCCCAGTCCCTGGATTCGTGCCCGACCCACGGCAGCCGGGTCAACTCGGTGTCGCGGCCGAGCACCAGGTCGGTCAGCGTCCGGCCGGCGAGGTTGGTCGCGGTGACGCCGTGGCCGACGTAGCCGCCGGCCCAGCCGAGCCCGTCGGCCCGGTCGAAGTCGACGGTCGCGGCCCAGTCGCGCGGCACCGCGAGCACCCCGCACCATGCGTGGGCGATCGGGACCGACGCGACCTGCGGCAGGATCGAATGCAACGTCGCGCCGAGCCGCTTGATCGTCGCGTCGGGCACCCGGCCGTCCCGGTCCAGCCGGGACCCGAACCGGTACGGCACACTGCGCCCGCCGATCGCGATCCGGTCGTCGACGGTGCGCTGGGCGTAGAAGAAACCGTGCGCGGTGTCGCCCAGGGTTTCCCTGCCGTGCCACCCGATGCTGTCCCAAAGGTTCTCGGGCACAGGCTCGGTCGCGATCATCGAGCTGTTCATCGGCAGCCACCGGCGTTTCAGCCCGGGCAGCCGGGTGGTGAATCCCTCGGTGGCGCGCAGTACGACCGGCGCACTGACGACACCCCACGGGGTGGTGGCACCGCCCGCGGCGATCTCGGTGACCGGGGTCCGCTCGTAGATCACCACACCGAGTCGCTCGACCGCGTCGGCGAGCCCGCGGGCCAGCTGGGCGGGCTGGATCCGGGCGCAGTGCGGGTTGTGGAAACCCGCGACCACACCGTCGAGGTTGATCCGTTGTGCCGCTTCGTCTCCGGTGAGTTCTGCGATGCCGTCGACGCCCCAGCGACGTTCCTCCTCGGCGGCGGCGGCCAGCCGACGGGCCTGCGCGGGGTTGCGGGCGATCTCCAGGGTGCCGCCCTTGACGATTCCCGCGTCGATGCCTTCGTCGGCCGCGACCGCGATCACCTCGTCGACGGCGTCGTTGAGGGCGCGCTGCCACGCGACCACCCCGTCACGGCCGTGTCTGCGCGCCATCCGGTCGCGCTCGGCGGGGACCAGTCCCGACAGCCAGCCGCCGTTGCGACCCGAGGCGCCGTAGCCGGCGAACCGCGCCTCCAGCACGACGATGCGCAGCGACGGGTCGGCGCGTTTGAGGTAATACGCGGTCCACAACCCGGTGTAGCCGGCGCCGACGATGCACACGTCCGCGTCGCGGCTGCCCGGCAGCGGCGCGCGGCTGATCGGCAGCCCGTCGAACCAGTGGGACACGTGACCGTTGACCGGCGCTTTGGGAAGCACCGACAGATTGTCGCAGGCTGATCGCGACGGCTAGGCGGAGCGTCGACGCTTGGCGTCGCGCAGACCCACCCAGAACCTCGCGGCCTCGCGGATCGATTCCTCGACGGGCCGCGGTTGCCATCCGAGTTCACCCCGCGCCTTCGAGCAGTCGACCGGGGCCTCGGCGCGCATCAACCGCAGCGAGCCCAGCGACATGCGCTCGTCGGTCCTGGTCAGCGTGGCCTTGACGCTGCGAGCGCCGCCATCGCGTAGGACAACGCCAGCGGGACCGACCTGGACGGCGCGGGCACCCCGGCGGCCTCGGCCGCGATCCGGACCACCTCGGCATTGGAGATCATCTTCTCCGAGATCAGGTACCTCTCCCCGACCCGTCCCCTGTCGGCGGCCAACAGCAGCGCCGCGGCGGCGTCGTCGATCCCGACGGCTTCCAGTTCGATACCGGACATCACGAACGGCAGCTTGCCGAACGCCGCGCCGGCGATGATCGCGCCGTGCGGCGTGCGGCCCCAGTCGCCGGCGCCGTAGGTGGTGGACACACACATCGCGACG
The DNA here is from genome assembly GCF_010725485.1 of Mycolicibacterium parafortuitum. Lineage (NCBI taxonomy): Bacteria > Bacillati > Actinomycetota > Actinomycetes > Mycobacteriales > Mycobacteriaceae > Mycobacterium > Mycolicibacterium parafortuitum. The sequence goes on along the minus strand of NZ_AP022598.1, from coordinate 1,775,295 downwards.
GCGGGCAGGCCGCGCTCACGCGCGTACTCCATCACCAGGTTCTCGGCCTGCACCCGGGACCGCACGTACGGGGTCAACGTCGCCGGGTCGGCGATCACATCGGCCTCGGTGGCGACCCGCCCCCGCTTGCGGCCGACGGTCACGTAGCTGCTGGTGAACACGAATTTGCGTAGCCCCGCGGCGATCTCGGGTTCGACCGCGACGTCCAGGACGTTGCGGGTGCCGTCGACGTTGGTGCGGAACAGCGGCGCCGCGTCGCGCAGCCAGCCGCGGGTGTCGACGACGCAGTAGTAGACGACGTCGCAGCCCGTCATCGCCTCGCGCAACACCGCGGTGTTCCAGATGTCGCCGACGAACCGGGTGATCGCGAGGTCGTCGATACCGACGGTGTTGGCGCCGTCGCGGACCATCACGCGCACGTCCTGGCCGGCAGCGACGAGTTGGCGGGTGACATGGCTGCCGAGGTAGCCGTTGGCACCGATCACCAGAGCGGTCACTTGCGGCCGCCGTACTTGGCCATCCACTGGGCGGCCTCGTCGGGCAGCGTGCCGAGCTCCTCGGCCTTGCGGCACCACTTCACCGTCGCGGACACGAACCGCAGCGGGTTGTAGATGTCCTCCTGCCGCTTCCACTGCCCGTCCCCGGCGTAGGTGAGGATCGAGATGTTGGTGGCGCTGACGATGGTGCCGTCGCCGGGGTCACGCATCGGGTTGTCGAGTTCGCAGATGATGCGGCCGGTGCTCTCGTCGATCACGTGCCACAGCGACGGGAACGACGTCATGTAGCTGCCCGGGAAGCTCTCCATCGTCTTCCAGATCCACGGGCGCACCTGCTCGCGCCCGCGCATCGTGCCCGCGGCGTGCTCGATGTAGAGGATGTCGTCGCTGTACTGGTCAACCCACGGATCCCAGTCCCGGGTCTGGGCGGCCCGGTCGACCGTGGCCTCGAACTGCCCGAACGCCTCGGCGAGTTCCTCGCGGCTGAAGGTGCTGCTCGTCACACCCAGAACTAGAACACGTTCTACCCGGGCTTGTCGAGCGTCAGAAGACGGCGAGCACCTGGCGGTCGCCCAGTGGCGCCTGCAGCGGAACCTCGATGGAGCCGAACACCGCGAGCATGATGCAGGCCTTGTCGACCGCATCGGGCAGCGTCCCGCCCCGCAACTCGACGGTCACCGCGTCGGCGGTCTCGGTGGCCGTGGCATCCACGCCGAAGCACTGCGGGGTGCCGGTGGTGAAGTGCACGGCGACGGCCCGGTCCCCGGGGACGCGGTGGTAGGACTCGGCACGCAACGGCTGGGGGTCGACGATTGCGGGGTCGTCGAGGAATACTGCGCGCCCGTCGCCGGGCTGCTCGGCCAGTACGGCGGTCTCCGCGGCCGCGATCGGTGCGCCCCAGGTGGCAGCGGCAACGGCAGCGGTCGCCACAAGGGCAGCGGTGGACACTCGCATCACATTTCCGTAATCGCCGCCCGGAACACGAACGTTTCGCCCGCGGTTGTACACAGGCACTATGGGGAGCAGGGATACAGCCACCGAGAAGGAGCAGGCGTGAGCGACCACAAGCGAGCAGTTCTGGCGGGCGGATGCTTCTGGGGTATGCAGGATCTGATCCGCAAGCAGCCCGGAGTGGTGTCCACCCGGGTCGGTTACACCGGCGGGCAGAACGACCACCCCACCTACCGCAATCACCCCGGCCACGCCGAGGCGATCGAGATCGTCTACGACCCGGCGCAGACCGACTACCGCGCGCTGCTGGAGTTCTTTTTCCAGATCCACGACCCGACCACGAAGAACCGGCAGGGCAACGACATCGGCACCAGCTACCGCTCGGAGATCTTCTACGTCGACGACGAGCAGCGCCAGATCGCGCTGGACACCATCGCCGACGTGGATGCGTCAGGGCTGTGGCCCGGCAAGGTGGTCACCGAGGTGAGCCCCGCGCCGGAGTTCTGGGAGGCCGAGCCCGAGCACCAGGACTACCTGGAGCGCTACCCGACCGGCTACACCTGCCACTTCCCGCGGCCGGGCTGGAAACTGCCCAAGCGCGCTGAAGTCTGAGTCTGAGCTAGCGCCGCCGCATTACGACACGGCCGCCGTCGGCCGGGGTGTAGGCCACTCCGCGTGAGTGCATCTTCTCCCCCGCCGCGGCGGTCGTCTCGATGGTGAAGTGCCGCAACACCGTCCGTAATACGACGTCCATCTCGACGTTGGCGAACGCCGCCCCGACGCAGCGCCGGGTGCCGCCCCCGAACGGAATGTGCGACAGCGTCGGAGGTCGCTGACCGACGAAGCGCTGCGGGTCGAACCGCTGCGGGTCCGGGAAGTCCTGACTGCGGTGATGCACCTCCCGGATCGCCACGACGATCGAATATCCCTGTGGGACAACCCACTCACCGAGTTCGAAGGTCGGCGCGTAGACGTGCCTGCCGGCGAAGTCGATGATGGTGCGGGCCCGCTGGACCTCCAAAATCACCGCCTGGCGGTATTCGTTGTCGTCGGTGTCGGCCTCGGCCGCCAGCTTCGCCAGCACATCGGGGTGGCGGCTGATGCGCTCGAACACCCAGCCCAGCGTCGCGGCGGTGGTCTCGTGGCCGGCGGCCAGCAGGGTGAGCAGTTCGTCGCCGATGTCCTGACGCGACATCGACGAACCGTCCTCGTAGGTGCTGCGCAGCAGCAGCGCCAGCACGTCGTCGCGGGTGCCGAAGTCCGGATCGGCCTGCACGGCGTCGATGAGCCGCCCGATCACCTCGTCGTACTGGCGACGGTAGGTGGCCAGCCTGCCCCACGGGCTGAACCGCCCGTAGGTGCGTTGCGGCGTCGGCAGCACCGACAGCCGCGAGCCGAGCGTGACCCACGGCGGGATGATGCGCCGCAATTCGTCGAGTTGCGCACCGTCGGCGCCGAAGACGGCCCGCAGGATCACGTTCAGGGTGATCCGCATCATCGGTTCGAGCGTCTCGAAGGGCTGCCCCTCGGGCCAGCTCGCCGCCTCGCGCAACGTCTCCTCTTCGAAGATCCTCTCGTAATTCTTGATGCTCTTGCCGTGGAACGGCGGCGTCAACAACTTGCGGCGACGGCGGTGGTCCATCCCGTCGAGCGCGAACACCGATCCCGAGCCCAGCACCCGGGACAGGTTCGGCTGAATGTTGCCGACGTCGTCGGTGTTGGCCATGAACACCTGCTTGGCCAGGCCCGGCTCGGTGACCATCACGGTCGGGCCGAAGACCGGCAGCGTCATCGTGAACGCATCGCCGTAGCGGCGGGCGATCTGTTCGACGGTCCACTGCCGCGACAGCGAGAACCCGAGGGCCTGCGCCAGACGCGGAATCCGGGGCGCCGGCGGAAGGCGGACCGGAAGGTCGAGGCCGGCGGGCTTGGTACTGCGGTGTACCGTCGTCATGGCGAGTACGGTACCGGGTAGTACCAACAGGCCGCAAGGGTTGAGGAGGTGTCCGGTGTGACCTCGACACCGGTGGTGTTCGTCGACGCGGGCCCGGTCACCGACCGCCTGCTCGACGGTCTGGCGACCTCGATCGGCGATCGCGGATTCCGCGACACCACCGTCGCCGACGTGGTGCGGCACGCGCGGACCTCCAAGCGCACGTTCTACGAGCACTTCGCCAGCAAGGAGCAGTGCCTGCTCGAGCTGCTGCGCCGCAACAACGTCGACCTCATCGCGGGCATCAACGCCGCCGTCGACGCCGGATCGGACTGGCAGCGACAGATCCACCAGGCCGTCGACGCCTACGTCGAGCACATCAGCGCCCGTCCCGCGATCACGCTGTGCTGGATCCGGGAGGCGCCCGCGCTCGGCGCGGTGGCACGCCCGTTGCACCGGCAGGTGATGCAGGATCTGACCGACATGCTGGTGACGTTGACCAGCAGCGCGGGCTTCCGGCGCGCCGGCCTGGACCCGATCACCCCGCCGATCGCGCTGATCCTGCTCGGTGGGCTACGGGAGCTGACCGCCCTGTTCGTCGAGGACGGGCGGGACATGCACGGCATCGCCGGCCCCGCGGTCGTCGCGGCGACCGCATTGCTCGGGCCCCGGTAACGGGTTCGCCTCAGCCGAGCAGCAGTCGCGCGGACTTCTCCAGCTTCGCGGCGATCGCCTCGTACGACGCGTGGCCCATCCCGGCGCGCACCAGCGCCCCGGAGTAGAGCATCTCCAGCGCGTCGATCACGTCCGGATCGGTGGCGGACCCGAGTGCTTCGGCCAGCCTGCCGCGGACGTCGGCGCCGATGCGCGCCCGCAGTTCCTCCACATCGGGATCCCTGCCGAGCAGCGCGGTGGTCACCGCGCCCGCGAACTCCGGTTCGTCGGCGACCAGCGAGGAGATGTGGCCGAGCACCTCGGTGACCCGCGCGGCGCGGTCGTCGGAGGTGTGTTCGATGCGCGGCGAGCCGGTCAGCCGTCGCCAGAACACCTCGGCGACGAGGTGCTCCTTGGACGAGAAATAGGTGTACGCGGTGGCGGCTCCGACACCCGCCTCGGCGGCCACCCGGCGCACCGTCAGCCCGCTGAATCCCTCACGCCGGAGCAGATCGAGAGCCGCCCGGCCCAGCCGGTCCACCGTGTCGGCCTGCCGGGCGGTCAAGCGTCGCCGCGTCGACTCCAGAGCCGGATCGGACACATGTCCGGACGCTACTACAATCGGACCTCGATGGACACCACCGACGCCGCGTTGCCGGCGGACGCCGCCGCCCTGTTCGAGTACGCCGACAAGGTCATCGGCTTCATGCCGGCCGACGAGGGTCGCGCCCTCTACGACACCGCCGTGCGCTATCTCGGCGACGGTGTGGGCGTCGAGATCGGCACGTACTGCGGCAAGTCGACGGTGATGCTCGGTGCGGCCGCGCAGCAGACCGGCGGTCTGATCTACACCGTCGACCACCATCACGGCTCCGAGGAGCACCAGGTCGGCTGGGAGTACCACGACGCGTCGATGGTCGATCCCGTCACCGGCTTGTTCGACACCCTGCCGACGCTGCGCCACACCCTCGACGGCGCCGGGCTCGACGAGCACATCGTCGCGGTCGTCGGGCGTTCGCCGGTGGTGGCCCGCGGATGGCGAACTCCGTTGCGGTTCCTGTTCATCGACGGCGGCCACACCGAGGAGGCAGCCAACCGCGACTTCGACGGCTGGGCCCCGTGGGTCGAGGTCGGCGGTGCCCTGGTCATCCACGACGTGTTCCCGGATCCCGCCGACGGCGGCCGCGCACCGTTCCTGATCTACCAGCGCGCGCTGGGCACCGGGGATTTCAGCGAGGTCCGCGCGACCGGCTCGATGCGCGTGCTCGAGCGGGTGTCGGGCACGCCGGGGACGCTGACGGACGCGGGTTAGCGTTCGCTGGCCGCGCATTCGCAGTCGTACACGCCCTCAAGACCTCTGGGCAGATCGTCGCCCCGGAAGATGCCGCTGGCCGGCGTCGTCGACGACAGCGCGTCGGCGGCCAGGATCACCGCGGCACCCGTCCAGGTGGTGCGTTCCACCGGCCACCGCTTGCCGTCGGAGTACACCAGCCCGGTCCAGTACGAGCCGTCCTCCTCGCGCAGGTGGTGCATCGCGGTGAACTGCTCAAGGGCCCGCTCGCGCTCCCCGATCGAGTCCAGCGCCATCACCAATTCGCAGGTCTCGGCCCCGGTCACCCACGGCCGATCGTCCACGCAGCGGATTCCGAGCCCGGGCACCACGAAATCTTCCCAGCGTTCGTCGATGCGTGCCCGCGCCCGTGAACCACGCAGGGCACCACCGAGAATCGGGTAGTACCACTCCATCGACCAACGGTCCTTGGTCACGAAGGCGCCAGGATGGTCCGCGATCGCGTGCCCGAGCCGCCCGACGGCGACCTCCCATTCGGGCTGGGGGTCGCCGACGTAATCGGCCAGCGCCAGCGCGCACCGGATGCTGTGGTAGATGCTCGCGCAACCGGTCAGCAGCGCCTCGTCGGCATCGCCGCCTTTCCCACGGGCCCAGGTGATCTCACCGGTGCTCTGCTGCAACTCCAGCACGAAGTCGATGGCCTTGGCCACCACCGGCCACATCCTGACCGCGAACTCGCGGTCATCGGTGATCAGCACGTGGTGCCACACCCCGGTGGCGATGTAGGCACAGAAGTTGGTGTCGCTGTTGGCGTCCTCGATCACCCCGTCACGCACCTGGATCGGCCAGGTGCCGTCGGGACGCTGCGTGGTGCGCGACCACTCGAACGCCGCGCGGGCGGGCTCCAGCAGCCCCGCGGCGGTGAGTGCCATCGCGCTCTCGATGTGGTCCCAGGGGTCGGTGTGACCACCGACCGACCACGGGATGGCGCCGCTCGACTCTTGCGTCGCGGCGATGGATTCGGCTGTCTGCCGGCACTGGGCCGGAGTGAACACCCCCGGCACTCCGGGAATGTCAGGCATCGGCTGTGGCTGGCTTCCTGAAGTAGAGGGCGACGCTCTTGCCGATCAGCGGGTTCAGCGCGGCTTCCGCGGTGCGCGTCAGCCACGGCCGGTCCATCATGTCCCACACCAGCAGCTTGTGGTACGCGGCAACGGCCGGGTGGTCGTTCTTCTCCGTTCCCACAGCACATTTGAGCCACCAGAACGGTGAGTGCAACGCGTGCGCGTGGTGGGTGTGCGTCAGCTTCAGCCCGTGCGCGAGCACCTTGTCGCGCAACTCGTCGGCACGATAGATGCGCACGTGCCCGCCCTCGTTGGCGTGGTACTCGTCGGACAACGCCCAGCAGATCCGCTCGGGCAGCCAGCGAGGAACCGTGATCGCCAGCACCCCACCGGGTTTGAGCACCCGCACGAGTTCGGAGATGGCACGCTCGTCGGCGGGCACGTGCTCGAGGATCTCGGAGGCGATCACGCAGTCGAAGGTGCCGTCGGAGTAGGGCAGGTCGAGTGCGTCACCCTTGACCACCTCCGCCTTGGCCGACGCGGGTACCTCGCCCTGCTCCTTCATCGCCTGCAGGATCTGGTCGACGTCGTTGAGATCCGATGCGTTCTGGTCGAATCCGATGACGTCGGCACCCCGCCGGAACGCCTCGAACGTGTGCCGGCCGGCGCCGCACCCGACGTCGATCACCTTGGTTCCGGCGCCCACGCCGAGCCGGTCGAAGTCAACGGTCAGCATGTCGCGACCCTTTCACAAGCTCGTTCGTATATCGCGACGGTCTGCGCCGCAACGGATTCCCAACTGAAGACTTCCAGCGCACGCCGGCGGCCGTTGTCGCCCAGCCGTCGCAACTCCCTTGGCGAGTCCAGTAATTCACCGAGCACCGCGGTCAGTTCCGCGACGTCGGCGGGTGTCACCAGTCGTGCGCACTGGCCGTCGGTACCGACGACCTCGGGCAGCGCCCCGGCGCGGCTGGCCACGATCGGCGTCCCGCTGGCCATCGCCTCCACCGCAGGCAGCGAGAAACCTTCGTAAAGCGAAGGGATGCAAGCCACTTCGGCCGAGGCGAGCAGTTCGGCGAGCTCGGAGTCCGACAGCCCGCTGGAGATGTGCACGATGTCGGAGATGCCGAGTTCGGCGATCAGCTTCTCGGTGGGCCCATTGGGCTCCAGCTTGGCGACCAGCTGCAGCTCGAGGTCGCGCTCGACACGCAGCCGGGCCACCGCGTGCAGCAGGTGGCTGACTCCCTTGAGCGGTACATCGGCGCTGGCGATCGCGATGATGCGGTTGCGCACCCGGTGCTCGGCGGGCTGGAACAGCTGGGTGTTCACCCCGAGCGGAACGACGTTGAGCTGCCCCGGATCGACACCGAAGTCCTCGGCGATGTCGGCGGCCGACGTCGACGACACGGTGACCAGTTCGGGGATCCGCCGGGCGACGTCCTTCTGCATCTCGGCAAACGCGTACCAGCGCTTCACGAGCGGCTTGCGCCACCACGCTGCGGCCGCCACCTCGAGCACCCGGTCCCGGGTGATCGGATGGTGCACGGTGGCCACCACCGGCATGCCCGAGTTCTGGATCGTCAGCAGGCCGGTACCCAGGCACTGGTTGTCGTGCACCACGTCGAAGTCACCGCGGCGCGCGGCCAGCAGCCGCGCCGCGCGCATGCTGAACGTCTTCGGCTCGGGGAACCCGGCGGTCCAGGTGGTCAGCAGCTCCTCGAGGTCGATGCGGGTCTTGATCTCGCTGGGCCGGGGAATGCGGAACGGATCCGGCTCCCGATAGAGATCGAGGCTCGGCACCTCGGTCAGCCGGACCCGCGGATCGAGGATCTCCGGATAGGGCTGGCCGGAGAAGACCTCGACGTCGTGACCGAGTTCGACGAGCCCCTGGCTCAGATGCCGGACGTAAACCCCTTGACCACCGCAGTGGGTCTTGCTCCGATACGACAGCAACGCGATGCGCATATTCAGCTCACTGATCCTGGAGAGCGGCCCTGACCTGGCCGAATAATGTGGAGCAAGAAATCCGAACCCTCCTGGACATGTGTCCAGACTATAGTTTGACGTGCTAGCTGACGCAATGCGCCTGCTTGCTCTGACTACCACAATCGCGCTGCGCCGTCCTGCCCGGCCTCCACGCGGGCCCCGCGTCAGGCGGGCGGGAAACCTCCGGTCGCAACCGGCCCCCACCGCCGCGGGGTGATCCTGATCAGGCACTTGTTCTGATCGCGCATCGCCTGCCGGTACTCGTCCCAGTCCGGGTGCTCGCCGGCGATGACCCGGAAGTACTCGACGAGGGGTTCGACCGCATCGGGCAGGTCGACGACCTCGGCGTCCCCGTCGACCTGGACATAGGGTCCGTCGAACTCGTCGGAGAGCACGACCACGCAGGCCTGGGGATGGCGCCGGATGTTGGCCACCTTCGCGCGCTGCGGATAGGTCGCGACGACGATGCGCCCCTGCCCGTCCACCCCGCCGGTCACCGGGGAACTCTGCAGGGTTCCGTCGGAACGGAACGTCGTGAGCACCATCCGATGCCGGGGCCGGACGAAGTCGAGCAGATCGGGCAGCGCGACCGTCTCGGCGGTGGCGAACTTTCGGGCCATCGCCCCAGCGTATCCGTCGATGTCGGACCCCGCCCCTACGCTGTCGAACATGAGTTCGAAGAAAGAAGTCGCCGCGGCGCTCGACGCCGTGGACCGCGCCCACCGCGCGCTCGCCGCGCTGCCGTTCCAGACCCTGCAACCCGTCGACCAGCGCGCCCTGCTGGTCCGACTCGACGCGGTCACCAAACAGCTGGCCGTGACCCAGCGCCGGCTGCTCGCGCGGATGGTGTCCGCCCCGCCACCCGTCGAACTGGCGGGCGCACCGTGGGCCGACGTGCTCGCCCGGCGGTTGCGCATCTCGGTCGGGGAAGCCCAACGCCGCATTGCGGAGGCGGGTGCGCCGATAGACTCCTGAGCACTCGCTCAGCATGGAAGGTCCGGTGGCGAACACCGACAGCACGGCGATCACGGAGTGGCGGCGCTACGGCCCGGTCCCGGTGGCCGCGGGTCTCGGCTACTCGATGGGCGTGATCCACGTGTACTCGCTCGGCGCGTTCATGGCGCCGTTGCAGGAGACGTTCGGGTGGAGCCGCGCCGAGACCTCGGCCGGGCTGACGATCGTGGGCATGGCCGCCGCGGTGGCCGCGCTACCGATCGGCCTCGCGGTGGACCGGCTGGGCCCGCGCCGGGTCGGGCTGACCGGGGTCGTCCTGATGGCCGCGACCTTCGCGCTGCTGGGCACCGCGACGGGTTCCATGACGAACTGGATCCTGCTGTGGTCGCTGCTGGCATTCGCGGCGTTCTGGGTGCAGACCACGGTCTGGACGTCGGCGGTCGCGACGCGGTTCGAATCCTCCCGGGGCCTCGCGTTCGCGGTGACGCTGTCGGGTGGATCGCTGGCGGCCGCGGTGTTCCCACCGTTGGCCACCTTGCTGATCGGTGAATGGGGTTGGCGCGGAGCGTTCTTCAGTCTCGGCACGCTGTGGGGCGCGCTGGTCCTGATCGCGGTCCTGTTCTTCTTCCGCGGCGCGCAGGACGACAAGGAGGCCCTGAAACCCGCAGCGCAAGAACTCCCGGCGCCGGCACCCCGGGCTCCGGAAACCCAGGCGGACCTTCCCGGCCTGACGCTCGGCGAGGGTCTGCGCTCACCGACGTTCTACAAGCTCCTGATCGCGGCCGGCCTGTTCGCGTTCACCACGCTGGGCATCGTCGTGCACCTGGTCCCGATCCTGCGCGACGCCGGCGCCGATCCCCTCGCCGCGGCGGGCACCGCCGCGCTGGTCGGCGTCTTCTCCATCGCCGGGCGGCTCGGGGTGGGTCTGTTGCTCGACCGGTTCCCCGGCCGGATCGTCGGCGCGTGCGCATACCTGGTGCCGATCCTCGGCTGCGCGGCGCTGCTCATCGACGGCAGCAGCCCGGTCAGCCAGACGGTGGCCGCGGCCCTGTTCGGTCTGACCCTCGGCGCCGAGGTCGACGTGATTGCCTACCTCGCGTCGCGCTACTTCGGGCTGCGCAACTTCGGCGGGCTGTTCGGCGGGCTGGTGGCCGCGCTGTCGCTGGGCACCGCGTTCGGCCCACTGGCCGCGGGCGCCACCGCCGACCACTTCGGCGGTTACACCAACTTCCTGGTCCTGACCATGGTGCTGATGGCGCTCAGCAGTCTGGCCCTGGCCAGCCTCAGAGCGGCCCCGGTGTGGTCGGCGCCCGCCGTGCAGCCGCAGCCGCGCCCCGCCCCGTCCTAGGCTGTCGCCGATCGGGTGGCGCGCGCGGAGTAGTCCAGAACCGGACTGGGTAAGAGTGAACACATGTGCACTCAACCCCGGGGGTTCTCATGACGTTCGACATCACACCCACTGCCGCCCAGCACGACCTGGCCCGCCGCACCCACGAGTTCGCCGAAGAGGTCATCCGTCCGGTGGCCGCCGACTACGACCAGCGGCAGGAGTTCCCGTGGCCGGTCCTCGAGGAGGCCGCCCGCCGGGGCTTCTACAGTCCGCTGTTCTACCGCGACCTGATCGGCGACCCGACCGGGCTGTCGCTGCCGATGTTCATGGAGGAGCTGTTCTGGGGATGCGCCGGCATCGGCCTGGCCATCGTGATGCCGGCCCTGGCACTGTCGGCGATCGGACAGGCGGCGTCGCCGGAGCAGATGCTGCAGTGGGCGCCCGAATGTTTCGGCACGCCGGGCGACCTCAAGCTCGCCGCGCTGGCCATCTCCGAACCCGAGGGCGGCAGCGACGTCCGCAACCTGCGCACCACCGCTCGCCGCGATGGCGACGACTGGATCATCGACGGCCACAAGATGTGGATCGGCAACGGCGGTATCGCCAACGTGCACGTGGTCAATGCCGTCGTCGACCAGGAACTCGGCCACAAGGGTCAGGCACTGTTCGTGGTGCCCGGCGGCACGCCGGGCCTGGACATGGTGCGCAAGCTCGACAAGCTGGGCTGCCGCGCGTCACACACCGCGGAGCTGAAGTTCAACTCGGTGCGGATCCCGGGTGATCACCTACTCGGAGGCCAGGAGAAGCTCGACTACAAGCTCGCCCGCGCCCGGGAGGCCGTCGAGGGCGGCAGGCACTCCGGCTCGGCGACGCTGGGCACGTTCGAACAGACCCGGCCGATGGTCGCCGCGCAAGCGCTCGGAATCGCCAGGGCGGCACTGGAGTACGTCACCGAGTACGCCAACCGCCGGGAGGCTTTCGGCGCACCGATCATCGACAACCAGGGCATCGCGTTTCCGCTGGCCGATCTGGCCACCGGGCTCGACGCCGCCCGGCTGCTGACCTGGCGGGCGTCGTGGATGGCCGCGACCGGCGTCCCGTTCGAACGCGGCGAGGGGTCGATGTCGAAGCTCGCCGCCAGCGAGCTGGCGGTGCGGACCACCGAACGCGCCATCCAGACCATGGGCGGCTACGGCTACATCAAGGACCACCCGGTCGAAAAGTGGTACCGCGATGCGAAGCTCTACACGATCTTCGAGGGCACCAGCGAGATCCAGCGCATCGTGATCTCGAACGCCCTGGGCGCCGCCGACGGAAAGCCGCCGCTGCACGTCGACCTGGAGCCGACCGGGGGCCCGTTCAACCGCTACCTCGGCCGCGGCACCCCGGCGCGCACCCGGGCCGGGGCCGGCGCGCTGACGATGAAGGACCGCGTGCCCGCGCCGGTCATGCGGATGGCGATGAAGTTCCTGCGGCCACCGGGGCGATGACATGCGCAGCACACGACGACAGTTTGCGAAATTGTGGCCGGGGTTACAAAAGAACCCGGTACCCCTGGTTTCACCTCGGGTACCTCTGGCAATATTACCGACGAGTAAGATCACCGAAACGCGCGGGGGATGGGGATGACGATGGAGCTCTCTCTGCAAGCGGAGACGCTGCTGGCGCAGCCGGCGGGCGACGAGGGCGGCGGCGCCGCGATAGGTGAGATCATCGCGCTCAGCGCCGTCGGCGCCGTCGTGGCCGTCGTGCTGCTGTGGATCGGCTGGATGCACCGCAGCCGCAAGATCACCTGGCTGGCGAGCCTGGCCGAGTGGTCCGGCCGCCGGTTCAAGCGCCCGCCGTGGGTCGCGCTGCCGATCGCGTTGTTCATCTCGTCGATCATCTGCGCGCTGTTCGGCTTCATCTGGGATGTCAGCCTGCACATCGGCAACGGCCGCGACGACGGGGCGCTGGCCAATCCGGCGCACTACTTCATCCTGATCGGCCTGTTCGGCATCTTCGTCGCCGGCTGCACCGCGATGGTGCTGCCCTACGAACGCCCGGGGACGGCCGCGGTCCGGATCACCGACGACTGGTACGCGCCGGTCGGCGGCATCGTGATGGCCGGCTGCGGTGTGTACGCCCTGCTGGGCTTCCCGCTCGACGACATCTGGCACCGCATCTTCGGTCAGGACGTCACGCTGTGGGGCCCGACGCACCTGATGATGATCGGCGGCGCCGGCTTCTCCACCCTGGCCGCGCTGTACCTGGAGTACGAGGGCCGCAAGGCCAGCACCGGCGAGACTCCGCGCGACGGGCTGGGCCTGAAGTTCGTGCAGTACCTGGCCTTCGCGGGGGTGCTGATCGGGGCGTCGGTCTACCAGATCGAGTTCGACTTCGGTGTCCCGCAGTTCCGCCAGGTGTTCCAGCCGATGCTGATCGCCGCGGCCGCCGCGCTGGCGCTCGTCGCCGCGCGGATCTTCATGGGCCGCGGCGCCGCCCTGATCGCGGCGCTCATCGCGATCGGGCTGCGCGGCATCATGGCGGTCCTGGTCGGGCCGCTGCTCGAGGCCCCGATCAACTGGTTCCCGCTGTATCTGGGGGCCGCGCTGGTCGTCGAACTCGTCGCCCTGACCCCGCTGCTGAAACGCCCGGTGCTGTTCGGCCTGGTCTCCGGCCTCGGTATCGGAACCGTCGGGCTGTTCCTGGAATCGCTGTGGATCAACGCCGTGTACGCCTATCCGTGGCAGACCAGCATCTGGCCCGAGGCCCTCGGGATGGCGGTGCCGGTGGCGGTCCTGACCGGCGGCTGCGGCGCGCTGGTCGGGATGGTGCTGACGGGTCAGCGGCTGCCCCGCCGCGCGGTCGGGATCGGCCTGGTGGCGCTGACGGTCGTCGCCATCGCCGGCGCGGCCGCCAACGGTCTGCGCTACGACACCCCGCAGAACGCCACCGCGTCGTTCACCCTGACTGAGGCACCGCCGGTGAACGGGGAGCGGTACGTCACCGCCGACGTCCGGCTCAACCCGCCCGACGTGATCGGCGACAACCCGAACTGGGTGTCGGTGCTGGGCTGGCAGGGCGGCCTGCCCAACGGCCGGGGACAGTTCATCGACCATCTGGAGCAGGTCGGGCCCGGGCACTTCCGCTCCACCCAACCGATGCCGGTGTCGGGCACCTGGAAGACGCTGCTGCGTGTCCACGACGGGTCCACGCTCACCGCGGTCCCGATCTACCTGCACGGCGATCCCGGTATCGGCGCCGAGGAGGTGCCCGCCGAGCCCGAGTTCACCCGGCCGTTCGTCTCGGAGATCACCATCCTGCAGCGCGAACGCAGCCCCGACATCCCGGCCGCGCTGTGGCTGATCGGTTGCCTGGTGGTGCTGGTGTGCTCGCTGGCGATGATCGCCGGGATCGCCTGGGGCGGTGGCCGTCTGGCCAACAGTGAGCCGTCCGGCAGCGAAGCCGAGTTCGAGCCCTCGGCGCAGGCATGACGCCCGCCCCCGAGGTCGTGGTCCTCGCCGACCACCCGATCTGGATCGCGGTGCCCGCGTTCGCACCCGCGTTCGTGATCGCGGGGGTGATCGTGTACATCGCCGCCAAGAACCGGCGCCGATCCGACGAAGACAGGAAACCGTGAGCACGACACCGACACGACTCCTCGCCGCAGCGGCGGCGGCCCTGCTACTCGCCGGCTGCGCCGGATCCACCGAATCCGGAGACGGCGCAAACCAATCCGCCACCGGTACCGCCGAGCAGCAGACGCCCACCTCGGCAGCGGAGCCGGCGCCCGAGCAGCTCGTCATCGACGTGACGATCAAGCGCGGGAAGGTCACCCCGACCAACGAACAGCTGCGGGCCGGGCTCAACGAGCCGATCGTGGTCCGGGTGGACAGTGATGCGCCGGACGAGCTGCACGTGCACTCCACTCCGGAGCACAGTTTTCCGATCGGCGTCGGCCCGCAGCAGTCCTTCGAGTTCAGCGTGACCGTGCCGGGCCGCGTCGACGTCGAGTTGCACGAGGCACACACCACGATCGCGACAATCCAAGTGCAGTGAACATCCAACTACAGTGACCGTCCACACCCTGGCCCACGGTCTCGGCGGCTCGACAGATCTCCCGATCCCGTACACGTATGCGCTGATCGGCGCCGCGTGGACGCTGACGTTCACCTTCGCACTCGTCGCGTTCGCCTGGCGCACACCGAAGTTCGACGCCGAACGGCCCGGGCGCGCACTCCCGGGGTGGGTGACGCGCGCGGTCGACGCACCGGCCACCCGCTGGGTTCTGGCCGCCGCGGCGCTGCTGCTCACCGGCTGGGTCGCCATCGCGGCGTTCCGTGGACCGCAGAACGCGGAGAACCCGCTGCCCGGCGTGTTCTACGTGCTGATCTGGGTCGGCGTGGTGGCGTTGTCGCTGGCGATCGGCCCGGTGTGGCGGGTGCTGTCCCCCGCGCGGGCGGCGCACCGCTTCCTCGGCGGGCGCACGCTCGGCGGCCGGTACCCCGAGAAGCTCGGATACTGGCCCGCCGCAGCGGGTTTGTTCGCCTTCGTCTGGCTGGAGCTGGCCAGCCCCGATCCCGGTTCGCTGTCGGCGATCCGCACCTGGCTGCTGGTCTACCTCGCGGTGACGCTGGCCGGCACGCTGTGGTGTGGTCCGCGATGGAACGCGAACGCCGACCCGTTCGAGGTGTACAGCGTTGTCGCGTCCCGCTTTTCGCCACTCGGGCGCAACCCAGACGGCAGGATCGCGTTCGGCAACCCGTTCAACCGGCTGCTCACGCTGCCGGTGCGCCCTGGCGTGGTCGCGGTGCTGTCGGTGCTGCTGGGGTCCACGGCGTTCGACAGCTTCTCCGCGATGCCGCAGATGCGCCGGTTCGTCGACGACGTCACCGACTCGGCGCTCGCCGCGACCGGGCTGCGCACCGCCGGGTTGCTGTTGTTCGTCGGTGTCGTCGCGCTGACGTTCAGCCTCGCCGCCAGGTGCACGGGAGGTGTGGACGCCCGCACCCGGCGGGAACTGCCGGGACTACTCGCCCACTCGCTGATCCCGATCGTGCTGGGGTACGTCTTTGCCCACTATCTGACCTACCTCGTCGAGCGCGGTCAGCAAACCGTCTACCGGCTGCTGCGCGTCGACGCCGACGTCGTCTACGTCCTGTCGATGCATCCCACGCTGCTGGCCACGCTGAAAGTCGGATTCGTGCTGCTCGGGCATGTCGCCGGGGTGATCGCCGCCCACGACAGGGCGCTCACCGTGCTGCCCCGGCAGCACCAGCTGACCGGACAGCTGGCGATGATGCTGGTCATGGTCGGCTACACGTTCACCGGTCTGTACCTACTCTTCGGCGGATGAGAGCCGCGGTGGAAGACGTTAAGGTCGGCACGATGGCAGGCGGGAACCCAGTTGAGCGGGCGCTCACCGGAGGCACGCCGCAACGCGTCGGCTGGTTCCGCTTCTACTTCGCCGACGAACGCTGGGAATGGTCCGACGAGGTGGCGATCCTGCACGGTTACGAGCCGGGCACCGTCACGCCGACCACGGAGCTGGTGCTCTCCCACCGCCATCCCAACGACCGCGTGGAGGTGGCCGGGATCATCGACCAGGTCCGGCACACCGACGTCGAAGAACGCGCCTATTCGATGCGGCACCGGATCGTCGACACCCGCGGTGAGACCCACGAGATCGTGATCATCGCCGACAAACTCCTCGACGATGCGGGTCGCACGATCGGCACGCGCGGGTTCTGCGTCGACATGACTCCCAGCGACACCCAGACCAAAGCGGTGATCTCGGCGACACTGGCCGAGATCACCGAGAACCGCGCCGTCATCGAACAGGTCAAAGGCATGCTGATGCTGATCTACCGGGTCGACGACGACACCGCGTTCGAGTTGCTGCGCTGGCGTTCCCAGGAGACCAACGTCAAACTCCGGCTGCTCGCCGAGCAGTTGGTGCGCGACTACGCCCAACTCGAGTACGACGAGACGCTGCCACCCCGTTCCACGTTCGACCACCTGCTGTTGACCACCCACCTGCGAATGGAGCGCGGCGACGATACCGTGAAGGGGTGACCCCTTCGGCGCCGAACCGAGCTCTCGTCATCGTCGACGTGCAGAACGACTTCTGCGAAGGTGGCTCACTGGCGGTCACCGGCGGAGCGGCCGTGGCGCGCGGGATCAGCGCGTTGCTCACCGGCGGCGGTGACGGCGAGCCCGACGGTTACCGGCATGTGGTGGCCACCAAGGACTTTCACATAGATCCCGGTTCCCACTTCTCGGACCATCCTGACTACGTCGACTCCTGGCCGGTGCACTGCGTCGCCGAGACCGCCGGCGCGCAGTTCCACCCCGACCTCGACACCGCGGCGATCGAGGAGGTGTTCCACAAAGGGCACTACTCGGCGGCCTACAGCGGATTCGAGGGCACCGCCGAGGACGGCACCACGCTGGCCGACTGGCTGCGCGCCCGCGGGGTCGACACCGTCGACGTGGTCGGCATCGCCACCGACTACTGCGTGAAGGCCACCGCGGCCGATGCGGCCGCCGCCGGTTTCGCCACCAGGGTGCTGCTCGCGCTGACCGCGGGTGTGTCCGCGGACACCACCGCCGAGGCGGTGACCGCGCTGAGCAGGGCAGGTGTCGAGGTCCTCGGCTGAGCAGGGTTTGCGCCGCCCCGTAAACGGGCAGTTGAGCGTGCGCGCCCAGATCGACAGGAAGGTGCTTCCCAGTGACCACCGTCACCTCACCCACCACCACGTACGAACTATGGCCAGGTAAGGCCTACCCGTTGGGAGCCACCTACGACGGCTACGGCACCAACTTCGCGTTGTTCAGCGAGGTCGCCGAGAAGGTCGAGTTGTGCCTGTTCAGCGATGACGGGACCGAGACCCGGGTGAAGCTGCCCGAGGTCGACGGCTTCGTCTGGCACGGTTTCATCCCGAACATCGAACCCGGCCAGCGGTACGGCTATCGCGTCTACGGACCGTACGAACCGGAGAACGGGCACCGCTGCAACCCGAACAAACTGCTGCTGGATCCGTACTCGAAGGCCATCGACGGCAACTTCGAGTGGAACCAGTCACTGTTCTCCTACAACTTCGGCGACCCGGACAGCCGCAACGACGACGACTCGGCGGCCAGCATGCCGAAGTCGGTGGTCGTCAACCCGTACTTCGACTGGGGGGTGGACCGTCCGCCGGGTCACGAGTACGCCGACACCGTGATCTACGAGGCGCACGTCAAGGGACTGACCCAGACCCACCCGGACATCCCCGAGCAGATGCGCGGCACCTACGCCGCGGTGGCGCACCCGGCGATCATCGACCATCTGGTCTCGCTCGGCGTCAACGCGATCGAGCTGATGCCGGTGCACCACTTCGCCAACGACTCGACGCTGATCGACAAGGGCCTGTCGAACTACTGGGGCTACAACACCATCGGGTTCTTCGCGCCGGACTCCAAGTACAGCTCGAACCCGAATCCGGGCGGGCAGGTGCAGGAGTTCAAGGCGATGGTGCGCGCGCTGCACGAGGCGGGCATCGAGGTGATCCTCGACGTGGTCTACAACCACACCGCCGAGGGCAACCATATGGGGCCGACGCTGTCGATGCGCGGCATCGACAACGCGGCGTACTACCAGCTCGTCGACGACGACAAGCGGTACTACATGGATTACACGGGCACCGGCAACAGCTTCAACGTGCGGCACCCGCATTCGCTGCAACTGATCATGGACTCACTGCGCTACTGGGTCACCGAGATGCACGTCGACGGGTTCCGCTTCGACCTCGCCTCGACGCTGGCCCGCGAGTTCTACGACGTCGACCGGCTCGCGACGTTCTTCGAACTCGTGCAGCAGGATCCGACCGTCAGCCAGGTCAAGCTGATCGCCGAGCCGTGGGACGTCGGCCCCGGCGGCTACCAGGTCGGCAACTTCCCGCCACAGTGGACGGAGTGGAACGGCAAGTACCGCGACACGGTGCGCGACTTCTGGCGCGGCGAGGGCGCCAGCCTCGATGAGTTCGCCTACCGGCTCACCGGTTCGTCGGATCTCTACGAGCACACCGCGCGCAGACCGGTGGCGTCGATCAACTTCGTGATCGCCCATGACGGCTTCACGCTGCGGGATCTGGTGTCCTACAACGAGAAGCACAACGAGGCCAACGGCGAGGACAACAACGACGGCGAGAGCCACAACCGGTCCTGGAACTGCGGCGCGGAGGGGCCGACCGACGACGAGGAGATCCTCGCGCTGCGCGCCAAACAGGAGCGCAACTTCCTGACCACTCTGCTTCTGTCCCAGGGTGTTCCGATGATCTGCCACGGGGACGAACTCGGACGCACCCAGGGCGGCAACAACAACGGTTACTGCCAGGACAACGAGATCACCTGGATCGACTGGGCCAACGTCGACGACGAACTGCTGAAGTTCGCCAGGACGGTGTCGCAGCTGCGCGCCGAGCACCCGGTGTTCCGTCGCCGCCGGTTCTTCACCGGTAAGCCGGTCGGCAGGCGCGGTGAGTCCGGCAACCCCGACATCGCGTGGTTCACCCCAGACGGTGCGGAGATGACCGGCGAGGACTGGGGCGTCGGCTTCGCGAAGTCGCTGACGGTGTTCCTGAACGGACAGGGCATCCCGGACATGGACGCGCGGGGCCAGCGGGTCGTCGATGACTCGTTCCTGTTGTGTTTCAATGCCCACCACGAGCCGATAGAGTTCACGTTGCCGCCGAAGGAGTTCGCGCCGTCGTGGGTTCCGGTGATCTCGACGGCCGCACCCGAGGCGGTCGAGACCCAGGAGCAGCTCGACGCCGAAACGTCGGTCACGGTGGACGCGCGTGCCGTGCTGGTGCTCCGGGCGGCCCAGAACCCCTGACCCCCCGCGACCCCCTGAAACCTGTTGTGCGCCACCGCGCTTACGCGGGCGAGTCTACCCCCTGTCGGCGTAACGTTGTGTTAACTTGACATCGCTGTAGCAACCGTGGCCGCCACCGGCCGGGCGGGCCGGGTGCAGGAGCCGAAGAGCGGCGGCGACCTGCCTGGGCGGCCACGGTTGCCAGCTCAGAAGCCTCTGTGACAAAGGTAGTGTGGCGGGGATGGAATCCACCACCGATCTCGCCGGCGCACCCCCCGCCCGGGCTTCGACGGGATCGGGCTGACCCAGTCCCAGGTCGAGCTGATGCGGCTGGTCGGCCGCCACTCCGGGATCTCGGTGCGCGCGGGCTGGCCGTGCTGACCCACCTGACGAGGATGCTGCAACAGGAGACCCCGTGACCGCAGACACAGACAACGCTGGGACCGACCTGGCGATCGACTGCCGCAACCTGACGCACCGCTACGGCGATTTCACCGCCGTCGACGATCTGACCCTGCAGGTGCGTGCCGGCGAGACCATGGGCCTGCTGGGCCCCAACGGCGCGGGCAAGACCACCGTGGTGCGGGTGCTGACCACCCTGACCCCGGCTCAGCACGGCCGGGTTTCGATCTTCGGGATGGACTCCCGCAAGCGCACCATGGATATTCGGCACAACATCGGCTATGTGCCGCAACAGCTTTCGATCGAGTCTGCGCTCACGGGCAGGCAGAACGTCGAGCTGTTCGCCCGGCTCTACGACGTGCCGCGTGCGGTGCGCAGACAGCGCGTGGCCGACGCGCTGGACGCGATGCAGTTGCTCGACGTCGCCGACGTGCCCGCCGGGTCGTACTCCGGTGGCATGGTCCGGCGTCTGGAGTTGGCGCAGGCACTGGTCAACAAGCCGTCGCTGCTGCTGCTCGACGAGCCGACGGTCGGCCTGGATCCGATCGCGCGCGAGGGCGTCTGGAACCAGGTGCGCGGCATGCAGGCCGAGTTCGGCATGACGGTGCTGCTGACCACCCACTACATGGAGGAGGCCGACGTGCTGTGCGACCGGGTGGCGCTGATGGACCGGGGCCGGCTGCAGGTGGTGGGCAGCCCGGCCGAGCTCAAACGCGAGATCGCCGCGGAGGGGACCGAGGCGACGCTGGAGGACGTGTTCCGGCACTATGCCGGCTCCGCACTGACCGGGGAGGCCAGGGACGGTTTCCGCGCGGTCCGCGCGAGCCGCAGGACGGCGCGCCGTGTCAGTTGAGCCAAGGCCCCGGGTCGAGCTGGTCCTGGCGCCGCGCGGATGGCGCCGGATCCGCGGCACCGCGGTGCGTATCGCCGCGTTCGCGCTGGTGGAGCTGCAGAAACTGCGCCACGACCGCACCGAGTTGGTCACCCGCATGGTCCAGCCCGCTCTGTGGTTGCTGATCTTCGGCCAGACGTTCAGCCGCCTCGACGTCATCGACACCGGCGACGTCCCATACCTGGCGTTCCTGGCACCGGGCATCATCGCCCAGTCCGCGCTGTTCATCTCGATCTTCTACGGCATCCAGATCGTGTGGGACCGCGACGCCGGGATCCTGGCCAAGTTGATGGTGACACCCGCACCGGCGTCGGCCATCGTGACCGGCAAGGCGTTCGCGGCCGGGGTGCGTTCGGTGGTGCAGGTGATCGGTGTGGTGGCGCTGGCCTTCGTGCTCGGCGTACAGCTGACCGGCAATCCGCTCAAGATCCTGGCCGCGATGGGTGTGGTGGTGCTCGGGTCGGCGTTCTTCGCGTGCCTGTCGATGGCGCTGGCCGGACTGGTCCGCAACCGGGACCGGTTGATGGGGATCGGTCAGGCGATCACGATGCCGCTGTTCTTCGCGTCCAACGCGCTCTACCCGGTGGACGTGATGCCGCAGTGGCTGCGCTGGCTGTCGGCGGTGAACCCGCTGTCCTATGAGGTCAACGCGCTGCGCGGGCTGCTCATCGGCACCCCGGCCAACGGTCTGCTCGACATCGCCGTGCTGGCGCTGGCGGCGGTACTCGGTGTGGTGGTGGCCTCGGCGCTGCTGCGCAGGCTGGTGCGGTGACGGCCCGGCAACCCTCAGCCCAGGATGCGCTGGATCGAGCGCATCGGGATCGGCAGCCAGGACGGCCGGAAGCGTGCCTCATAGGCCGCCTCGTAGACGGCCTTGTCCAGTTCGTAGGCGGCGAGCACATCTCCGGACTGCCGCGGGTCGGCGCCGGCGATCGCCGCGTAGCCGTCGCAGAACGCTCTCGCATTGCGGTCCACCCACGCCCGCGCACGCTCGGCCATCCCGGCGTCGCCTCCGTCGTCGACCACCTTCTGGTAGGCCGCGTACTCGAACGACCGCAGCACGCCGGCGACGTCGCGCAGCGGTGAATCGGGACGCCGCCTCTCCTCCAGCGGTTGCCCCGGTTCGCCCTCGAAGTCGATCAGCAACCAGTTCTCGGGGGTACGCAGCACCTGGCCCAGATGCAGGTCGCCGTGGACCCGGTGCACGGTGATCTGCCGGCCGGCGAGGCGCCGGATCCGTTCCTCGACGGCCGCGGCGTACGGGCTCAGATCCGGTGCGGCCTGCACGGCGGACTCCAGACGCTGCAGCACCGTGTCGACCGGGAACTGCCCGAGGGAGGTGCCCAGCGCATCGGCCAGCGTCCGGTGCACCGAGGCGACGGCCTCGCCGAGGCGGTGGGACTCGTCGGCGAAATCGCCGCCGACCTCGTTGGCGAACAGATCGCGGGCGCTGGCGGTGGCCATGTCCCAGCCCTCGGCGCTGTTGGCGGCGAACGCGGCGACCATGCCGAGCGCACACGGCGGCGACCCCGGCCCGGCCCACGTCGTCTCGAACGACCCGAGCAGCGTCGCGACGTGCGGGTTGCCCGCCCTGGCGAGCACCCGGTTGAGTTCGATGTCGGGGTTCACCCCCGGGGTGACACGGCGAAACACCTTGAGCATCGCGTCTTTTCCGAAGATCACGCTGGTGTTGCTCTGCTCGGCACCCGAGACCTTGGCCGGCGCGCCGACGGGCAGCGCGGCGCCCGGTTCCCTGCTGAACGTCAGCGCGCCGACGGTCGCCGACGAGTCGATCAGCGCCAGCAGCCGGCCGGCCGCCGCCGGGTTGAACAGCGCGTCGTAGCCGATGCGCCCGTTCGCGCCGGTGCCGATCAGCGCGGCGTCGTGATAGCCGCCCGCCGAGCCATAGCCGCCGGCCGGGCCGTCCTCCCAGTGCACGAACACCTGATAGCGCTCGGTGAACCCGTCGGTGTAGGTGACGTCGAGCAGCACGTGTTCGAGGTCGTCACCCAGCGGTGTCACGACAGCCGGTTCGGCCGAGGCGAGTTCGCGACTGCGGCCGGCGTACCAGCGCCGGTGAATGATCCATTCGCCGTAGGCCAGCGTCATGCAGTGGAACCTACCCAGGCATGCGCAATAGCAATCAGGCCAGGAACCGCTCGGCGCCCGCGGTGCGGACATACCGGGCGCTGTTGGCCTGCCGATAGCCGATCATCCCTCCGCTGACGGTCAGGAACAGCAGGCCGGCGACCCCGGGCAGCGCGACGGCGGCGATCTCACCGACGGTCGGATTGGTCACGCCGCGCGCGAGCGTGCCGACCCGCGGCGACGGCCCGACCCCGGCGGGAGTGGCCTGAAGCGGTGCGGTGGTGCCGGGCGTGGGTGCGACCGAACCGCGGATCGCCGGGGTCCGCACACCGGCCATCCCGGGCGGGGCGAACGCGGGGGCCACCGCCGGATCGGCCGGGACACGGGCCGGCAGGTGCGTGGGCCGGCCCGCGACGGTGGTGGCCCGAGGCACGGTCACCAGCGGCGCCCGCAGCACGACAGGTTCGGTCACCACGGGACCGCCGCCGCCATCGCCGCCGGTGGTGGTGCCGCTGAACGCGTCCGCCACGGGCGGGCCGTCCTCCTGGGTCCGGAACGTCGGTCCCGGCGCGGGTGCCGGGTTGCGCATGATGCGCAACGCCCGCAGGTACTCCCCGAGTGTCGGCACCGGGATCGTCCAGGTGGTATAGAAGTTCGACACCGACGGCCAGGTGCCGGGCGGGATCTCCCCGGGGCTCGGCAACCGGATCCACGGCAGCGTGATCGAGTGGCTGTAGATCTGTGAGTTCGGGATCGTCCGCGCCGGCGGCGTCGGCTCGGGCACCGCCGAGCTGCGGCCGCGGGTGGTCGGCGGGGTCACGACCTCTTCGGGCTCGGGATCCGGTTCCGGGACGACCTCGGGCTCCACCGGGTCGACGTCCTCGATCACGGCGTCGTCGGACGGGGCGGCCGGTTCGTCGGGTTCGCTGGTCTCGTTCGGCGTCGACCCGGTGTCACCGGAATCGCCGGTGCCGGTCTCGGAGCCCGCCCCGGAGCCGTCCGTGCTGCCCCCGCCCGTGGTTCCGGGATCCTGACTCGATCCGCCGGTGTCACCGGGCTGGGCCCACGCGGGCGCGACCGCGGCGATGCCCCCGAAGACGCCCCCGAAGATCAGTGTCGAGGAGAGAGCACCGGCCATCGCGAGGCGGCGAAGCTCCGCACCGGCCATCGTGCACCCACTCCAGAGATCTGTCTCGCGACGAGAATTGACCAAATTGTCGCACATGTGCACAACCCGGTGAGGGGCGTTGCGAATCGCCGACCCGGGATAGGGTGCCGACGTGGCCACCGCAGGACAGACCCGCGATCACGGCGACCCGGGTGATGCCCCGACGATTCCGCCGCCGCTGACCGAACCCGCCAACCCCGTCCGCCCGTCGGCGGCCGAAGAGGCCCGCACCATCGCGGCGTCGACGAACAGCGGCACGCTGGCCACGTTGACGTCCGACGGCGATCCCTGGGCGTCGTTCGTGACATACGGTCTGCTCGGCGGCGCACCGGTGCTGTGTGTGTCCAACCTGGCCGAACACGGCCGCAATCTGGCCGGCGATCCCCGTGCGAGCATCGCGATCGTGGCCCCGGCGACCGACGCCGATCCGCTGGCCAACGCCCGGATCACGCTGGCGGGCCGGGTCGAGGCCCCGGCAGGCCCAGAGCGCGACGCCGCGCGCGAGGCGCACCTGGCCGCGGTCCCGGCGGCGAAGTACTACATCGACTACAGCGACTTCACGCTGTGGGTGCTGCGGGTCTCGCGGGTGCGCTGGGTCGGCGGCTACGGCCGGATGGACTCCACCAGCGGCGAGGCGTACACGGCGGCCGAACCGGACCCGGTGACGCCGCGAGCCGCGGGCGCGATCGCGCATCTGAACGACGACCACGCCGAATCGTTGGCCGCGATGGCCCGCACCCTCGGCGGCTACCCCGACACCACCTCGGCGACGTGCACCGGGGCCGACCGCTACGGCCTGGACCTGCGTGTCACGACGGACCGCGGGGTGGCCTACACCCGCATCGGTTATGCGGCCCCGCTGGCGTCGATCGACGAGCTCCGTTCGGCCGCGGTCGAGCTGGCGCGACGTGCCCTACGATGACCCCCGTGTCCGACCGCTCGCAGACCTGGCAAGCCGCCTTCGACCTGATCCGCACACGCGGACACGAACGCCGCGAAGAGCCGTTCAGACTGGCCAGCGGCCAGCTCAGCCATGACTACATCGACGGCAAGTACGCCGTCGACACCGGTGAGCGGCTGCGGATCGTCTCCGAGGCCGTCGCCGAACTGGCCGCCGCCGAGGGCATCGAGTTCGACGCCGTCGGCGGGCTGACCATGGGCGCCGACCCGCTCGCGCACGGTGTCGCGATGGTGACCGGCGCGGCGTGGTTCTCGGTGCGCAAGGAACAGAAGAAGCGCGGCCGCGAGCAGTGGGTCGAAGGCACCCGCCTGCAGCCGGGCACCAGAGTGCTGCTGGTCGACGATGTGATCAGCACCGGCGGGTCCACCGAGCTCGCGCTGGAACGCATCGCCCCGCTCGGGGTCGTCGTCACCGGGGTGATCCCGATGGTCGACCGCGGCGACATCGCGACCGCACGATTCGCCAAGCGCGGCATCCCGTTCCACGCGCTGGTCAGCTACCGCGACCTGGGCATCGAACCGGTCGCCGACGTCTAGGCCCGACGTGTGACCAGCACGCCGTCGGCGTCGAGACCGATCCGCACCGGGTCACCGGGCGCCAACCCCCGCGCCGCCGAACTGGCCATCTGAGCGCTGACCGTGGCGCCGTCGGGCAGTGCGACGTTGACCCGTGAGATCGCGCCGAGGAACGACACCGAGCTGACCATCGCCGCCCCGGCCGGATCGGCGGTCACGGTGATCGACTCCGGCCGCACCATCGCGACTCCGCCCCCGTCCACCGAGCCCGGCAGCGCGGGCACCGAGACACCCAGCAGCGCCGCGGTTCCGCCGGACACCGTGGCGGCAACCTTGTTGTTCAGGCCCACGAAGTCGGCGACGAACGGTGTCGCCGGATTCGCATACAGGTCTGCGGGCGCGGCGAGCTGTTCGAGCCTGCCCTGGTTCATCACCCCGACCCGGTCGGCGACGGCCAGCGCCTCCTCCTGGTCGTGGGTGACGAACAGTGTCGTGATGCCGACTTCGAGTTGCACCCGGCGGATCTCCTCGCGCAGCTGGGTGCGCACCTTCGCGTCGAGCGCGGACAGCGGTTCGTCGAGTAACAGCACCCGCGGCTGGATCGCCAACGCGCGGGCCAGCGCCACCCGCTGCTGCTGGCCACCGGAGAGCTCCTTGGCGTAGCGGTCGCCCAGCGCCCCGAGTCCGACCAGCTCGAGCATCTCGGCGGCCCGGGACAGCCTGTCCCGCTTGCCTTTCCCGCGCATCTTCAGACCGAATGCGACGTTGTCGAGCACCGTCAGGTGCGGGAACAGGCTGTAGGCCTGGAACACCATTTCCCATATCGCGTTTGTTGGCCGGCACCCGGCTGACGTCGGCACCGCCCACCGACACCGTGCCGGAGGTGGCCTCGTCGAGCCCGGCCAGGATGCGCAGCGCGGTGGTCTTACCGCACCCGGACGGCCCGAGCAGCGCGACCAGCTCGCCCGGTTCGATGTGCAGCGTCAGCCCGTCCAGCGCCCTGGTGGCGCCGTACACCCGGGTCAGCTCGGTCAGTTCGACGGCCACGCCTTGCGTCATACGGTCACTCCTGGGGTATTGCCGCCCCGATTGTCAGCTCCTCGCGCAAGCGCTCGTCGGCGCCCCCGGGTGAGCAGGGACAGGATCAGCAGCAGCGCGAATCCGAACAGCAGCGTCGCCAGCGAGGCCGCCACCGAGGTCGGGCCATCACTCTTGCCGATCAGCACGATCTGCACCTGAAGCGTCTCGTAACCGGACAGCGACGCGATGGTGAACTCGCCGAGCACCACCGCGATCGAGATGAACGCCGCCGACAGGATCCCCGACCAGATGTTCGGGACCACCACCCGGGTCATGGTGGTCAGCCAGCCCGCGCCGAGGGATCGGGCGGCCTCGGTGAGCGTCTGGAGATCGATCGACGACAGTGCCGCGTCGAGCGCGCGGTACGCGAAGGGCAGCACCACCACGATGTAGACGAACGTCAGCGTCAGTGCCGACTCGCCGAAGAAGTACACCACCCACAGGTAGACGTTGCGCAGCCCGACGACGATCACCAGCGCCGGGATCGTCAGCGGCAGCAGGCACAGGAACTCCACGAGCCCCTTCGCCCACGGCGCGCGCAGCCGCACCCAGATCATGGTCGGCACCAGCAGCACCAGCATCGCCGCGACGGTGAACACCGCGAGCAGCAGCGACACCACGATCGACCGGTAGAGCGCCTCGTCGGTCACCAGGTGGGCCCACGCCTCCCACGTGCGTCCACCGCCGACCAGGTTGCGGGTGGAGAAGTCGGCCATCGCATACAGCGGGAACAGGAAGAACAGGCCGAACATGACCCAGAGTCCGCCCCGCACCGCAGTTCTCATGACCCGGCTCTCACGAGAGCCACCGCGCACTGCGCCGCACCAGCAGGTTGTAGGCCACCATCACCACGGCGACGACGACGATCATCTCCAGCGCCAGCGCGTACGCGAAGCCGGCCTGACCCAGCACCACCTCACTGACCAGTGACGCGCGGATCAGCAGCGGCAGGATCGGGCTGCCCTGACTGACCAGCGCGGCGGCCGTCGCGTACGCGGCGAAAGCGTTGGCGAACAACAGCAGTGCCGAGCCGAGGAACGCGGGCGTCAGCAGCGGGATCGCGACCTCACGCCAGTACGCCCACGTCGACGCGCCGAGGCTGACGGCGGCTTCGCGCCACTGCTCGCGCAGGCCCTCCAGCGCGGGGATGAACACGATCACCATCAGCGGGATCTGGAAGTACGTGTAGACCAGGATCAGACCAGACAGGCTGTACAGCCACCCGGACCCGGCCAGGTTGAACCCGAACACCTGCTGCACCCACAGCGTCAGCACCCCGTTGAGCCCGACGGTGGCCAGGAACGCGAATGCCAGTGCGACACCACCGAACTGGGCCAGCACGCTGCACAGCGACAGCACCGCGCGGCGCAGCATCGAGGTCGGCGGGCTGCTGACGATCAGCCAGGCCATCACCGCGCCGAAGAACGCACCGAGCAGCGCGGTGGCCCCGGACAGCAGCACGCTGTTGGCCAGCGCGTTGAGCGCGGTCCCGGTGAACAGCGCCGCGATGCGGTCCAATGAGAAGACGCCGTCGGCGTACACCGAACCGACCACCACGGTGACCGTCGGGATGATCAGGAAGATCGCCACGACGGCCAGGAACGGCAACAGCGGCAGCGAGTCCCGCAGCCGCTGGCCGAGCCGTAGGTCAGCCAACCGCGGCCGCCCAGTTCTCCGCGAGGTACTTCGAGGCCTTCTCGGTCTGCTCCGGCGTCGGCACCGTCACCGGGCCCTCCACCACGGGAAGCGCGGCCGCGACCGCCGGGTCGAGCACTCCGTCGGCCTGCATGGTGTCGGCCCGCACCGGCCTGACACCGCCCTGGGCGTAGAGGTTCTGCCCCTCGTCGCTGTACAGGAACTCCTGCCACAGCCGTGCGGCCGCCGGGTGCGGGGCGTCCTTATTGATCGCCTGGTAGTAATAGCCGGCCACCGCGTTGTCCGGGGGCACCACGACCGTCCAGGATGGCAGCTTCTTGGTCTCCGACGAATTGGTGTAGTTCCAGTCGATGACCACCGGGGTCTGACCGGACTCGATGGTCGCCGGGGTCGGGTCGACCGGGAGGAAATTGCCCGCGTCCTTGAGCTTGCGGAAGAACTCCACCCCGGGGGCGATGTCGTCGGCCGAACCACCCTGGGACAGCGCGACCATCAACACTCCGGAGAATGCGGCACCGGCCTGGGTCGGGTCGCCGTTGAGCGCGACCTTGCCCTGGTACTCGGGCTTGAGGAGGTCGTCGACGGTCGCCACCGGAGGCACCTTCGCCGCGTCGAAGCCGATCGACATGTAGCCGCCGTAGTCGTTGACCCAGGTGCCGTCGGGATCCTTGAACGCCTCGGGGATCTCGTCGAACGTCGCGACTTTGTACGGCGCGAACATCGACGTGTTGGCCAGCGCGACGGACTGGCCGAGATCGAACACGTCGGGCGCGGTGCTGCGGCCCTTCTGCTGGTTGGCGGCGTTGATCTCGTCCTGGCTGGACGCGTCGGGCTGGGCCGAGTTGACCTTGATCCCGTACTTCTCGGAGAAGGCCGCGATGATGGCTCCGTAGTTCGCCCAATCCGGCGGCAGCGCAATGACATTCAGTTCGCCCTCGGCCTTGGCGGCCTCGACCAGGGCCTCCATGCCGCCGAAATCCTCGGCCGAGGTCGCCTGCGCCGCGTCGGTCCCCGACCCGGCCGCACCGGAGTCGTTCTTCTCAGGCGGGGCGCACGCGACCGCACCGGCGGTCAGCAGCGCGGCGAACGAGGCCGCGAAGACCTTCGACACGATCCGTTTGGGCATTGGTTGTGGCATGCCGAACCTTCCCACGAGTTACCGCGACGGTGCGGTGAATGAATCCATCCAGCCGAGGTGAACCCTACTCTGGTGCCATGTCAGATCCCGGGGCGTTCGACGCGACCGGCGTGTTCGCGGCTGCGCCGGTAGCGATGCTCGCCACGGCGGGGGCGGATGCGGCGCCGCATGTGGTTCCGGTGGTGTTCGCACTGCCCGAGGGCCGCACCGACATCCTCTACACCGCGGTCGACTCGAAGCCGAAGTCCACCCAGCGACTGCGCCGGCTGCGCAACATCGAGGCCAATGCCGCGGTGAGCCTGCTCGTCGACCACTACGACGACGACTGGTCGCGGTTGTGGTGGGTGCGCGCCGACGGTGTGGCCGCGATCCACCACAGCGGGGTGGAGATGGCGACGGGGTACGCGCTGCTGCGCGACAAGTACCCGCAGTATCAGCGCGTCGAGCTCAACGGCCCGGTGGTGACCGTCGAGATCCGGCACTGGGCGTCCTGGTCTGGGGGTTAACCGGTAGAGCCGGTTCCGGTTCTCCGGAGCGGGTTTGGGGGTCAGCCGGGCTGACTCGGCGCCGGCCGGAGCGCAGAGTCAGATCCATGTCCACCGGCCACCATGACGCGCAGCTCACCGCCCGCTTCGAACGCGATGTCATCCCGATGATCTCGCAGCTGTACCGGCACGCCTACCGCCTCACCCGCGACCACGCCGACGCCGAGGATCTCCTGCAGGAGACCGCGGCGAAGGCCTACGCCGCGTTCGACACCTTCCACGACGGCACGAACCTGGCCGGCTGGCTGTACCGGATCATGCGCAACACCCACATCAGCGCCTACCGCAGACAGCTGCACCGGCCGACGCTGCAGTTCACCGACGAGTTCAGCGACGGCCAACTGCTCGCGTACAGCCGCACCAGCACCGCCACCGGCTCCACCGAGGACGTGGTGCTCGCGGGCGCCAGCGATCCGGCGATCGCCGCGGCGATGCGCTCGCTGCCGGAGAAGTACCGCACGGCGGTCTACTACGCCGACGTCGAGGGGCGGAAGTTCCGCGAGATCGCCGCGTTGACCGACGTCCCGATCGGCACCGTGATGTCGCGGCTGCACCGCGGCCGCAAGCAGTTGCGCGACGCGCTGGCCGACATCGCCAGGGCCCGCGGTTACCGCTTGCCCGCCGCGGCTTGAGCCCTGCGGTTCTCGGCCTCCAACTGCTCCTCGTAGGCGCCCTCGCCGCGGCCGAGCGCGACGGTGCCCGCGGCCATCGCGACCGTCGCGACGCCGATCGCGACCATGTCCCAGCGTCCGACGTTGAGGTGCTCCCCGAGCACCACCGCCCCCAGCACCACCGCGATCACCGGCTCGAGCACCAGCATCGTCGGCACCGAGGTCTGCAGCGATCCGGCATGGAACGACGACTGCTGCAGCAGCATGGCCACCACCCCGAGCAGCGCCAGCAGGTACAGCACCGGCGTGGTCAGCACCGCGACGACGCCCTCGTGGGTGAGCAGGTGCATGACCAGTTTCGTCAGCACCGCGACCACGCCGAACAGCACGCCGACCGCGACGGCCAGCATCACCGCCCGGATCCAGCCGGCGAACCGCGCCGCGACGATCACGCACGCCATCACCGCGGCCGTGCACACCACCGCGACGATCGCCGACGTGGTCAGCGACGCCTCGTAGTCCCCGGGGCTGGCCTTGGCGAGGATCACGAACACCGCCAGCGCGATGGTCAGCAGCACCGCCCATGCCCATTCGCCGCGCGTCACCCGGCGGTGGGCCAGCCGGGCACTGAGCGGCAGCGCGAACAGCAGCGCCGAGACCAGGATGGGCTGCACCAGCAGCAGAGAGCCGTTCGCCAGCGCCAGCGCCTGGAACACGAACCCGGCGATCGCCGCCGCGGTCCCCGCCCACCACAGCGGGCGCCGGATCAGGGTCTGGAACATGACGGCGCTGACGCCGTCCTCGGCCGGTACGTCGAGGGTCGCGCGTTGCCGCACGACGATGCCGATTGCGAGAAAGACCGCAGCCAGGATCGCCAGCAGCACGGTGAGTCCATGGCCGATCACCCGCGCGAGTCTATTGGACTTGAGCGAGTGGGCGCCGAGCCGATTCGCGCAACGTCAGCACCGTCACAAGTGAGATCACCGCAGCGGTGATCAGGTAGAACGCGGGGGCGATCGAGTTGCCGGTGCTGGCGGTCAGCCACGTGACCACGTACGGGGTGGTGCCGCCGAACAGTGCGACGCACACGTTGTAGCCGACGGAGAAACCGCTGAAGCGCACCCGGGTCGCGAACAGTTCGACCCCGGCCGAGACCGCACACGAGATGTACACCGACGCGATCGCGGCCAGCATGCAGTGCCCGGCGATCGCGGCGACCAGCGAACCGGAGGTCATCAGCAGGAACAGCGGGTAGCCGGCCACGATGAACGCGACGGCGCCGCCGATCAGCAGCGGCCGGCGCCCGACCCGGTCCGACAGCGCGGCCAGCGGCAGGATCAGGATCAGCGCGACCAGGCAGGCCAGCGTGATGGACAGGAACGACTGCGACTTGGAGAACTCCAGCGTCTTGATGAAATATGTTGGCAGGAACGTGAATACCACGTAATAGCCGATGTTGAACACGATGAACAGCCCGATCACCTGCAGGATCGGACGCCACGACGTGGTGACGGCCTCCCGCAGCGGGGACTCTGCCTTCTGCTCTGCCTTGGCGAGTTCGGCGAACTGCGGGGTGTCGCCGAGGCGCAGCCGGATGTACAGGCCGACCAGCCCGAGCGGCCCGGCGATCAGGAACGGGATGCGCCAGCCGTAGCTGTCCATCGCCGCAGCGGGCAGCAACGCCTGCAGCAGCGTGACGGTGACCGAGCCGGCCAGGAAGCCGACCACCCCGGACCAGGCCATGAACGTGATGGTCAGACCCCGGCGCGCGTCGTCGGCGAACTCGGCGAGGTACACCGCGCCGCCGCCGTACTCACCGCCGGCGGAGAAGCCCTGCAGACAGCGCAGCACCAGCAGCAGCAACGGCGCCGCGACACCGATCGTCTCGTAGGTGGGCAGCAGGCCGATGCACAGCGTCGCCGCCGACATCAGCAGGATCACCAAGGCCAGTACCTTCTGCCGCCCGATCCGGTCGCCGAGCGGGCCGAAGAAGAAACCGCCGAGCGGGCGCATGAAGAACGCCGCGGCGAAGATCGCGAACGTGTTGAGCAGCGCGGCGGTGTCGTTGCCCGCCGGGAAGAAGTGCGCGGCGATGAACGTGGCGAGGAACCCGTAGATGGCGAAGTCGAACCATTCCACCGCGTTGCCGATGGACGCGCCGGTCACCACCCGGCGGATGTCGTCACCGGGTCGCACGTCGACCATGTTCCCCTCCCGAAAATAAGCGTGGCGCTGAGCATTTCGCTTACATCCCGGCATCGTTGCCGATGCCGTGGGAAACATATCGTGCCGTCAGCGGCCTACGGCGCGCTTGGCCTTGCGCACCGCGTCGGCGGCGTCCCGGCTGACCTGTTTACCGTCGGCATACGCCTTCTCGGCGGTGCTCAGTGCCTGCTCGGCGGTGGCGAGCCTGCGCTTGGCGTCGTCGTGCCTCAGCCGCGCGGCGGCGAGGTCGGCTTGCAGCTCGCTCAGCGCGGCATCGGCCTGCGCGCGGGCGTGTTCGGCGGCGGCGAGTTCGGCGCGTGCCGCCGCGCGGCCGTCCGGCTTCGGTACTGATGACTTCGGTGCCGTCTTGCGCGGCGCGGGCGCGACGGCCGCGCTGAACCCGAACTCCCCGAAACCCGACCACCGTTCGGCCTTCGTGAGCCGGCCCAGCCGTTCGGCGACCTCCGGATCGGCGATCGCGGCCTGCAACGTCGCGGTGACGTCGTCGCGCAGCGCCCCCGACGGGGTGGACAGGTCGGCGCCGGCGAGCGCGGTGCGGGTCAGCCTGTCGACGAGGGCGCGCTGCTCGGCGGTCAGCGCCCGGATCGCGTCGCCGTCCATCGACGAGTGCGCCTGGCGCAACTTCGATCCGAGTTCGGCCAGCTCCGATCGCGCGGTCCCGGTGATCGCCAGCCGGTTCACCACCCACGCCGCGGTCGTCGGCTTGCGGCACCCGCTGATCCGGCGGGCCGCGTCGGTGTCACCGTCCTTCTTGGCCGCAGCCGCGAGCGTGCCGCGCAGCGCGGTGAACTCCTCCGGTGTGGCGGAGTAGAGCTGGTCGAGAACGTCATCCACCGTTATTCCTCCACGGCAAACCCCATCAGCGACAATCATCCCATCGACGCCACCTCGGGTACCCACAATGCGCGACTGCTCCGGCCCGCGATCGTGGTCGGGGCGCTCGGCGTGGTCTTCGGCGACATCGGCACCAGCCCGATCTACACGCTCGCGACCGTGTTCGACCCCGGCGACCCGCATCCGGTTCCGGTGTCCTCACACAGCGTCTACGGCGTGGTGTCGCTGGTCTTCTGGTCGGTGATGACGATCGTGACGCTGACGTACGTGACGCTGGTGATGCGCGCCGACAACCACGGCGAGGGCGGCATCATGGCGCTGATCACGCTGGTCCGGCGCAGCTGGACCAGCAGCGGCTCGGCACCGAAGACCCGGCACACCACGCTGGTCCTGGCCGCGCTCGGAGTTTTCGGCGCCGCCCTGTTCTTCGGCGACAGCATGATCACACCCGCGATCTCGGTGCTGTCGGCGGTCGAGGGGCTCGCCGTCGTCGACCCGGATCTCAAGGACCTGGTCGTCCCGATCACCGCCGTGATCATCGTGGCGTTGTTCTCCGTGCAGCGCCGCGGCACCGCCGTGGTGGGCCGGCTCTTCGGGCCGGTGATGATCATGTGGTTCCTCGCGATCGGCGCGCTGGGCATCGTTGGCATCGCGCGCAATCCGCACATTCTTCACGCGCTGTCGCCGACCTACGCGTTCGTGTTCCTCACCGAGCACTTCCACATCGCGTTCTTCGCGCTGGCGGCGGTCGTCCTGGCCGTGACCGGCGCGGAGGCGCTGTACGCCGACATGGGTCATTTCGGCCGCAGGGCGATCACGGTCGGCTGGCTCGGCCTGGTGCTGCCCGCCTGCACCCTGAACTACTTCGGCCAGGGCGCCCTGGTGCTCGACGACCAAAGCGCGGTCACCGCACCGTTTTTCCTGCTGATGCCGGAGTGGTCGCGGATCCCGATGGTGCTGCTGGCGACCGCGGCGACGGTGATCGCGTCGCAGGCGGTGATCACCGGAGCGTTCTCGGTGGCCTCGCAGGCCGCGCAGCTCGGCTATCTGCCTCGGCTGCGCATCCTGCACACCTCGGCGTCCTCGATCGGGCAGGTCTACGTCCCGTGGATCAACGGGTTCCTGATGGTCGCGGTGCTGATCCTGGTGTTCGCGTTCCGCAGTTCCTCGGCGCTGGCGTACGCGTTCGGCATGGCGGTGACCGGCACGATGACCATCACCACACTGCTGTTCCTGTATCTCGCGCGTACCCGCGCCGGCGCACCGCTGTGGCTGATCGTGCTCGGCGGCGGCGCGCTGCTGATCGTCGATGTGACGTTCTTCGCGGCGAACCTGACGAAACTCGTTCACGGAGCCTGGCTTCCGTTGTTGATCGCGGTCTGTGCGTTCACGGTGATGACGACCTGGCAGCGGGGACGGGTGCTGGTGACCAAGGCCAGGCGCAGAGCTGAGGGCCCGATGCGCGAGTTCATCGACGGCCTGTCGACCCGCGAGCCCCCGCTGCTGCGGCTGCCCGGCACCGCGGTGTTCCTCAACCGCGGCGACGACACCGCGCCGCTGTCGATGCGCACCAACGTCGAGCACAACCACGTGCTCGCCGAACACGTGGTGATCATCTCGCTGACCACCGAACCGGTGCCCCGGGTGCCGGACTCGGACCGGATCACCGTCGACGACCTCGGCGCCGACGACGACGGAATCATCCACGTGCTGGCGCGGTTCGGCTACATGGACCGCATCGACGTCCCCTACGCGCTGAGCCTGCTCGACCCGGCGCAGACCGAAGGCCCGCTGGATCTGGCCAACGCCACCTATTTCCTGTCGAAACTCGAACTCCGCCAAGGCGATGCGCCGACGATGGCGCCGTGGCGCAAGCGTCTGTTCATCGCCACCTCACATCTGACCGCAGACGCGGCGGCCTCGTTCGGGCTGCCGCTGGACCGCACCGTGATCATCGGGTCGCGGATCCAGATCTGACTCAGCTCTGGTCGTCGCCCAGATGTCGTTGCCGCAGTGTCGGTTCCCGGCCGGGCGGCTGTTCGGGCGGCGGCAGCAACGCCTCCTTCGGTCGCACCGGTACCCGCGTCTCCTCCGTCGTGGTGATCGTCAGCGACTCCCCCGCGTGCCGGATGGTCAGTTCGCCGTGCGGCCCGTCCCGCAGTGTGTAGGTCACTGTCTCGTGGTCGGCCTCGACCGTGACCCGGAAATCGCGCCAGCGCAACCGGAACCGCAGCCGCGTGATGCCCGAGGGCAGCTGTGGATCGAGGGAGAGCATGCCCTCGTCGTCGCGAAGTCCGCCGAAGCCGGCAACCAGCGCGATCCAGCCACCGGCCAGCGATGCCAGATGCAGGCCGTCACCGGTGTTGTGATGGAGGTTGCGCAAGTCGATCAGCGCCGCTTCGTACGCGTAGTCGTGGGCCAGTTCCAGATGTCCGACCTCGGCGCACATCACCGCCTGCGTACACGCCGACAGCGACGAGTCCCGGGTGGTGCGGCGTTCGTAGTAGTCGACGTTGCGGGCCTTCTGCTCGGCGGTGAACGCGTGGCTCTGCCAATGCATGGCCAGCACCAGATCGGCCTGCTTGACCACCTGGGTCGGATATAGCCTCACATACGGTTCATGAAGCAACAGCGGATATTCGGTGTTGGACGTGAAGTCCCACTCACGCAGCGTGGTGAATCCCTCGCACTGCGGGTGCACCCCCAGCTCCTCGTCGTACGGGATGTGCACGGCGTCGGCGGCACCGCACCACGCCTCGGCCTCCTCGGAGTCGACACCCAGATCGCGGGCGGCATCCGGCCTTCGGGCGCACGCGTCGGCGGCGTAGGCCAGGTTGGCCGCGGCCATCAGGTTGGTGAACACGTTGTCGCGCACGATCGCGGTGTACTCGTCGGGGCCGGTCACCCCGTCGATGCGCCACCGGCCGTGCCGGTCGAAATGCCCGAGCGACATCCACATCCGGGCCGTCTCGACGAGAACGGCCAGGCCGCATTCCTTTTCGAGCGAATCGTCACCGGTGACCACCCGGTAGCGCTCGAACGCCATCGCGATGTCGGCGTTGACGTGGAAAGCCGCCGTCCCGGCCGGCCAGTACGCCGAGCACTCCTCGCCGTGGATGGTCCGCCACGGATAGCTGGCTCCTTCGAGGTCCAACTCGGCGGCCCGTGCGCGGGCAAGGTCCAGAATCGTGGCGCGCCAGCGCAATGCGTCGGCAGCCGCCCACGGCGCGGTGTAGGTCAGCACCGGCAGCACGAAACCCTCGGTGTCCCAGAACGCGTGGCCGTCGTAACCGGTTCCGGTCAGCCCCTTGCCCGCGATGGCCCGCCGCTCGGCACGGGCACTGGCCTGCAACACGTGGAACAGCCCGAACCGCACCGCCTGCTGGCAGTCCGCATCGCCGTCGACCTCGACGTCGGCGCAGTCCCAGAAGTCGTCGAGGTACTCGCGCTGCGAGCGCACCAGCCCGTCCCAGCCGGTGTACCGCGCTCCGGCGATATGGGCAGCGACCTGGTCGCGCAACGCCGGCGGGGAGCGCAGGCTCGACCAGCCGTAGGCGAGGAACTTGATCAGCCGAAGGCGCTCACCGGGTTTCAGCGCCGACACCACAGTGGTCCGGGCCCAGTGGTCCCCGGCGTCACCGCTGACCTCCACCCGTCCGTCGGACTCGATGACGTGATCCATCGCCGCCGCCATCGTCAGCTTGCTGGCCCTGGTGCGGTGGATCAGCAGCGCACCGCGCTCACTGACCTCGTGCTGCACCGCCTCCAGCGGTTTGTCCAGGGCGGCGGCCACCCGCGGGTCATCCTCGGGTTCGGGCAGATCCTCGTTGGCCACCAGTTCCGACTGCACGGTCAGCAGCACGCCGTCGACGGCCTCCACCACGTACTCGATCGCGGCCAGCCCGCGCTGCGCCAGCGACACCAGCCGCGTCGAGGTCAGCTTCACCCGTTTACCCGACGGCGCCGTCCAGTCCGCAGACCGGGTCAGGACGCCGGCACGCATGTCGAGAACCCTTTCGTGTGAACGCAGGTCGCCATACCGGACATCGAACGGCTCGTCGTCGACCAGCAACCGGATCAGCTTGCCGTTGGTGACGTCGACGATCGACTGGCCGTCCTCGGGATAGCCGAAACCCGCCTCCGCATATGGCAACGGGCGGATCTCGTAGAAGCCGTTCAAGTAGGTACCGGGCAGGCCGTGCGGCTCGCCTTCGTCGAGGTTGCCGCGTAACCCGATGTGGCCGTTGGACAGTGCGAACACCGACTCGGACTCGGCCAGCTGTTCGAGCCTCAGCTCGGTCTCACGGATACACCACGGTTCGACGGGAAAGGCGTCTTCGGAAATCGTCATAAGCCGGAGATCATCATGAGTCGAGCAGCTCCCCCAGGTCGGTGACGACGATATCGGCGCCGTTCTCGCGTAGCGCTTCTGACTGTCCCGTGCGGTCCACGCCGACCACGAGGCCGAACTCGCCCGCCCGCCCCGCCGCGACGCCGGACAGCGCGTCCTCGAACACCGCCGCATCGGCGGGTGCGACGTCGAGTAGCGCGGCGGCACGCAGGAACGTGTCCGGGGCGGGCTTACCCGGCAGGTTTTCTTCGCGCAGGGTGACGCCGTCGACGCGCACCTCGATATAGCGCTCCAAGCCCGTCAGCTCCAGCACCTCACGGGTGTTGGCGCTCGACGAGACCACCGCCCGCCGCAGGCCTGCCTCGGCGGCGGCCTGCAGATACCGGCGGGAGCCGTCGAACACCTCGACACCGTCGGTGCGCATCGTGTCCAGGAACATCTGGTTCTTGCGCTCCCCGAGCCGGGTCACGGTGTCCTCGTCCGCGGCGATGTCCCGGCTTCCCAGAAAGGAGCGGATCCCGTCGGCGCGGGGCTTGCCGTCGACGTACCTCTCGTAGTCCGGTCCGG
This sequence comes from Mycolicibacterium parafortuitum, assembly GCF_010725485.1. Lineage (NCBI taxonomy): Bacteria > Bacillati > Actinomycetota > Actinomycetes > Mycobacteriales > Mycobacteriaceae > Mycobacterium > Mycolicibacterium parafortuitum. The sequence continues at coordinate 1,736,762 of NZ_AP022598.1, read as the reverse complement.
CGTCGAACGGAACGAAGTCACCCCCGCGGGCGCGCAGATACTCGTCGAACATCGCCTTCCACGCGCGCCGGTGCACGCTCGCCGTATCGGTCAGCACGCCGTCGAGGTCGAACAGGCACGCGCGGATGTGTCCAGGGAGCCCGAGCATCTGTCCCCCATACCCCTCAGGCCAGGCCCATCAATCCCCGCAGTTCCGTGGTGCGCCACACCACCAGAACGGCGAAGACCACCAGCAGCGCGCCGACCGCGCCCGCCTGCACGAGGTTGCGCTGCTGCCGGGGCGCGTACCCGAACGCGGCGGCCACCAACGCGCCGGTGACCAGACCACCGACGTGACCCTGCCAGCTGATGTTCTGCGAGGTGACCAACGGGATGACGAACGTGAACACCAGGTTCAACACGATGATCACCATCACGGAGCGCACGTCCATGTTCAGCCGCTTACCGACCACGAACATCGCCCCGAACAATCCGAACACCGCCCCCGACGCGCCGGCGGTCAGCGCGTTGAGGGTCAGCAGGTAGACCAGCACCGAGCCGCCGAGCGCGCTGACCAGATACAGCGTGATGTAGCGCAGCCGGCCCAGTGCGATCTCCAGCGGCGGTCCGACGAAGTACAGCGCCAGCATGTTGAACGCGATGTGGGTCAGCCCGAAGTGCAGGAACGCCGAGGTCAGCAGCCGGTAGAGCTGCCCGTCGGCCACCGCGGGCGACCACAACCCGAAGGCACGCTGCAACTCGGGGGAGGCCATCTGCAGCGCGAAGACCAGCAGGTTGGCGGCGATCAGGCCGTAGGTGACGACCGGGGTCATCGACGACGGACGCTGCGCGCCGAACACATTGGTGACGGGCCGCACCGCTCGCGCGGCCTCGCCGACGCAGTCGACGCACTGGTGACCGACCGCCGCGTTGCGCATGCATTCTCCGCAGATGAAGCGGTTGCACCGGGTGCAGCGCACATAGGTCTGCCGGTCGGGATGGCGGTAGCAGGTGGGCACCTGCTGGTAGGGCTGGGGCTGGTACGGATAACTCACGTCAGAGCATCCCGAACAGTTCGATGTGGTTGCCGTCGGGATCGGCGACGAACATCCAGCCCATCCCGGGCACCGGTGTGAACTCGGTGACCGGTTCGACGATCTGGTACGGCGACGCCTCGAACTGTTCGGCGATCGCGCGCAGCCCGTTGACGCCGATCGTGAAGTAGCGCAGCCCGGCCTGGGCGCGGCCGCCCCCGGGCGCGGCCGGGGCCGGAGGCGGTGTCGTGTAGGTGACGAGTTTGAGCACGCTGCCGCCGAGCGAGTACCGCCGTTGCGATCCGCCGTCGAACTCGATCTCGCCCTGAGGCTCGAGTTCGAGGAAGCCTTCGTAGAAGTCGACCATCGGGGCCAGATCGGTGGTGACGAGCCCGACCTCGATGCCGGGTGTCAGCAGGTCCAGTTTCACAGCGACCAAACTATCTGCCGGCGCGATCCGGCGGTGCGGATAACGATTGGGCAACGACCCACATCACGATCAATTAAGCATTCCCGGCAAATTTTGAGAATGTTCAGAGCGCCGCGAGGGTTATTTCGTCGACAGCGAACGTCACCGACCGTATTGAGGCGAACATCACGGCCCGGATTTGTAACGTGGCACAGGCCGGTTTATTGACGCCGACTCATGACGTTTGGGCACTCCAGATCTCGGCTACCTTGGATTTCGGGCGGGGTAAGCAGTAACCGACGCACATCGCGTCATCGATGAGAAGGACCAATCCAACATGAATTTCAGTGGTAACACCGTGCGCCGTTCGCTGGCTGGTGTCGGGGCGGCATGTCTGTTCGGCGGCCTTGCCGCAGCAACCGTGGCCGGGCCGGTCGCCAATGCCCAGCCGGCGGACTGCACCGCCAGCGCACTGACCGGCACCGTGAGTTCGGTGACCGCGTCGGCGCGCCAGTATCTGGATACGCACCCGGGCGCCAACCAGGCGGTGACCGCCGCGATGAGCCAGCCGCGACCGGAAGCCGAGGCGAACCTGCGCGGCTACTTCACGGCCAATGCGAACGAGTACTACGAACTGCGCGGCATCCTGGCACCGCTCGGCGATGCGCAGCGCAACTGCAATGTGACCGTGCTGCCCGCCGACCTGCAGTCGGCCTACAACACGTTCATGGCAGGCTGATCTGTTCACCGGGACGGCGGCGGCGGGGTCATCCCCGTCGTCGCCGTTTTTTGGTCGCCACTCTCGAAAGCAATTAGACTCGCTTCCTATGAGGCTGACGAAACCGGCCGCGCTCGCCGCGACGGCACTGGTGAGCTGGTGTGTGCTCGCACCGGTGGCTTCCGCGCAGCCGGCACCCGGCCCCACCCCGGCCCCAGCTCCGGCTCCCGCCCCGGCCCCCGAAGAATCCCCGTCCCCCGAAGGCGCCGCCGAAGCGGAGGGCCCCAAGACGACGATCGAGGACGGCGGCACCTACGGGGTCGGCACCGACATCCTCCCGGGCGTGTGGCAGTCGGCCGGCCCGATCGAGGGCGGCGCCTGCTACTGGAAGCGGACCGCGGGTGAGAAGCTCGTCGACAACGCGCTGACGAAGAAGCCGGCGTTCGTGCAGATCATGCCGACCGACACGTCGTTCACCACCAGCGACTGCCAGACCTGGCAGCTGACCAACGCCCCGATGCCCCCGCCGCCCTCTCCGGCGTCCCTGCTCGGTGAGCTGACCAAGGCCATCGGGAGCGGCATGTTCTCCGGGGGTCCGCCGCCCTGATCGACGCGATCACCGCCGTCGGGCCCGAGGACCACTCCGATGTCGACCCGTCGGCCGTCGAGCGGATCTGGCAGGCCGCCGTGCACTGGTACCGGGCGGGCATGCAGCCCGCGATCCAGGTGTGCCTGCGCCGCGACGGGCGGGTGATCCTCGACCGCGCGATCGGTCATGCGTGGGACGACGTCCCGGTCCGCACCGACACCCCGTTCTGCGTCTACTCGGCGGCGAAGGCGATCACCACCACCGTCGCCCACATGCTCGTCGAGCGTGGCGTGTTCTCCCTCGACGACCGGGTCTGCGAATACCTGCCGGAGTACACCAGCCACGGCAAGGACCGCACCACGATCCGGCACGTGATGACCCACAGCGCCGGCATCCCGTTCGCGACCGGTCCCAAACCGGATCTCAAACGCATGGACGACAGCGCCTACACCCGCGACATGCTGTCGCGGATGAAACCGGTGTATCCGCCCGGCCTGGTGCACATCTACCACGGCGTGACGTGGGGTCCGCTCATGCGCGAGATCATCGACGCCGCAGCGGGCCGAAGCATCCGCGACATCCTGCACGAAGAGATCCTGGCCCCGCTGAATTTCCGGTGGACGAATTACGGCGTTGCGGCACAGGACGTTCCGCTGGTCGCACCGAGCCACGTCACCGGCAAGCCACTGCCGGCGCCAGTGGCCAAGGCGTTCAAGACCGCCGTCGGCGGGACACCGCAGACGATCATCCCGTTCTCGAACACGCCGCGGTTCCTGACCAGCGTCATCCCGTCCTCGAACACGGTGTCCAACGCCAACGAACTGTCGCGGTTCGCCGAGATCCTCTGCCGCGGTGGCGAACTCGACGGAGTCCGGGTGCTCTCGGCGCAGACGCTGCGGGCTGCGACACAGCAGGCCCGCCGGCTGCGACCGGACCTCGCGACCGGCCTGCAGCCCATGCGCTGGGGCACCGGATACATGTTGGGATCCAAGCGGTTCGGGCCGTTCGGCCGCGACGCGCAAGGCGCGTTCGGGCACACCGGGCTGACCGACATCGCGGTGTGGGCGGATCCGGAGCGCGCGCTGTCGGTGGCGGTGGTCAGCAGCGGCAAGCCGGGGCCGCACCGCGAGGCGAAGCGTTACCCGCAGCTGCTGGACCGGATCAACGCCGAGATCCCCCGGATCTGACCTCGGGCTCCGTGGTCACACCGAACGTCTAGCACTACCTGGTAGCAGGTAGTGCCGCCTGGGGGCGAGCCCTGACGACACCGGCGACAGATCAGGGGATTCTTCGATGATGAACATCCACCGAAGCGACACCGCCGTCGTGTTCATCGACCCGCAGAACGACGTGCTCAGCCCGACCGGCATCAACTGGGCGGCCACCGGTGCCAGCGTCACCGAGAACGGCACCGTCGCGCACATGCTCGACATCTTCCGGGCCGCCAAGGAAGCGCAGTTCGGGATGTTCATCTCGCCGCACTACTTCTATCCCACCGATCATCGCTGGCTGTTCAACGGCGCCTTGGAAACCGACGAGTTACGCACCGGAACCTTCGACCGCTCCGGACCGCTGAACCTCGACGGACTGCCCGGATCCGGTGCGGACTGGCTCGAAGAGTTCAGGCCCTACATCGAGGACCCGGACACGGTCGTCGTCAGCCCGCACAAGGTCTTCGGTCCGCAGACCAACGACCTCGTCCTGCAGTTGCGCAAACGTCGGATCGGCAAAGTCCTCCTCGGGGGCATGCTGGCCAACATGTGCGTGGAATCGCACCTTCGCGATCTGCTGGAACAGGGTTTCGAGGTCTACATCGTGCGTGACGCCATCGCCGGGCCCCGCCATCCCGAGTGGGGAGACGGCTATGCGGCCGCGCTGGTCAACTACGCGTTCCTCGCCCACGGCGTGGTGTGGACCGAGGATATCGTCGCAGAGATGCTGAGATGAACCGTGTGACAACCCCGTTCGGGTTCTCCGCGACAGCGGCCCGCCACCGCCGCGATCTCCGGGTTTCAGCGCAACTTCTCGCCGTAGACCTTCTCGACCGTCATCGCCATCAGCACGCGGCGGTCCGACACCATCACCGAGCGGTACTCGTCCCAGTCGGGGTGCTCGCCCGCGGCGCTGCGGTAGTAGTCCACCAGCGCCTGCACCTCGGGACCGTGCGGGTCGGTGCCGGGGCCGGTCAACGTCACCGGTCCCTCCGCGGTGACCCACGCCCAACCGTCGGCGCTGGTGACCTCGAGCGCGGCGCGGGGATCCCGGCGCAGGTTCGCGGTCTTGGCGCGCCCGTCGGTCATCGACACGTAGATGACCCCGGCGCCGCGGTCGTAGAACGGCGTCACCGGGGACAGTTGCGGGATCCCGCTGGACTTGATGGTGGCCAGCACGCCGAGGCGCGCGGACGCGAGCAGTTCGTGGGGGTCGAAACTCATGTGTTCTCCTGTCGCACACCGCGATAGATGCCCCGGCGCACGATCCACGGCATCAGCACCCGCTCGAACGCCCAGGCCGGGAACCGGAACGCCGTGCCGTTCGGCGCGAACACCTCCAGCCCGTCGGGCTGGATACCCAACACCGAACCCCAACGCCGGGTCGGGGGACGGTATTTCCGCAGCGGCTCGCCTGCGAAGTACGCGCAGATGTTGCGGGCCAACAGACCGTCGGCGCGGTTGCGCGCAGAGCTGCGCAGCGGGTCGGTCGCCGCGACGTCGCCGACGGCGAAGATCTCGGGGTGCCCGGGCACCTGCAGCTGCGGGGTCACGCGGACGAAGCCGTCCTCGTCGAGCAGCTCGGCGGGCAGCCAGCCGGTGTTGGGCCGCACCTTGCCGACGGCCCACAGCACCACGTCGGCGGCGGCGGGCGGTTGGCCGGTGCTCCACCGCACCGGTCCCGCGGTCAGCTCCTCACCGGTGAATCCCGGTTCCAGCGCGGCGCGGTGGCCGGGCTGCAGACGCACCCCGGCGGCGAGCAGCCGGGACCGGACCTTCTGCCACGTGCGCGGGTGGTGCCCGGCCAGCGCGCGCTCGCCGGGGAAGTACAGCGCGACCTGTTTACCAGGCCATGCCGTCGCGATCTGCGCGGCGCTGCTGACCGCCGCCGCGCCACCACCAACCACTGCCACAGATGTTGCGGCGGAGAGCTTCTCGTGCGGGTCACGCAGGGACCGGCCGACCTGATCCGGCGTCTGCAGCGCGGCCCGGCGCCAGAACCCGTTGCTGACGCCGGTCGCGATCACCAGCACGTCGTAGGGCACCTCGGTGGCGGTGCCGTCGGCGCGGGTCACCGAGACGGTACGAGCGCCGGTGTCCACCCCGGTCAGCGTGCCGTGCACGGTGCGGGCCCGGTCGAGCCCACGGAAGCGGGAGAACGGGATCCAGTTGTGCCGGGCCCAGTCGTCGGGGCGGGCCAGTCGCCAGCCCAGCTCCTGCCCGCTGACCAGGCCAGGATTCGTCGAGATCCCAGTCACGTCAACGTGTCTGGCGAGCCTGATCGCGGTGAGCACTCCGACGTCGCCGAGGCCGGCGATCACGACACGGCGCCCCGTCACCGCAGTTCGACCCGGAACGTCTTCGGCCAGTCCTTGCCGGTGAGCAGGAACTCCGAGCCCTGGACGTGGGCGATGCCGTTGAGCACCTGCGCAGTCGGCGGGATCCCCCGTTCCCGCAGCGGGGCCGCGTCGACGACCAGGGTGACCGTCCCGGTGCCGGGATCGATGCGCACGATGGTGTCGGTCGGCCACACGTTGGCCCACACCTGGCCGTCGACACACTCCAGTTCGTTGAGACCCTTGACCACGCCGGAGTCTCCGGTGACCTCCACGCTTCCGATCTCGGCCAGCGTGTCCGGGTCCAGGAACTGCAGCCGGTTGGTGCCGTCGCTGCGGATCAGCCGGTTCCCGTCGTAGCAGAGCCCCCATCCCTCCCCGGCCAGCGGGACCTCGCGCACCGGCGTCAGGCTCTCTTTGTCCCATTCGACGGCGATCTCGTCCTGGTAGGTCAGCTGCCAGATCCGGTCCCCGACCACGGTGATGCCCTCGCCGAAGTAGCCGCCCGGGATCGCGACCGCGCGCGCCACCTCCCCGGTCGCGGGGTCGAGCCGGCGCAGCTGCGACTGCCCCGCCAGCCCCGTGCCCTCGTAGAGCACCGGCCCGCTGATCTCGAAGCCTTGGGTGAACGCGCCAGGATCGTGCGGGATCTCCTCGAGCACCACCGGCTGGATCACCGGCGCCGGGCCGGCCTGGGCAGCCGGCGGGGAGGCGCAGCCCGCCACCACCGCAAGCATCAGAGTGGCCCACAGGGGCGACTTGCTCATACCGCCGTTCTACCGTGCGACGATGGCGCAATGAAAGCGGTCAGTTGTTTTCACGGCGATCTGAAGGTCGTCGACCTGCCGTCCCCCCGCCCCGACGACGCCCAGCTGCTGCTCGACGTGCTGCGCTGCGGGATCTGCGGGTCGGACCTGCACGCCAAGGATCACGCCGACGAGCTCACCGAGGTGTTCGCCGAGGGCGGCTACCACGACTTCGTCCGCAGTGACACCCCGGTGGTGATGGGCCACGAGTTCTGCGGCGTGGTCGCCGACCGCGGCCGTAAGGCGGGCAAGGAGTTCAAGCCGGGCACCACGGTGGTGTCGTTCCCGCTGCTGCGCGCCCACGGCGGCGTGCACCTGACGGGCCTGTCACCGAAGGCGCCCGGCGGCTACGCCGAGCAGGTGCTGGCCGAGGCGGCGCTGACGTTCGTGGTGCCCAACGGCCTGGATCCGTCCACCGCCGCGCTGACCGAGCCGATGGCGGTCGCCTATCACGCGGTGCGGCGCAGCGACATCACCGGCAAGGACGTCGCGATCGTGCTCGGCTGCGGCCCGGTCGGGCTGGCCGTGATCTCCCACCTGAAGGCCAGGGGCGTGCGCACGATCGTCGCCAGCGACTTCTCCCCCGGCCGGCGCGCGCTGGCCACCCGCTGCGGCGCCGACATCGTCGTCGACCCCGCCGAGGATTCGCCGTACGACGCGGTGCCCGCCAAGCAGCGCGGGCTGACCGAGCTGCCCGCCCTGTACGAACTCGGTATCGGTGCGATGGAGAAGCTGCGCAAGATCCCCGCCTGGTCGCACGTGTACCGGGTCGCCGACCGGCTCGGCGGCACCGCCCCGAAGCGTCCGGTGATCTTCGAGTGTGTCGGCGTTCCCGGCATGATCGACGGCGCCATCAGCGCCGCCCCGCTCGCGTCACGGGTGATCGTGGTCGGTGTCTGCATGGGTGAGGACAAGCTGCGCCCGGCGATGGCGATCGGCAAGGAGATCGACCTACGCTTCGTATTCGGTTACACGCCTCTGGAATTCCGCGACACCCTGCACATGCTCGCCGACGGCAAGGTCGACGCGTCACCGCTGGTGACCGGGACGGTGGGGCTGGACGGCGTCGCCGGGGCGTTCGCCGACCTCGGGAACCCGGAGAAACACGCGAAGATCCTCATCGACCCGTCTCGGTAGCCGCCAGCGATCCGAGTAGCGAAAGCGCCTCGGCGCTCGGCGATCCGGCCTCGGCGTGGTAGACCACCAGCTCCTGGCCGGGGCTGGACCGCACGTCGAAGGTCTGCATCGTCAACGTCATCTCACCGACCCCGGGATGGCGAAACCTCTTGCTCTGCGCTGACTTCCGCCGGGCATCGTGACTGGTCCACAGGTCGGCGAACTCGGGGCTGGCCTCCAGCAGCTCGGCGAGCACCGCGCGGATCCGCGGATCGTTGGGCGCCTGCCCGTAGCCGTGCCGGAAGCCGGCGACCGCGTCCTCGGCGACCGCGGCCCAGTCGGCGTAGAAGCCGCGTGCGGCCGGGTCGGTGAACACCACGTGCAGCAGGTTCGTCGAGTGCTCCCATCCCGAGAACATCGCGTCGGCGATCTGGTTCGAGGCCAGCACGTCATAGGCACGGCTGTACACGATCGCCGGGTTGTGCGGCCACATGCTCATCAGCTGCAGCAGCGCGGGGTCGACGTGGACGGCGGCCGCGGTGTGCACCCGCGGGCTCAGCGCGGCCAGCCGGAACAGGTGTTCCCTGCCGTCCTCGGGCAGCCGCAGTGCCGCAGCGAGCGCATCGACCACCTGGGCCGACGGATGGCGTTCGCGGCCCTGCTCCAGGCGGGTGTAGTAGTCGACGCTCAACCCGGCCAGCAGCGCGACCTCCTCCCGCCGCAGCCCGCTGACCCGGCGCTGCCCGACCGAGGGCAGGTCCACCTCGGCCGGGGTGACCTGCGCGCGGCGTGCCTTCAGGAACTCCCCGAGCTCGTTTCCGGCCATCTCCGCAGCGTAACCGGGTTCGGCGGGACGTTCCTGGGTGCAGCACTCCCAGGTACACCGCATCCTCGTACGTTCGGCGGTCCGCGCCGACAGTGGAGGCATGACGAATCACAGCACTGCTCTGGTCACCGGAGCAAGTAGCGGAATCGGCCGCGCGGTCGCGGCACGACTGGCCTCCGACGGGTTCACCGTGATCGCCGCGGCGCGGCGCACCGACCGGCTCGACGCGTTGGCCGCCGAACTGGCCGACGCGCCCGGCACCGTCGAACCGTGCGCACTCGACGTCACCGACTGCGACGCGGTGCGCGATGCGGTCGACCGAATCGTGTCCCGGCACGGCAGCATCGACGTACTGGTCGCCAACGCGGGGGTGATGCCGCTGTCGCGGCTGGACGCGGGGCTCGTCGACGAGTGGGACCGGATGATCGACGTCAACATCCGCGGTCTGCTGCACGGAATCCACGCCGTGCTGCCGCATTTCACCCGTCAGCAGCGCGGGCACGTCGTCACGGTGGCCTCGGTCGGCGCCCACGAGGTCGTCGCGACCGGGGCGGTGTACTGCGGGACCAAGCACGCCGCGTGGGCGATCACCGAAGGGCTGCGGCTGGAGTCCCCGCCGTGGCTGAAGGTCACCACGGTCTCCCCCGGTGTGGTGGAATCCGAACTGGCCGACACGATCAGCGATCCGGTCGCCCGTGACGCGATGGTCGACTACCGCCGCGACGCGATCGGGCCGGAGGCCATCGCGGATGCGGTCGCGTACTCGGTCGGCACCGCGGCGGACGTCGATGTCAACGAGATCGTCATCCGGCCGACTCGGCAGCGTTGATCGCCCGGTAGATGCGCTGTTCGCTGACCGGCCGTGCGGTGCCGAGCTGCTGCGCCCACAGACTGACCCGCAGTTCCTCGATCATCCAGCCGATGTCGACGACATCGGGCGCGGCGGCCCGGGCCGGTGACAGCGCCGCGCGCAGGTCGTCGTATGCGCCCTGCACCGCGGCGACCCGGTCCATCCGCTCACGGTCGGCCGCGAGGCCGTGCGGCAGCCGCTCCAGCCTGCGGCTGATCGCGGTCAGGTAGCGGGTCAGGTCGCCGAGGCGCGCCGCGCCGGTGGCGGCGACGAAACCCGGTGGCACCAGCCGGGACAACTGCGCGCGGATGTCGGCGATCGCGGCGGCCTGGGCCTGGCTCGGCTGCTTCGGCAGCGCGAGCTCCACCTCGTGCAGCGCGGCGAGCACGCTCTGCACGCGCCGGACGACGTCGCCGGTGGTCTTGGCCAGCCCGGACGCCAACCGCTGCCTGGCAGCGGCGAACTCACCCTTCGACCACACCGGTTTGGGCGCCAGGGCCTGTACCGCGGCCTGCGCGCAGTCGTCGAGCAGCGCCTGCAGCGAACCGTCCGGGTTGTTGCCCAGGAGCAACCGGGTCCGGGTATCGAGGCTGCGCTCAACACCTTTCGTGACCGACGGGACCGCGAGCAGCAGCAGCCGCCGGCTGCCGCGCACCGCGGCGGCGTCCTGTTCGGCCTTCGTCGCGAACACCCGGATGTCCACCGCGGCACCCGCGGGAACCAGGGCGGGGAATCCGCGTACGAGATGGCCGGAGGCGCCGGCCCGTTCCACCACCTTGGGCAGCTCGTCGAGATCGGCGGGCCAGTCGCGCAGCCCGGTGCGCTCGAGATCGCCCGCGACCGTCGCCGCGACCGCATCCCGGGTCGGCGCGGCGAGTTTGCGTTGCAGCGCCTCGAGATCCTTGCCGCGTTCGACCACGGTGCCGTCGCCGTCCTCGACGGCGAAGGTGACCCGCAGGTGGGCGGGCAGCTTGCTCAGATCGAACGCGTCGATCGGCACGAGAACCCCGGTGCGGCGCCGTAATTCCCGCTGCACCGCATCCAGCAGCGGCCCGCTGTCGGGGGTGATGGACTGCAGCAGCGCGCGTGCGGTGTCCGGGGCGGGTACGAAGTTGCGGCGCAGGTCCTTCGGCAGCGATTTGATCAGCGCGGTGAGCAGTTCCTCGCGCAGTGCGGGCACCTGCCAGGCGAAGTCGTCACCGCCGAGGCGCGCCAGCACGTCCACCGGCACGTGAACGGTGACCCCGTCGTCGGCGGCGGCCGGGTCGAACCGGTAGCTCAGCGGCAACGCCAGGTCCCCGGAGCGCCAGGTGTCGGGCTGATCGTCGCCGGTATCGTTGCGCAGCAGGTCATCCCGGGTCAGCGTGAGCAGATCGGGATTCTTGTGCCGCTCCTTGCGCCACCAGCCGTCGAAGTGCCTGCTCGACACCACGTCGGCCGGGATCCGGGCGTCGTAGAACGCGAAGATCTCGTCGTCGGAGACCAGCAGATCTCGGCGACGCGCCCGCTCCTCGAGGTCGGCGAGTTCCTCACGCAGCCGCGCGTTGTCGCGGAAGAAGTGGTGCTTGGTGCGCCAGTCGCCGTCGACGAGGGCGTGCCGGATGAACAGGTCCCGCGCCGCCTCCGGGTCCACCTGCGCGTAGCCGACACGGCGACGCGCCACCAGCGGCAGCCCGTACAGCGTGACCCGCTCGTAGGCCATCACCGCGCCGCGCTCGGAATCCCAGTGCGGCTCACTGTAGGTGCGCTGCAGCAGATGCCCCGCGACCCGCTCGACGGTGTCGGGTTCGATGCGCGCCGCGGTCCTGCCGAACAGCCTGCTGGTCTCGACGAGGTCGGCGACCACGACCCAGCGCGGCGGACGCCGGGTCAGCACCGACCCCGGGGCGAGCACGAACTTCGCGTTGCGGGCACCCTCGTAGGTCCGGCCGTCCTGGTCGCGCATGCCGACGTGCGACAGCAGCCCGGCGGTCAGGGCGGTGTGCACCGTGCGCGGGTCGGCAGGCTCGTCCTGCTCACGGATGTTCAGATCACGGCAGATGCCGCGCAGCTGGCCGACCAGGTCCTGCCACTCGCGGATCCGCAGGTAGTGCAGGAACTCGTCACGACACATCCGCCGGAAAGAGCTGCCGGAACGCTCCTTTCGCTGATCGGTCAGGTATCGCCACAGGTTCAGGTAGGACGTGAAGTCCGAGTGCTCGTCGGCGAAGCGGGCATGCTTCTGCCGGGCCGCGTCCTCGCGGTCGGCGGGGCGTTCGCGGGGGTCCGGGATCGACAGCGCCGCGGCCAGTACCAGCATCTCCCGGACGCAGCCCTCCCGGTCGGCTTGCAGGATCATCCGGCCCAGCCGCGGATCGACCGGGATCTGCGCAAGCCTGCGGCCGGTGTCGGTGAGCTCGCCCCCGCGGTCGAATGCGCCGAGCTCCTGCAGCAGCGCCACCCCGTCCCGGATGCTGCGCGCGTCGGGCGGGTCCAGGAACCCGAACTCCTCGATGTCACCGAAGCCGAGCGCGGCCATCTGCAGGATCACCGCGGCCAGGTTGGTGCGCAGGATCTCGGGATCGGTGTAGCGGGGCCGAGATTGGAAGTCCTCCTCGGAGTACAGCCGGATACACACACCGGGTGCGGTACGGCCGGACCGGCCCGCCCGCTGCGCCGCCGAAGCCTGCGAGATCGGTTCGATCGGCAGCCGCTGCACCTTGGTCCGCCGGCTGTACCGGGATATCCGCGCGGTGCCCGGGTCCACCACGTACCGGATCCCGGGCACCGTCAGCGACGTCTCGGCGACGTTGGTGGCCAACACGATCCGCCGCGCGGTGCGGCCGGGCTGGAACACCTTCTGCTGTTCGGCGGTGGGCAGGCGCGCGTAGAGCGGCAGCACCTCGGTGTGCGCCGGATCGGTGACGGCGCGCAGAGCCTCTGCGGTATCGCGGATCTCCCGCTCTCCGGACAGGAACACCAGCACGTCGCCGCGCGGCTCGCTCTCCAGTTCGGCGACGGCGTCGATGATCGCCTCCACCGGGTCGCGCAGCTCGGTGCGGACCACCTCGTGATCCGGGTCGTCGGGGTCCTCGTCGTCGCCCGCCGGTACCACCACTTCCAGCGGGCGGTAGCGGATTTCGACGGGATAGGTGCGTCCCGAGACCTCCACGATCGGGGCGTCGCCGAAGAACCGCGCGAACCGCTCCGGTTCGATGGTCGCCGAGGTGACGATGACCTTCAGGTCGGGCCTGCGTGGCAGCAGCTGGCGCAGATATCCGAGCAGGAAATCGATGTTGAGGCTGCGTTCGTGCGCCTCGTCGATGATCAGCGTGTCGTAGCGCAGCAACCGGCGGTCGCGCTGCACCTCGGCGAGCAGGATGCCGTCGGTCATCAGCTTCACCAGCGTCCGGTCGCCGGCGTGGTCGGTGAACCGGACGGTGTAGCCGACGGCCTCGCCCAGCGGCGTGCCGAGTTCCTCGGCGATGCGGGTCGCGACGGTGCGGGCCGCGAGCCGGCGCGGCTGGGTGTGGCCGATGGTGCCGCGGATGCCCCGGCCCAGTTCGAGGCAGATCTTGGGCAGCTGCGTGGTCTTGCCGGAGCCGGTCTCACCGGCGACGATCACGACCTGGTTCGCCTCGATCGCGGCCGCGATCTCGTCGCGGCGCTCGGTGACCGGCAGCTCCGGATAGCTGATGTCGGGGACGGCGGCGCGCCGCGTCGCGACCAGTGCCTCGGCGGCGGTGAGGCGTTCGGTCAGCTTGGCGAGTTGGTCAGGGGTGGGGTCGCGCAGTTGCCGCAGCCGGCGGCCCAGCCGCGCGGCGTCGCTGATCGTCAGACCGTCGAGGCGCGCACGCAGCGCTCGCACATCGGTTCTGGACGGTTCGGGCACCCGGCAACGATAGGCGGTACAGCACGATGGCGGCGAACACGATCTCGGTGGCGGCCACCCCGGTGGCCAGTTGCATCGCGGTGCCCATCGACGCTTCCCCGGCGGCGGCGTTGCCGTGCCGGTGCCCGGCCAGCGGCAGGTGCACGGCGATCATCGCGACGTTCATCACGGCGACCAGCACCCAGCTGCGCACGGTGTCGAACCGCCACACCTCGTACGCGCAGTACAGACACGCCGCCGCCATCACGGCGGTCCACGGGGTGGGCGAACTGGCGTGCAGGACAGCCGAACTCACGGCGAGTACGGCACCGGTCCCGCGCACGACGGGACTACACCGTCGAAGCGCCGCACCGTCCATACACAAGTAGACCCCGGTGAGGCCGAAATCTCATCCCGAGATGTCAGGCGCCCAGTAGTCGAGCATCGCGGCCAGCGTCTCGAATGCCGCGGTGTTGATGCCGTAGGTGGCCTCGAAGTGCACGCTGAGCGGGAACCCGAGCTCGCCGACCCCGTCGATGACCCGCTTGTACAGGTCGACCATCATCCGCCGGCGGCCGTCCGGGTCGGTCTCGGCGAGCGTGCGGACGAAGTCCTGCTCGCGTTCGACGGCCTCGTTGCCGGGGTCCTGGATCAGCCAGTTGATCAGCCCGACGCGGCTCTCCACCTTCGGGACGAACCCGAACGACAACAGGATCTCGGGCCGGTGATCGGTCTTGTCGGCGAACTCGGTGAGCATTCCGACGATCGCGTCCGAGTACAGCAGCTGCGTCATGCCATAGGTGGCGCCGCGGTCGCATTTGAAGTTGAAGCGCCCGTACTCGCCCTCGCGGGTCGGGATCAGGATCACGCCGCGGTTGTCCACGACGTTGTCGAAGATCGACAGCGCATCGGTCGGCGCGACGCCGGTGCCCTCACCGTCGCTGAGGGTGCGGGGCACGCCGACGAACGCGATGCCCTCGAAGCCGCTGTCACCGAGCCGGGTCAGCCGGCCGCGCAGGGCGTCCTCGTCCATGAACGCCGTGACCTGGGTGCACAGCCCTTTGATCCCGGGCAGCTCGGGCTTGATCATCTCCCAGAAGTCGAGGACGTCGAGCTTGGGCTTCATCTCGATGGGACGGTCGCCGTCCTCCTCGATCATCCCGGGGATCATCACGTGGCGGATGCGGCCGGCCAGGCCCGCCTCGGCCGAACAGCGCACCACTTTCTCGGCGTCCTCGAGGGCCTGCTCGCGTCCGCGGTCCACATTCGGCGGCACGAGTTCCAACGCGATGGTGTTCAGGCTCACAGCGGCGCTCCACATCTGCTGACGACTTTTCCCCCGGGCTGACCTGCGACTACGCCGTCGCGGCCACGCATTCCCCCGTGAGTCGGGAAAAATCACCATACCTGGGCGACGTTTGTGGGCCGTGTGAGCTTTCATGGGGTAGATCCCCATGACTTCGATACTGATGACAAGACGATCCCCCGTGTCCCGACCGTCCCCGTTCCTCGTCGCCGTGCTGGCACTGCTGTCGTGTGTTCTCGCAGCGTGCACCGGTGTGGAGCCGTCCCCCGGTTCGACGACGACCTCGACCTCGACCTCGACGTCGCGTTCGCCGTTCGAGCCGACACCGACCAACGCGGTCCCTGACACCTCCGTCCCGCTGCTGGCCTACCGCGCGGCCGACGAGATCGGCATCGTCGAGGGCACCTCGGTGGTCGCGACCGCCGAGGGGGCGTTCTCGCCGTCGAACGACCTGATCGTCACCGAGGACGGCAAGTTCGTGTTCGCGCGGACCGTCGACGGGCAGCTGACGGTGCTGGAGGTCGCCACCGGCGAGGGTGCGACGCGGGAGTTCCCGGTCGGACCGTCGCTGGGCACCGCGGGCGGCAGCACCGTCGTGTGGTGGGAGCAGCCGAACCGGCTGATGCGCGTCGACCTGGCAGATCCGCAGTCGCAGCCTGAACTGCACCAGATCGTCGATCTGCCACCCGTGGCCGGTATCCGGCCCGGGGAGCCGCGGCTGGTGGTGGCCCGCGGCGGGACGACGGTGCTGGCGCGGGTCGAGGCGCCGCCGTCGCCGTTCGGCGGCCCGGACACCCTGTACGCGATCCGCGGGCCGGGCCCGCCGACACCGCTCGGTCAGGTCGACGCGAACAGCCCGGTCACCGTGGCCCGGCTGAGCCCGGACGGCGCGACACTGTCCTACGCCCTGTACCGGGCCACCGACAGTGCATGCGGCACCGCGGCCGTGGTGACGTCGGACGCCGACGGGACGCAGCAGACGTTCGACGTCGCGGGCCCCGACGCCGACGCCGGCTCCCGGGTCACCAAGCTGTGGTGGCCCTCCACGGGCCCGCCGAAGCTGAGCCTGACCACCTGGACGTGCGGGCAGCCGCAGACCTATCCGCCGTTGGTGTGGCAGGTCTCCGGTGAGCACATCGCCCAGTCGGACCCGCCGACGTCGGCGCTGCAGACCGCAGAGGTGGCCCCCGGCCAGCGCGCCCTGGTCCTGCCGAGCACGGCCTCACCCGCGGATCCGGCGGGGACGCTGGTGTTCGAGGAGAGCTCGCGCCGGATCGCGGTGAAGGGCTCGGCAAACGGCTCGGAAATGGGCCCTGTCGACGCGATCGCCGTGATCCCCCCGTCTCCGTAGTCTGGATGGGGTGAGTATCGCCCTGCAGAGCCGGTTCGCCGCCGAGTTGCCTGAGCTGACGGTCCGGTGGAAAGCCGAGGAGGCGCCCCAGCCGAGGTTGCTGGTGGTCAACGACGCGCTGGCGGCCGAGCTCGGGGTCGACGTCGACTGGCTGCGCGGCCCCGACGGGGTGGCCCTGCTGACGGGCAACCAGGTCCCGGCGGATGCGGCGCCCGTCGCGCAGGCGTACGCGGGTCATCAGTTCGGCGGGTTCCAGCCGCGGCTCGGTGACGGCCGGGCGCTGCTGCTGGGCGAGTTCGAGGGCGCCGACGGCACGCTGCGCGATCTACACCTGAAGGGGTCGGGCCGCACTCCGTTCGCCCGCGGCGGTGACGGGCTGGCCGCGGTCGGCCCGATGCTGCGCGAGTACGTGATCAGCGAGGCGATGCACGCCTTGGGTATCCCGACGACGCGGGCGCTGGCCGTGGTGGCCACGGGCCGCCCGGTGTACCGGGAGACCGAGCTGCCCGGGGCGGTGCTGGCCCGGGTCGCTTCAAGCCATCTGCGGGTGGGGACGTTCCAGTTCGCGCCGCTGCTGATGCAGGCCACCGGCAACACGGATATTCTGCGGCGGCTGGCCGACTACGCGATCGCGCGGCACCACCCGGCGGCCGCCGACGCCGAGCAGCCGTATCTGGCGCTGCTCGACGCCGTCAGCGCGGCGCAGGCCCGGCTGATCGCGCAGTGGATGCTGGCCGGCTTCATCCACGGGGTGATGAACACCGACAACATGACGATCTCGGGCGAGACGATCGACTACGGGCCGTGCGCGTTCATGGAGGGCTTCGACCCGGAGACGAAGTTCAGTTCGATCGACAGCTGGGGCCGCTACGCGTACGGCAACCAGCCGTCCATCGCGCTGTGGAACCTGGCCCGCTTCGCCGAAGCGCTGCTGCCGCTGCTGGGCGAGGACACCGAACAGGCGATCGCGGCGGCCGAGGCGACGCTGGGCGGTTTCCAGGCTGTCTACGAGGCGGCGTGGACCGACGGCATGCGGGCGAAGCTCGGGGTGAGCGGTGCACCCGACGAGGTGGCGGCACCACTGATCCAGGATCTGCTGACGCAGCTGCACCAGAGTCGGGTCGACTTCACGTCGTTCTTCCGTCGGCTGGCCCAGGCCGCGCGTGGGGACGCCGAACCGGTCCGGGGCGAGTTCATCGACCTCGCCGCGTTCGACGCGTGGTTGCACCGGTGGCAGGCGCTCATCCCGGATCCCGGGGCGATGGACCGGGTCAATCCTGTCTACATCGCACGCAACCACCTGGTGGAGGAAGCGCTGACCGCGGCCACCGCCGGCGATATGGCGCCGGTGACGCGGCTGATCGAGGCGATCCGGGCGCCGTTCGATGCGCGGCCCGGTTTCGAGCGGTACGCCGAGCCCGGCCCGAAGGAGTTCAGCGCCTCCTTCCAAACGTTCTGTGGAACATGACGACTGCGGTTAGCGTGCACCCGTGAGCGCGAAAAGTGTCCGCCTTGGGCTCCAGGATCTGATGTTCATCTACGGCGAGACGTCGAAGTCGAAGATGCACGTCGCCGGACTGTTGCCGTTCACCCCGCCCGTCGATGCGCCGAGCGACTATCTGCGCCGGATGATCGATGACGCCCGGCGCCAGGAGATCCAGTCGCCGTGGAACCGCAAGCTCGCGTACCCGAGGCTGCAGTTCAGCCCGTTGCACAGCTGGGTGGTCGACGAGGACTTCGACTTCGACTATCACGTGCGCCGGTCAGCGCTGCCGTCGCCGGGCGACGAACGGGAGCTGGGCATCCTGGTGTCGCGGCTGCACAGTAACCCGTTGGACCTGACCCGGCCGCCGTGGGAACTGCATGTGATCGAGGCGCTGGAGGGCGGCCGGTTCGCGCTGTACGCGAAGGTGCATCACGCGCTGGTGGACGGGTACAGCGCGATACGCACGCTGGCACGCAGTCTGTCGACCGACCCGCAGACGCGGGACCCGCGGCTGTTCTTCAACGTCGCGCCACCGTCGCGGGAGCACCGCGACGACGCGGCCGGTGACGCGGGGTCGTCGAATCCTTTGACGGCGACACTGCGCGCGCTGGCCGATGTGGGGTCGGCGGTGACCGGGGGCGTCAGTTCGGCGGTCGATCTCGCGTCGGCGTTGGTGAACACCCAGATCCGGCGTGACGGCGACAATGTGAACATCGCAGGTTCGGTGTCGGCACCGCACAGCATCCTCAACGCACGGATCAGCCGCAACCGTCGATTCGCCACGCAGCAATACGATTTCGACCGGCTGAAGAAGCTGAGCTCGCAGCACGGTTCGACGATCAATGACGTGGCGCTGGCGATCCTCGGGGGCGGACTGCGAAAGTTCCTGTTGGACTTCGACAAACTGCCGGAGCGCTCGCTGGTCGCGTTCCTGCCGGTGAATGTGCGCCCGAAAGGCGATGAGGGTGGCGGAAACGCGGTCGGCGCGATACTCGCGCCGATGGGCACCGACATCGCAGATCCAGTGGAACGGCTCGACGTGATCACCGCGGCGACGCGCGCTGCCAAAGCGCAGTTGCAGTCGATGTCGCCGACGGCGATCCTCGCCTACAGCGCGGCGCTGCTGGCCCCGGCCGGCGGGCAGATCGCCGGCGCGGTGACGGGGGTTCAGCCGCCGTGGCCGCACACGTTCAACCTCTGTGTGTCGAACGTTCCGGGCCCACGGGAACCGCTGTACTTCAACGGTTCCCGGCTGGAGGCGACCTATCCGGTGTCGATCCCGATCCACGGGATGGCGTTGAACATCACGTTGCAGAGCTACGCGGACACCATCAACTTCGGGTTCGTCGGCTGCCGTGATCGCCTGCCGCATCTGCAGCGCCTCGCGGTGTACACCGGCGAAGCCCTGCGCGACCTCGAAGCCGCCTCCGAGGCATAGCTCCCCGGCCCTGTCAGAAGGGTGGTGGTTGGTCGGGGTCATTGTTTCGTGGTGGTGGGGGTTGCCAGTGTGGTGGGAGGGTTTCGGGTTCGAGGGGGTCGTTGACGAAGCGGGCGAACGGGCTTTTGCTGGGTGTGTGGTGGGCGAAGTCGCCTGTGAACAGTAGGTAGCGGCAGCGGAATCCGTTGCGCCAGCGCCGATCCCGGATTTCGTTGCGGGCCTTCTGGTTGCGGTAGCTGTTGTGTTCGCTGGTGTCGCGGTGAGCGTTGAGTCGGCGCCGTGCGGCGGTGATGCGCTGCTGCTCGCTGCGGTGCTGGGCGCGGCCCAGCCCGGGAAACAGCCCGATTCCGGCGGGGCGGGTGCGGTATTGGTGCCCGCTCGGGGAGGTCCAGATGATGGTGCCGTCGGGCAGTTGCCGGTCGTTCCAGCCGGTGTCGTGGGTTTTGTGGCGGTGGTGTGTGCGGCAGTAGCAGGCAAGGTTCCAGGGCACGGTCTGCCCGCCGGCGGTCGGGTCGTGGTGGTCGAAGGCGATGGTGTGGTCGATGTCGCAGCGGGTGGCCGGCACGTCGCAGCCGGGGAAGCGACAGGTCAGGTCGCGGGCGCGGATGAACCGTGCCAGCGCCGCGCTGGGCCGGTAGGTCACGGCTTGGCGTTCGTCGAATGGTGGGGCTTCGACCAGCCGGCGGGTGGCCTCGCGGGCCAGTTCGCGCACCAGTTCGGCGTCGATGATCCCGTAGCCGGCCAGATAGCCCGCAGTGTTGCTGTGCCCGGCGACGGTGTCGGCGGTGGCGATCACGTGGAGCACCACCTGCCGCCCCAACACCGACACCGGCCCCGGCCCCGGCCCCGGTGGTGCCGGTGCCGGTGCCGGGATCGGCTCGACCGCGGGCGCCTCGGCGGGCGGCTCGGCCTCAGGCGCCTCGGCGGGCGGCTCGGCCTCGGGCGGCTCCAGCGCCTCGGGCTCGGGTTCGGCGGCTGGTGGGTCGTGCTGCGCGGCCGCCGGGGGGACCACGACCAGACAGGGGCAGCCCGGATCCCCACAGCCACACCCGAACGCGCCACCGGTGTTGAGGGCATCGAACACATCAGCGCGGCGCTGAGTCAGACTGCGCGGATCACCAGGGCACACCTGTTTGGCCAGCATGCTCCAGCGGGCGTCCATCGCCGCGCCCTGCGACGCCGACATCCGCGCGCGCACCGCGGCCATCCCGTCCAACCCGGCGGCCACCGTGACCCGGCGCTCATCGAAGGCGGCCTGGCGGCGCCGCTTGATCGCCGCGGCATCGACTTCGGCGACCAACCCGTCGACGGCATCGCGCACCAGCTTGCGTGACCAGCGCGCCCAGGTGCGGATCCGCTCGGCCAGCGCCGCATCCAGGCGCGCCATGTGCTGCTCGGCAACCAGATCGGTGCGCTCGATGACCAACAGCACCGTCGGATAGTCGACCTCCCCGGCGGCCAGCAGTGCCGCCACCGCCGGCAACCGGGTGTGCAGCACATCGGCGTGGTGGACCAACTCCCGTGCCCGTGCCGGCGGCAGCCGCAACGCCGCCCCCACCTCGACCACCGTGCGCTCGAACGCGGTGATCAACGAGCGCACATCAGCCTCGCGGTCGATCTCCTCGACGGTGCGCCGCCCCAGCAACTCCGCGATCCCCGCCGAAGCCGCCGCCATTCCGATCGCGACCTGCCGATACGAATCAGCCACCCCCGAGACGACCCGCCCATCAGACCAACCATCGAACATGTGTTCGATGGTACCAGCGCCCACCGACTACTCGACGCACCTATTCGTGCCAACGGCCGATCAATCTCTGCCAACCGAAATGAACGCGCTGACCTGCTGGTTCAACCGATCAGAACACCAGGAAGCACCACCGCAGGGAAGAAGAACGATCATGAAGAAGCTCACCATCGCCACCACCGCCGCCGCCGCGCTGTCCGCCGGATTCCTGGGCCTGGCCGCCCCCGCACTGGCCGCCCCATCCGGCACCGGAGACGCCCAGGCGACCATCGCCCAGCTCGAAGCCCAGGGCAACCGGGTCATCGTCCACAAGCTCTCCGCCACGCCCCTGGCAGACGCCAACGTCGTCGGCGTCAACCGCGGACCCGCCATCCGCGGCACCGTCCAGGACAACTTCAACGACCGGCTCTACCAGAACACCATCACCGGACACGTCTACTACGTCAACGTCCGCTGATTCCCGCGAATCTGTGAGTTCCCCGGCGTCATTTCCGCTTCTGACGTCGGGGATCTACGGTTTAGGCGTGTTGAACGAGACGCTTGAAGAACTCCTTCCCAACGGCCTGACCGTCGAGGCGGCCCGCGCGGAAGCCGCTCGAACCTACGAGCTCGACCGGGCCCACGTATTCCACTCGTGGTCCGCGCAGGCCGAGATCACGCCCATGACGATCACCGCGTCGGAGGGCTGCTACGTCTGGGACGGCAACGGCAACAAGCTGCTCGATTTTTCGTCGATGCTGGTCAACACGAACATCGGTCATCAGCACCCCAAGGTGGTCGCCGCGATCGCCGACCAGGCCGCCAAACTGTGCACGGTCGCACCCCAGCACGCCAACGACGCCCGCTCCGAAGCCGCCCGGCTGATCGCCGAGCGCACCCCGGGCGAGTTGAACCGAATCTTCTTCACCAACGCCGGCGCCGACGCCGTCGAACACGCCGTGCGGATGGCCCGGCTGCACACCGGCCGCTACAAGGTGCTGTCGCGGTACCGCTCGTATCACGGCGGCACCGAGACCGCGATCAACCTGACCGGCGACCCGCGCCGCTGGCCCAACGACCACGGCAACGCCGGCGTCGTGCACTTCTTCGGCCCGTTCCTGTACCGCTCGCAGTTCCACGCCACCACCGAGGCCGAGGAATCCGAGCGTGCCCTCAAGCACCTGCACGACATCATCAAGATGGAAGGGCCGAGCACGATCGCGGCCATCATCCTGGAGTCGATCCCCGGCACGGCCGGCATCATGGTGCCGCCGCCGGGATACATCGCCGGCGTGCGTGAGATCTGCGACGAGTACGGCATCGTGTTCATCGCCGACGAGGTGATGGCGGGCTTCGGCCGAAGCGGAAAGTGGTTCTCCATCAACCACTTCGACGTGGTTCCGGACCTGCTGACGTTCGCCAAGGGGGTCAACTCCGGCTACGTCCCGCTCGGTGGGGTGGCGATCAGCCCCGCGATCGCGGAGACCTTCGCCCACCGCGCCTACCCGGGCGGACTGACCTACTCCGGCCACCCGCTGGCCTGTGCCGCCGCGGTCGCGACGATCAACACGATGGCCGAGGAGGGCATCGTCGAGAACGCCGCGAAGATCGGTGCCGAGGTCATCGGGCCCGGCCTGGCCGAGCTCGCCGCCAAGCACCGCAGTGTCGGTGAGGTTCGCGGGGCCGGCGTGTTCTGGGCGGTCGAACTGGTCGCCGACCAGCAGACCCGCGAGCCGCTGGCACCGTACGGAAGTTCCAGCGCGGCAATGAATTCCGTGATCGCGGAATGCAAGAAGCTGGGTCTTCTGCCGTTCGCGAATTACAACCGCATCCACGTGGTGCCGCCGTGCACCATCACCGCGGAGCAGGCACGCGACGGTCTGGCCATCCTGGACCGGGCCCTCGACGTCGCCGACGCGGCCACCCAACGCGAAAGCTAGCCCAGCTCTCCGCTGATACCTCGCTCCAACTCGGCGCGGGCTCGCTCGGGCAGCACGATCAGCCCGTCGAGCTCGCGCCGTGCGAGTCCGTAGGCCCGCTCGCGCTCCTGCTGGGTCGCCGCGTCGTCAGATGCCACCAACAGCAGCCGTTGCGCCCGCGCGAGCCGCTCCTGTTCGCCCGCCGAGAAATCGGTGCGACGCCGCCGGATGGCCTCGGTCTCGGCGATGTCGAACGCCGCCGCGTACTCCTGCACCGCATCCATGTACTCACGGGCCGCATCGCGGTCGTCCACCAGGTCGGCGATGTCGCCCGGACGAAGGAAATCGGCGCGCAGCTTGGCGCGGTGGAACCGCTGGGTCAGCGGATCCCGCATGTCCGTCATCAGCGGGAAATCCAGCAGTTTCGCGACGTCGAGTTCGTATTCGAGCCAGCGGGTATCCGTTCTGTCGTGTTCCTCGACCGCGCGGCCGACGATGCGCCGCTGGGTCGCGTCTGTTTGCTGCGTCGGTAACTGCCGCGGAGTTTTCGATCTCGCGGACGTGATCGCGCGGTAGGTCGCGTAGCCCGCACCGATCAGTGGCAGCAGGATGAGCAACAGTTCCACGAGCCGTATGACCAGTCCCACACCGCAAGCATGCCTCAGCGCTCATTTAGAAAACCTTCATAACTCAAGTGGTTTCAACGGCGCGCCACGCGGCAACCTCTCTGTCATGCGATACAAGACATCTGCTCTAGGAATTTTCGGACCTATGCTCTTCGCGGGCGCCGCGGCGACTGCCATCGCAACCGCGCCCCTGACCTTCGCGCAGCCGGCTCCGCCACCGTGCTTCAACGCTGACGGCACCCCGTGCGCCGACATCGGAACCGTCGGCCCCGGCGGTGCGGCCGGTGCCGTCCCCGGCGGCCCGGGTGGCGTTGCCGGACCTGATGGCGCCGCGGGCGTGATCCCCGGCGGCCCCGCCGGCGAGGCCGGCCCCGGTGGCGTCAGCGGCAGCACCAACCCCGGCGGCGTCAGCGGTGCCGCAGGACCCGAAGGCGCGACCGGCGCCATTCCGGGCGGCCCGGCGGGCACCGCCGGACCGGGTGGCGTTGCGGGCAGCACCAATCCGGGCGGCGTCAGCGGCGCCGCCGGACCTGACGGCGTCTCGGGCTGTATCCCGAACGTCGGCTGCGCCACCATCCCGGTCGGCTGACCCCTGACAATCTGACCAACTAACCCTTCACCGCGTGAAAGGCCGGACCATACGGTCCGGCCTTTCGGCGTCCCCGGATACGGTTGCCGGCATGGACACACAGCTGCTGGCCGGTCGGACGGTCATCATCACCGGCGCCGCGCGAGGAGTGGGCAAGGGCATCGCCACCGCCGTGGCGCTGCGGGGCGCGTCGGTGCTGCTCGTCGACCGCGACGGAGACCTGTTGGACGAGACCGCCCACGCGCTGCGCGACGCGGGACACCCCGTCGCGACGCTCACCGCCGACTTACGTGAAAACGACTGCGCCCAAGGTATTGTCCGCACGGCCGTCGACACATTCGGCTCGGTGCACGGTCTGGTGAACAACGCGATCGCGACCAACGAGCCGAAGCCGTTCCATGAGATCACCAGGGAGGATTACGACCTCGTCTTCGACGTCGGCCCGCGAGCGACGTTCGAGCTGATGCAGGCGGTCTACCCGGTCTTCGCCGACAACGGCGAGGGCAGCATCGTCAACCTCGGATCCGGTTCGGGCACAATCGGTCTACCGAAGTTCGGAGCCTACGCAGCCGCGAAGGAGGCGATCCGCGGGATGTCGAAGGTCGCCGCACTGGAATGGGGCAAGACCGGCATCCGGGTCAACGTGGTGTGCCCGTACGCAGAGACCGAGAGCATCAGCGTCTGGCGCGAATGGGATCCGAAGACCTACGAGCGCACCGTCCGCTCGGTTCCGTTGGGACGCTTGGGCGATGTCACCTTCGACATCGGGCCCGCGGTGGCCTTCCTGCTGAGTGACGAGGCGAGATTCGTGACCGCCCAGACCATCATGCTCGACGGTGGTGCGGCCGGCTTTCGCTGAGCCGCGAAACACAGTAGGTCGCGAGCACCTGCGCCATCGGCGCGATGTCGAAGAGCTGCTGATACCCGTCGTGGGAGAAGAACTCGATCAGGTAGCAGGTCTGTCCCGCCGGGACGCCGACACCGAGGACCGCCTTGTAGCCGAGCCGGCCGAGCAGCGCGGTCTCCGCGGGGTCCGACCCCTCCAGTCCGGTCGCGGCGACGAACCACGTGCCCTCCCGCACCGCGCGCGCCGTGGCCGGATAGTCCTTCAGCGAGTACACCGGCGGGCCGAGTTCGGTCAGCACCGACAGCCCCGAATCCGGCCGGAACACGGCGTCGACGCTGCGCACCGACCGCAGCGAATCATGGTTCTCACCGCATTCGGAGATCGACCAGGCCGCGGTGCCGATGACCTGCTGCACCTGCAGCGCTAGGATCTCCAGCGCCGCCGGAATCGCCAGCCCTTTCTGATGGTCCAGGATTCGTACCATGATTCCCGGAAGGTCCTCGGCACCAGGTGGTTTGATCGCGTTGCGATCGCGGCTGTCGATGCCGCCCTGGACGACCGAGGTGGTCACCCCGGTGCTGAAGCGCGCCGGGCCCTGGCGTTTGGCCTCGCGCAGCGCGGCGTCCGCGGCCGCGATCAACTGGTCGCCGCTGCGGATGTCGCGGCCAACCGCAGCGGCGCCCCACGACATCGTGACGTCACTGTCGAGTGTGGCGCGGATGGCCTTGGTGGCGTCCATCGCGAACACCTGTGCCGCCGCCAGGGTGGCGTCCGGCAGCACCACACAGAACTCGTCGCCGCCCAGCCGCGCCGCGACCGCGCCGTCGATGGTGTTCGTCAAGCGGCTCAGCCCTGACGCGACGCTGCGCAGGATCTGGTCCCCCGCCGGGTGCCCGTCCCGGTCGTTGATCCGCTTGAAGCCGTCCAGGTCACACACCAGAGCCACCGGATATTCTGTGCCCCAGTTGATCTGGTCCAGATGCCGATCCAGTGCCCGCCGGTTCGCGATGCCGGTCAGCGGATCCTCGAACGCATAGCGCCAAACCGTGGTCAGTAGCTCGGAGCGACCGATCGCCACCGCGGTCTGCGCGGCGATCGCCTGCAGCAGCAGAATGTCGCTGTCACCGAAGCGGCGCCCGTTGGTGCCGGTGGCCCACAACGTGCCCCACATCGACTCCCCGATCATGACGGGTACCGCCAGCTCACTCTCCTTTCCGAGCTGGGTCAGCAACTGCCGCGACTCCTCCGGGCAGCCGTCGTCCTCGACCGCATTCGCGTAGGAGATGCCCTTCGCGAGCTTGGTGTTGATGCTCGAATCGGGTGTGATCTCGTAGAGGTCGTCCTGCGGCCAGCGTTGCTCGTCCGCGGCGAGCGCACCGGAATTGTGCAGGATCCGCAACGCGGCCAGATCCTGCTCCAGCCGACAGATCGACAACGTGGCGGCGTCCAGCGCCGCGCGGGCCTGCTCGGCAATGACCTCGAGCACCTCGTCGAAGTAGTGCGCCCGCAGCACCGCATCCGAGATGCGCAGCAGAGCGTGCAGGGCGGGGATCTCGGTGGCGGCGTCGCGGTCTGGAGCGTGGTCGAAGTCCCCCGCGGTAGCACCCTGCACGCGCCTTGCCCCCCATACGCCGACGAATGTGGCGCAATGCGTCATATTACCGATCTGACTGGCACGCCGGGCGGTATGCGCACATCCGGTCCCGGTAACCTGCCCTGCTGTGCAGCCGATACCCGTCATCGCGCTGACCGGCTATCTCGGCGCGGGCAAGACCACGTTGCTCAATCACGTGCTGCGCAGCCCCAATGCCAGGATCGGCGTGGTCATCAACGACTTCGGCGAACTCAATGTGGACGCCGGACTGGTGACCGGGCAGGTGGACGAGCCGGCCTCGATCGCGGGCGGCTGCATCTGCTGCCTGCCCGACGAGGGCGGGTTGGACGTCGCGCTGGAGCGCCTGGCCGACCCGAAGCTGCGACTCGACGCGATCATCGTCGAGTCGAGCGGGCTCGCCGATCCGGTCGCGGTGTCACGCATCATCCGGTTCAGCGGGGTCGACGGTGTCCGGCCCGGGGGTGTCGTCGACGTGCTCGACGCCGCCACCCACTTCGACACCGTCGACCGGGACGCGACCCCGCCCGCCCGCTACGGCGCCGCGACGCTCGTCGTCGTGAACAAGCTCGACCAGGTCCCCGCCGCCGGGCGCGCCGAGGCGCTCGGCAGGATCGAGAGCCGGGTGCACGAGGTGAACCCGCACGCCCACGTCGTCGGCGCGACGGCCGGACGGATCGATCCGGCCCTGCTCTACGACATCGCGGCGGCCGAACCGGAGAGCGGGCAGCTGTCGTTTCGTGAGCTGTTCTTCGACGCGGAGCCACACGAGCACGACCACGACCACGTGCACGCGGACTCGGTGACCGTGCGCAGCGACGGCTGCGTCGATCCTGCGGCGGTGCTCGACGTGCTCGACGACCCACCGCCCGGGGCCTACCGGATGAAGGGCACGATCGCGGTGCGCTACCGCTCGACCACACGCCGCTACACCGTCAACGTGGTCGGCCCGACCGTGCACGTCGCCGACGCACCGGCCCGCGCCGAGGCCAACAGTCTCGTCGCAATCGGGATGGGCCTGGACACCGCCGCGGTGCGGGACCGCCTGCGGGCCGCGCTGACGCCCGTCACCGGAACTACTGCCGCCCAAGGAATCCGGCGACTACAGCGGTACCGCAAGCTCAGTATCTGAGTCAGCCCGAGCCGTCCAGGATCGCCGCCATCTTCGACGTCGTGGCCCAGTTCCGGATCGTCATCAGCCGGTACTGCGGGGTTCCGACGATCCGGTTCATCTTGCTCTTGGTCCGCTCCGCGCTGAGCCGGGTGAAGTACACGACGCCGGGCCCCGGCCAGGCCTGGTCGACACCGTCACGCAGCTGGACCACCTCCATCGCCTCCTCGGCGGTCAGCGGCGCCTTGAGGAAGACCACGTCGCGGTGGTGGTCCTCGGCGCGCGCGACGAACTCCGACGGGGCGTCCCCGACGATCGCGCGCATCTCGCGCCGGGACCGCACGACCACCACCGGAAGGCTCTCCAGCCGGTCGGCCAGCAGCCCTTCGATGGCGGGCTCCAAGGTCTTTCGCGGCCCGCCGAACTCGAACGCGACGTTGCCGGACTGGATGTAGGTGGTGACGCCGGCGAACCCGGCGTCGGTGAACAGCGCACGCAGATCGGCCATCGAGATCATGTTGCGGCCGCCGACGTTGATCCCGCGCAGGAAAGCCGCATACCGTGTCGACCCCATGCCGGGCGACGCTACGCGATACTGGGCTGATGGAGGAGCGAAACGTCCTGGGCGGACCGTTGGAGCCTTGCGGCACCGAACCTTTGACCGGTTTCTACCGTGACGGGTGTTGCAGCACCGGCGACGAGGACCTGGGCCTGCACACCATCTGCGGCGTCGTCACCGCGGAGTTCCTGGCGCATCAGCGCTCCATCGGCAACGATCTGTCCACCCCGATGCCGGCCTACCGGTTCCCCGGACTGGTGCCGGGTGACCGTTGGTGCGTCACCGCACGGAACTGGCTGCGCGCACATCAGGACGGGCACGCCTGCCCGGTCGTACTCGCCTCGACCCACGAGCGCACCCTCGACACCGTGCCATTGGAGATCCTTCGCCGATACGCCGTGGATGTCCCCGATGACCTGGCAGATCTCCAGTAGACGCGGCCCCCGCGCCTCTTTACGATCCTGATTCATGGTGAAGAACCTGCTGATCTCCTGCGGCGCCGCGCTGACGATGACCGCGTGCTCGTTCTCGATCGGCGGGGGTCTGGACTACCAGAAGCTCGAGGACGAGATCACCAAGGAGCTCGACACCAGCTACTCCTCGATCGGCCGGCAGGTCTCCAGCCTGGAGTGCCCCGAACAGTCGCCGAGCCCGAAGAAGGGTGACACGCTGGAGTGCACCGCCGACGTCGGCGGCCAGACGGTGCGTGTCGCGGCGACCATCAAGGACGACGACTACAACGTCGACTTCGAGACCAAGGACACGCTCTACGATCTGCCGTCGGTCGCGCAGACGCTCGCCGGCGAGGTGTCCGACAAACTGGGCTTCGAGGTCACGGTGGACTGCGGCGACGGGTTGAAGGCCGTCGAGGTGGGCGCGACGTTCGACTGTGTGGCCGCCGATCCGGAGGGCGAGACCCGCACACTTCAGGTCACGGCGGCGCCGGTCGGCGAAAGCGACAGCTGGGAGTTGCTCGAGGAGTGAGCCAGCGCGGCGCGGTCGATGTCGCCCTTGGCGGTCAGCGGTAACGCGTCGACGATCGCGATGTGCTCGGGCACTTCGTACTTCGCGAGCCGTCCGCGGCAGCCCGCGATGAGCTCACCGGTGGTCGGCCGGATGCCCGGTGTCGCGACGACGGCGGCGCCGACCCGCTCGCCGTACACAGGGTCAGGCAGCGGGAAGACGGCCGCCTGCGCGACGCCGGGGCATCCGGCGAGTATCTGTTCCACCCGTTCCGGCGAGATCTTCTCGCCGCCGCGGTTGATGATGTTCTTGATCCGGCCCGTGACGGACAGGTTTCCACTGGCGTCGATGGCGCCGAGATCGCCTGTGCGCAACCATCCTTCGACGAAGGTGCCGCTGCTGAGCGCCCGGTCGCCGAGGTAGCCGCGGGCGATGGCCGCACCGGTGACCCAGACCTCGCCGTCGACGATCCTCGCCGTCGCCGCGGCGGGTGTGCCGACGCTCCGGCGGCGCACATCGGTGGTGTCGCCGAGCGTGCAGCCGCTGACGTGGTGGGTCGCCTCGGTCATGCCGTAGGCGGGGAGCACCGGCACCCCGAACTCCGACTCCAGACCGGCTGCGGTCTCGGGTGCCAGCGGTGCGCTGCAGCTGCGCACGAAACGTAGCGCCGCGGCGGCCCTGGTGGTGTCACCGGGCCGAGTTTCTCTGGTAGTCAAGGCGATCCGATGAACCGTCGGGACCGCGGTGTACCAGGTGGCCCTCGCGGCGGCCAGGTCGTCGCGGAAGGTGTGGGCGCTGAACCGGCCTGCGGCGGGCAGCAGCACGGTGCCTCCGACGGTCAGGCTGGTCAGCAGCGTCGCGATCAGGCCGTGGCCGTGGAACAGCGGCATCGCCGCGACCGTCGAATCGGCCTCGGTGAGTCCGTAGGTGCGCGCGACCGACGCCGTCGATGCGGTGATCGCCTGCCGGGTCCACGGCACCATCTTCGGGATTCCCGTGGTGCCCGAAGTGAACATGACCATCGCGTCGTCGTCGGTGAGACCTCCGGGTCCGCCGTGCCGCAGGCTGCCGAGCAGGTCGAGCCGCTGCCGGGTGCCCGACTGCGGTAGCGCGGGGTCCATCGGCGCAACGATCAGACCGGCGCGGATCGCACCGAGCAGGTCGACGACGAACTCGGCGGTGTTGGCGGCGGTCAGCGCGATGACGTCGCCGCGACGGAACCCGTGGTCGGTGTGGGCGCGGGCGGCTCCGGACACCGCGGCGTCGAGTTGTCCGTAGCTGATCGTTTCGCGGGCGGAGCCGACGATCAGTGCGGTGGATCGGGGCGGGTGGACGCTCAGGTCGACGGTCATGCCGGCTCCTTCACGACGGTCGGGTTCAGGTTGGTCAGATGTCCGCTCTCGGTCCCGTCGGCCGGGTCGATCAGGCAGTCGAGGAGCGCGGGCCTGCCCGAGGTGATCGCGGTCTGCAGCGCGGACTCGAGCTCTCCGGGTGTCGTCACCGAATAGCCTTCCGCGCCGAAGGATTCGGCGAGGCGGTGATATCGGGTCGACTGCAGCAGCCGGGTCGGCGCGGGATCGTCGGACAGCGGGTTCGCGTCGTTGCCGCGGTAGATGCCGCCGTTGTTGAACACCACCACGGTGACGGGAAGCCGGTACCGGCAGATGGTCTCCATCTCCATCCCGGAGAAGCCGAAGGCACTGTCCCCTTCGATCGCGACGACCGGCGACCCGGTCTCGACCGCCGCGGCGATCGCGTAGCCCAGGCCCACCCCCATCACCCCCCAGGTGCCGGAGTCGAGCCGGTGCCGCGGGACGTGCATGTCGACGACGTTGCGGGTCAGGTCCAGGGTGTTCGCGCCCTCGTTGACCAGGTAGACGTCCCGGTGTTGCGACAGCACGTCCCGCACCGCGCGCAGCGCCGGGTGGAAGCCCATCGGCCCGGTTCCGGTGTCGGCGACCAGCCGTGCTGCCATCTTCAGCTTGTTCTCGACGACTTTCGCGTGCAGCGCGCCGCGCCACGGGTGCGGTGTGGTGATCCCCGGCGTGGCGGGGTGGCGGTTGAGCGCGTCCATCACCGAACCGATGTCGCCGAGCAGCGGCGCCGCGATGGGCTGGTTGCTGTCCAGCTCCGCCGGGTCGATCTCGACCTGGATGAACTGCGCGTCCGGATTCCATTGCGGCGCCTCGCCGTGGCCGAGCAGCCAGTTCAGTCGCGCGCCGACGAGCATCACCACGTCGGCCTGCCGCATCGCCAGCGATCGGGCCGCCGCCACCGACTGGGGATGGTCGTCGGGCAGCAGTCCTTTGGCCATCGACATCGGCAGGAACGGGATCCCGACGGTCTCGACGAAGCGCCGGATCGCGTCGTCCGCGCGGGCGTAGGCGGCCCCCTTGCCGAGCACGATCAGCGGGCGGCGGGCGCCGGCGAGGAGCGTGACGGCACGCGCGACGGCGTCGGGCGCCGGGAGCTGGAGCGGCGCCGGATCCACGACGCGTCGCAGCGACGCCGCGCCGATGTCGTCGTCGACGACCTCGGCGAGCACGGCGGCGGGGATGTCGAGGTAGACGCCGCCGGGTCGGCCCGATGTCGCGGTGCGGATCGCCCGGGCGACCGCCAGCCCGATGTCGGCGGCGCGGTCGACCCGGTACGCCGCTTTCGCCAGGGACCGGGCGACCGCGTACTGGTCCAGTTCCTCGTAATCGCCGCGGCCCAGGTCCACCACCGCGCGGTCACCGGAACCGGCGATCTGGATCATCGGGAAGCAGTTGGTGGTCGCGTTGGCCAGCGCCACCAGCCCGTTGAGGAATCCCGGGCCCGACACCGTCATACACACCCCAGGCCTGCCGGTCAGGAAGCCCGCGGCCGCAGCGGCGTGCCCGGCCGCGCTCTCGTGCCGGAAGCCGAGGAACCGGATGCCGCTCGCCTGGGCCAGCCGAGCCACGTCGGTGATCGGGATCCCGACCACGCCGTAGATCGTCGATACGCCGTTGAGTCCCAGCGCGTCGACGACGAGATGTGCACCGTCGGTCATCGCTTCAGCCTGGCCCCGGACGCGCGCGATGTCTGCGGCGCTGGCCGCCAATGCGGTTACCTGCTAGCCGGAAGGAAGAAGCCGGCCTGCGATGCGGTTAGCTTCGGGTATGGCATCGGTACTGACCGTCAACTCGGCGCCCACCCCGGTCGATCTGGGACGGCGCCGCTCCGGGATCGACAAGCGGCCCAGCACCGGCCCGCTCGAGGTGCGCGCCCCCGGCCCGCGCAAGGGTGGTCTGGGCAGCGGCGTCGTCGGCGATTCGGTCTGTGACAGCAAGCACCACGGCGGCGACGACCAGGCGGTGTACGCGTACGCCCGTGAGGACCTCGACCGCTGGGAGGGCGAGCTTGACCGCGAGCTGACCAACGGCATGTTCGGCGAGAACATCACGACGTCGGGGGTGGATCTGACGAATCTGCTCATCGGCGAGCGGTGGACCGTCGGCGAGGAAGGCCTGGTGCTCGAGGTGACCAGTCCGCGCACGCCGTGCCAGACGTTCGTGAAGTGGCTCGGGATCCCTGGCTGGATCAAGACGTTCACCGCGATGGGCCATCCCGGCGCGTACTTCCGGGTCATCGAGCCGGGGACGATGCGCGCCGGCGACCGCATCGAGGTGATCTCGCGGCCGGACCACGACGTCACGATCAGCATGGTGTTCCGCGCGTTGATGGGCGAGTCCGCGCTGTACCCCGCGCTCGCCCCCGCCGACGCGCTGCCCGACAAGATCAAGGCGCAGGTCGCCAAGCGCAGCTAGGAATCGCGGCCACCAGCCGGCGCATGATGTGTTCGACGATGCTCACCGGAAGCTCGCGGCGTTGTCCCGCAGGAACTCTCGCAGTCCCACGGGTTGTCTGCCGATCCATCCGGCGATCGTCGCCGGATCGGCGGCCATCGCGGGACCGCCACCGGCGACCACCTGTGCGACCGACGAGATATGTTGCGCCATCGCCGCGTTCACCACTTCCCCAGGGCGGGCGGCGGCGGTGTCCTCCAGCTCCCGGCGCCACTGCTGCGCGCTGACCGGTTCGTAGAGGACCGGATGCCCCAGAACTTCGGTGAGCAGACCGGCGATCTGGTCGTGGCTGAGCATCTCGGTGCCGCCCGGGTAGACGACCGGCCCGGCGAAGCGCTCGGGATGCAGGATCGCCGCGACCGCGATCTCGGCGGCGTCGCGGCCGCTGATCCACGGAACCGGTCCTCGGCCGAACGAGTTCCGCATCGTGCCGTCCCTGCGGACCGTGTCGGCGTGCAACACCGGGACGTTCTCGTGGAACAACGCGGCGACCCGCAGGATCAGCAGGTCCAGGCCCGCCCACTCCAGTACCTGCTCGGCCAGCCACTGGGCCTGCCCGAGCCGGCTCGGATGGTCGCGATGGGCCGGCCCCATCGACATCACCACGGTCCGGGGTGATGTACCGGCCTCCAGGACCGCCGACGCGTAGTGCGCCGCTGCGGGCACGACGCCCGCGGCGATCGGATACGTGAAGTACACGGTGTCGACTCCGGTCAGGGCCGGCACCAGGGTGCGCCGGTCGGTGAGGTCGCCGACGGCGATCTCGGCCCCCATCTCGACGAGGCGCTGCGCTCGTTCGTCGCGGCCACGGACCAGCGCCCGCACGGGTCTGCCGTCCTCCAGCAGGCGTCGAACGAGGTACTGCCCGGTGCTTCCGTGTCGGCCGGTGGCGCCGAAGACGAGGACGGTCACGATCGGCGACGGTACCGCCGATCGAACCGAAAGTAAACCGATCGGTGTAGTTGTATGCTGACCCGGTGCCGAACTCCGAGGTCAAGCCCCGGCGCGGCGGTCGTGGCGCCCGCGACCGGATCCTGCGCGCGGCCACCGACCTGTTCTACCGGGAGGGCATCCACGCCACCGGGGTGGAGAAGCTGTCCCAGGCCGCTGAGGTTTCCAAGCGGACGTTCTACCAACATTTTCCGAGCAAGACCGCCCTCGTCGAGGACTACCTTCACGGAATCGACGAACGCGGCGGCACACCCCTGGAACGGCGCCTCGACGCCAAGGACACCAGCCCCGGGGACCGGTTGCTGGCGATCTTCGACTCGGTCGCCTTCGACTCGGTGGCCCTCGACGCGGGGGCGGCGCCCCGGTTCCGGGGCTGCCCGTTCCACAACGCGGCGGTGGAGTCTGCCGGCGAACTCGCCGGCGTCGACGAGATCGTGCGCGCCCACAAACACCGCTTCGCGCAGCGGCTGACCGCCGTCGCGGCCGAGGCCGGCGCCGAACACCCGGCGCAACTGGCTCAGCAACTGCTCGTGCTGTTCGAGGGCGGCACCGCACTGGCGACCTCGCTCGACGATCCCGCACCTCTGGCGCACGCCCGGTCGGCGGCGGAGGTGCTGATCGCCCATTGCGGTGTGACCTGAGTCCCATCTGAGCGAATCGGCGTCCGAGAGGTGTCCGAGGCCGGTGAGCCGGGAACGCAACCGGCATGGAGGACACCACCAGCCTCGAATCCGCCACCCATCTCGCCACGGACGCCGCCTGGATCGCGGGTGCCGTCGCCATCGCCTATGCCATCGGTCTCGCGGTGACCTGGCTGCTGCAACGCCTCGGCAGGCGCAGCCTGCTGATCCACGACACGGCCGTGCTGACCCGGATGCCACTGCGCGCAACCCTCGTGCTGATCGCCGCGTCGACGGCGGTGCGCCGCACCGTCGACATCGGCGCCAGCTGGCGCGGCTGGGTGGACCATGCCCTGGTGATCGCGCTGATCGCGTGCTTCACCTGGATGCTCGCCCGCCTGGTGCGCGTGGCCGAACGTCAGGTGATCACCCGGTTCGCCGGCGGTGACGAAGGGCTGACCGACGCCGACCGGCACCGGCGAAAGATCAAGACTCAGGTGCTGACACTGCGCCGTATCGCGGTCGCGATCGTCGTCCTTCTCGGCGGCGCGGCCGCGTTGATGACGTTCCCGTCGTTCAGCGACATCGGCAAGACGCTGTTCGCGTCCGCCGGTGTGCTGACCGTCGTCGCCGGCCTGGCGGCGCAGACCTCGCTCGGCTCGGTGTTCGCCGGCGTCCAGATCGCGTTCTCCGACGCGATCCGTGTCGGCGACGTGGTCGTGCTCGAAGATGAGTGGGGCCGCATCGAGGAGATCACGCTGACCTACGTCGTGGTCCGGCTGTGGGACGAACGCCGATTGGTCCTGCCGTGCACGTACTTCACCAACACCCCGTTCCAGAACTGGACGCGCAACGCGACCGAACTGCTCGGCACGGCCGAACTCGACGTGGATTTCACCGTGCCGTTCGACGCGATGCGCGCCGAGATGGACCGGCTGCTGAGAGCCAACCCGAAGTGGGACGGCCGCGCGGGCGTCCTGCAGGTCACCGATGCGGTCGACGGGCTGGTCCGGGTGCGGATGCTGGTCAGCGCCAAGGACGCGGGACAGTTGTTCGACCTGCGCTGCGATATCCGGGAGGGCATGGTGTCCTGGCTGCAACGCACCAATCCGGGCGCGCTGCCGCGCCGGCGTATCGAGCACGCGAGCTCCGCGGACCGGGAGATGCAGGGTCAGCCCGCAGCACGCGATGAGCCGCAGGCGGACTCCGGGCTTTTCAGCGGCAGCGCCACGGCAGAACGCCGCGGACGCGTGTTCAGCTAGGCCCTTTCGGCTGTCCCTGAGCACAACCCTCGGCCGGCGGGCCGGCCCGGGGAATGCTTTCGGCGAGGTCCACCGTTGACCCCGAAAGTGAGAGCCATGACAGGGCCCGACCCGCTGCTGCTCGCCGTCGCGCTCTCGGCCGCCGGCCGGCATCCGGCCGCGTGGCGCGAACCCGACGCCCGACCCACCGAACTGCTGACACCCCGGTACTGGGTCGACTTGGTCACCGAGGCCGACCGCGGCGGAATCGATCTCGTCACCTTCGATGACGAACTCGTGCTGCAACCCGAGGGGGTGCGAGGCCGGCTCGACGCGGTACTGACCGCGGCCCGGGTCGCACCGCTGACCCGCCGCGTCGGGCTGGTGCCGACCGCAGTCGCGACCCATACCGAACCGTTTCACCTGTCCAAGGCCGTCGCGACACTCGATCACGTCAGCACCGGACGCGCCGGGATCCTCGTCGAGGTGACCGCGAGTGCCGACGCGGCACGACACTTCGGCAGGCGCGAGGTTCCCACCTCTGGCCGCGAGCTGTACGACGAGGCCGCCGATTACGTCGAGGTGCTTCGGCGGCTGTGGGACAGCTGGGAGGACGGCGCCGAGATCCGCGATGCAACCACTGGACGGTTCGTCGATCGGAACAAGCTGCACTACATCGACTTCGAGGGCCGCTGGTTCTCGGTCAAGGGGCCCTCGATCACACCGCGACCGCCACAGGGCCGGCCGCCAGTCGCCGCGACGTACACCGATGACGACAGCGGCGACTTCGTCGCAGGGGCCGACATCGCCTTCGTCCCGGCAGGCACCGTGCCGCCGGTGGACGCTCGGACGTTCGTCGACCTGGTGGTCTTCCTCGACGACTCCGCCGAGCGCGCGGTCGCACGCCGCCGACGGCTCGACGGCCTGCACGGATCCGAAGTCGGCTTCCCGACAGAGGTTTTCACCGGTACCGCAGTCCAGCTCGCCGACCGATTGGAAGACTGGCAGCGGGCCGGCGTCACCGGGGTCCGGCTGCATCCCGGCGCCCTTCCCCACGATCTGATGCAGATCTCGGCGCACCTGACCGGCGAGCTGAGCCGCCGCGGCCTGGCCAACCAGCGGACGGGCACGCTGCGTGACGTCCTCGGCCTGCCCCGGCCCGTGAACCGGTACGCCACCGCCGGAGAGGATGCGCGATGACCAGGCCGCTCAAGCAGATTCACCTCGCCGCACACTTCCCGGGCGTCAACAACACGACGGTGTGGAGTGATCCGGCGTCGGGCAGCCACATCGACTTCGCCTCGTTCGTGCACTTCGCGCAGACGGCCGAACGCGGGAAGTTCGACTTCATGTTCCTGGCCGAGGGCCTGCGGCTGCGCGAGCAGAACGGCCAGATCTACGACCTCGACGTCGTCGGCAGACCGGACACGTTCACCGTACTGGCCGCGCTCGCCGCCGTCACCGACCGGCTGGGGCTGACCGGCACGATCAACTCGACCTTCAACGAACCCTACGAGGTCGCCCGCCAGTTCGCGTCCCTGGACCACCTTTCCGAGGGCCGGGCGGCGTGGAACGTCGTGACGTCCTGGGATGCGTTCACCGGTGAGAACTTTCGCCGGGGAGGGTTTCTGCCGGAGTCCGAGCGCTACACCCGCGCCGAGAGCTTCCTGGCCGCGGCACACACGCTGTTCGACTCGTGGCCGGAGCACGCGATCGTCGCCGACAAGGACGAGGGACGTTTCCTGGCCGATCCGCACGCCGGCGAGTTCACCTACACCGACCAGCATTTCGACATCAGCGGACGGTTCAACGTGCCCCGCAGCCCGCAGGGCAGACCGGTGATCTTCCAGGCCGGCGACTCCGACCGCGGACGCGACTTCGCCGCGGCCGCCGCCGATGCGATCTTCTCCCGGCACGGCACGCTTGAGGCCGGCCGGCAGTTCTACGACGACGTGAAAGGCAGGCTGCACAAGTTCGGCCGACACCGCGACGACCTGCTCATCCTGCCCGCGGCGACCTTCGTGCTCGGCGACACCGACGCCGACGCAGCCGAGATCGCTCACGAGGTGCGGCTGGCGCAGGTGTCACCGCAGACCGCGATCAAGTTCCTGGAACAGCTGTGGAACCGGGACCTGTCCGATCACGATCCCGACGGGCCGCTGCCGTCGGTCGATCCGGTCGTCGGCGAGAACACCATCGCCCGCGGACGCGCCAGCGTGCGGATGTACCGGGACCCGGTCGCGACGGCGAACGAATGGCGGGCCAAGGCCGAAGCCGAGAACCTGACGACGCGTGAGCTCATCATCGAGATCACCGGGCGGCAGAACTTCATCGGATCCGCGTCCACGGTCGCCGAACAGATCAACGAGCTCGTCCAGGCCGACGCCAGCGATGGCTTCATCCTGGTCCCGCACGTCACGCCGGCCGGCCTGGACCCGTTCGTCGACTCGGTGGTGCCACTGCTGCAGGAGCGCGGCGTGTTCCGCGCCGACTACACCGGCAGCACACTGCGCGAACACCTGGGCCTCGGAGAAAATGGTTCGAGGTGACCGGGGCCGGGTCTCTAGGCTGGCCGGGTGACGCCCGAAGAGCTCGCCGAGCGCACCCGCCGCGCCACCGACGCCGCGGTGGCGGCCGGTCGCGAGCTCGGGCTGCGGATCGAGCAGCCAACGGTGCTGCACGACGTGTTCTCCGTGGTCGTGCACCTGCGGCCCCAGCCGGTGGTGGCGCGGATCCCGGTGGTGTCGACGGCGAATCTGCAGCCTGACCGTCAGAACGCAAGGCAACAGAGGGAACTCGACGTCGCCGCCTGGCTGGACGCGCATGGTGTCCCGGTGGTCCCGCCGTCCGCGCGGGTGCCGCGGCGCCCGGTCCGCCGAGACGGCTTCGCGATGACGTTCTGGGAACTCGCCGACGTTGCCGAGGATCACGAGCCCTACCGCGGTGTCGACCTGTCCTACAGCGTCACTCTGCATGAGGCGCTGCGGGACTATCCGGCCGAACTGCCGTTCCTGTCCCCGTTCAACGACGGGCTGCCGGAGATGATCGCCGAACTGCGCCCGCAGCGCGGACTGACCACCTCCGACATCGAGCGCGCCCGTGCGGAATTCGACCGGCTTCGGGCGGTGCTGGCCGACCGCGAATCATTCCACCGCGCGTTCGCGGGCGTGCCGGTGCAGCCGGTTCAGGGAGATGCCCCGTCGCACAACGTGATCCGGACACGCGCTGGCATCCTGTTCTCGGATTTCGAGGACATCACCTGTGGGCCGGTGGAATGGGATCTGGCGATGCTCGGCGAGGAGGCCATCACCGCATACGATAGGGCCGCGCACGAGCGGGGTCTTCGGCGGACCGACCCCGAGGTGTTGCGGGCCATGGAGTCCGCACGGCGCCTGCAATTCGTGGGGTGCTTCACGCTGATCCCCCAGCTACCCATCCTGGCCGCACCCCTGACCGAGGCGCTCGACGACTGGCGCGCCACACCGGAGTTCGGCTGAATCTCAGACCGGCAGGCCGTAATCCATCGGCGGGCCGTCGGGGCCGATCGCCGCCCGGTCGGCGATCGCGGTGGCGACCGCGACACCGTCGCGAATCACACCGTGGACGACGACATTGCGCGGCATGACACCCGGCAGACCGATCTGAGCGGTCTCCGGGGTGATCCGGAACGTCGTGCTCTGACCGTCGGCACCGACCATCGTCATCGACTGCGGTGACGATGACGTCACCTGCCCGGCGAGCTGGATCTGCTGCGGCTGCCGCGGCTGCTCCGGCACGGAGGCGGCGGCGGCGGCTTGGAACTGCTGCGGCGGCTGCGCCGGCGGTTCGAGGATCTCGGCGGTGACCAGCCATCCGGCGGCGCCTGCGGCTGCCATCATCGACACCGTCGTCAGGTGTCGTGCTAACGGATGGCTCATCATGCCCGTGGGGCTACCCGAACGGCCGCCTCAGCAAACGAGCCTCCGCTACTTCCAGGCGAATACCGGCTGTTCCAGGCCGTCAACCGGGTCATCGCGCCCCTCAAGGCACAGCCACCTCAGCTGTAACAGGACCGCGCCGGTCGGAGCGTGGATCAGGTCGTTGCCCAACGGGATCTGCACCACCGGGCGCGGGCTCTCGGGGATGGTGATGAAGCGCGGTGAATCTTCGCGCAGAAGCTGGTGCAGACCCACCCGATAGACCGCGACCACCTCGTCGGGGGACGGTCGCGGGTCCAGCCGTCCCCCGCCCCAGACCACCACCGGCGTGATCACGTACCCCGACCGCGTCGGGTAGTCGTCGAGCAGGCCGAGCACCGCCGAATCCGGTAGCCGCACACCGACCTCCTCGTCGAGCTCCCGCAGCGCGGCATCGACCACCGACTCCCCCGGATCGAGCCGGCCCCCGGGCAGCGCCCACTGCGCCGAGTGAGACGACAACCGAGAAGCCCTGCGGCACAGAAAGAACGCCGCCCCACCGGAGACGTCGACCATCCGGCCGTCGAGGTCCCCGGGCATCGGCCGGCCGGCGATCCAGTCGTCGACCGGGGCCGGGTCCACCCGGTCCTCCCCGGCCAGGGAATCGACGAGTACCACCGCCACGGCAGCGTGTCGCTTGGACGGATCCGTCACGGTACGGCGGTCGTGGCGGGTGAGGCGCTCGGCGATCACGTCGCGCAGCCCGTCGTCGTAGCTGATGGTCACCACTGGAGCGTAAGACGTGCAGCGTAAGGCGCTGGTTCATGCCCGGCTGCGCGGGTATCGCGGCAGCATGGAATCGCTCGCAACACAGTCAGAAGACCGGCTCGGCGGCTCCCGCAGCGTGCTGGTCCGTCAGAAGCGCGACCACATCGCCCTCGACGAGCTGCTCCGGCAGATCGACGGCGCACACGGTCGCGCTCGCCAGAACTGCTCACCCGGCTGTGCCGGCTGGTGTTTCCGCACGCGTTCGCCGAAGAATCGGTGCTTTGGCCGTTGGTCCGGCGCGTCCTGCCCGACGGGGAGGAGCTCACGCTGCGGATCGAACGCGAACACCAGGAGATCAACGAACTGTTCACCGAATTGGAGCGCCTCGACCCCGACTCCTCGGAGCACCGGCAGCTGTTCGACCGCATCGCGGGGCTGCTGCGCCAGGACGTCCGCGACGAGGAGGACGATCTGCTGCCCAAACTGCAGGATGCAATGCCGCGCAACCGATGGATCGCGCTCGGCGTCGCCTGGGAGATGGTGCGCCGGACCGCACCCACGCGTCCCCACCCGGTGGTGGCGCGCCGTCCGCCCGGCAACGTCGTCGCGGCCGCGCCGCTGACCGTCACCGACCGGCTCCGTGACCGGCTCGACCAGGTCGCCCGGCGCGCCCACGGCGCCCCGAGCGGCGCGGCGCGACACGCGTCAGCGGCGCTGGCCGCGGTGGCCGGGCGGGTGGAACACCTGCCGCCGCTGACCCGCGGTGAGCGCCCCGAGACCCACACCTGAGCGCGGACAGAAGCGGGCCGGCACGGAGTATCCGTGCCGGCCCGTCCTGTCGATGTGTCAGCGGCTGATGCCGACGACTTCCTGCGCGATGGCGGCCACCCGCGCCTGCGCGGCCGAGATGACGCGCTGACGGTTCTTGTGGGCCTCCTCGTAGGCGATGATCACGCGGATGTCGGACGGCTCGGTGAGCTCCTTGACCGCGTTCGCCGCATCGGTGACGGTCAGCTCGTCGTAGTCCGCAATCGGCAGTTCACCGGCATCGAGCAGTCCGCTGGCCCCGCGGGCGGCGTGGATCGCGTCCGCGGCGTCCTCGGCGCCCTGCTCGCGGGTCACCCGCTCGGCGGCTTCGAGGGCGCCGTCACGCGCACCGGAGAGCGCCTTGCCGGCGATATCGCCCGTGCGGGCGCCGCGGTCGACCAGACCGGCGACGGTCGGGCGTACGGAGCGGACCGCTTCGGCAATGCGCTCGGCGCCGCGCGTGGACCACGTGAACGGCAGGTTGGCCAGCTTCACGGCCAAACCGGCAGCGGCCTGCACGGGCGTGCGGCGCAACGCCGCCGGGCCGCCGAGAGCGTCCTCGGCCAGCACGGTGGTCAGCCATTCGACCGTCGCGGTGTGCGCGGTGATCAGCCGTGAGGCCAGGTCCTCGACGTCCTTGTGTCCGGCCGAGACGGCCAACGCCTTGACATAGCGCGAGCGGTCGAGCAGCTGACCCTCAAGCGCCAGGTCGCCCAGAAGCGCCTCGTCGAACGGCTCGGCCTGCTCGGTGAGCGCCTTGACCGCCGCCGCGGCACGGCCCAGGAACGGGCCGATCACGTCGGGGAAGCCGCCCAGTTCG
The DNA here is from genome assembly GCF_010725485.1 of Mycolicibacterium parafortuitum. Classification (NCBI taxonomy): domain Bacteria; kingdom Bacillati; phylum Actinomycetota; class Actinomycetes; order Mycobacteriales; family Mycobacteriaceae; genus Mycobacterium; species Mycolicibacterium parafortuitum. Next base: position 1,694,575 of record NZ_AP022598.1, on the reverse strand, counting down.
CGGATGGCCTTCTCGATGGCCTCGGCACGGATCCGGGCGTTCTCGGCGTTCTCGGTCAGTTCGCGGCGTACGGCGTCGGTGCGGGCCTGCGCGACCCGGGTCTCGGCGACCTGGATCTCGGTGTGCGTCAGGTCGAGGACGGTGCGCAGCTGGGCGATCAGCGTCGCGGTCGTGGCCTCGTTGGAAGCGGCCTTCGTGATCGGCGTAGTAGCCATAGGTCTCGTTCACCCCTCTCTTGTGTGACTTCAACGTTTCTCGGTGTTCTCGGCGCGTCGTTCTGCACGCTCCCTCGTCGGGTACCCGCAGCCCGGCGCAGACATGACCGCAGCGCAATGTTGTGAGATACCCGGCTCGCCGGTGTACGTCAGAGGGTCAGTGGGTACCTGGAACCGGCCCCTCGCTCGGCGGTTTATCAGCACCGCCGCCGGGTACGTACGGGCTCGTGATGCCCACCCTCGTTGAACCCCCCACCCTGCCGGAACCTCGTGGCCCGATCTCCATGTCGGTCGTCGACCTTCTCTCCGAGCGGGCCCCGCTGCGGTACCTCGCCAAGGTCGAGACGTCGCTGGCCGACGCGGATCCCGCCGGTATCGACCTGCACCTGGCGCTGTACGTCTGCTACGAGCTGCACTACCGGGGATTCCGCGGCGTGGATTCCGGATGGGAATGGAATCCGGGTCTGATCTATCTGCGCAGCCAGCTCGAGGATCTGTTCCTTTCCGATGTGCGCAAGCACGTGGGAGAGATCGGCGAGGTGAGCGCGCTGGAGGAGTTGGAGAAGCTCTGCGTCGAACCGGTCAACGGTGACGGCCCGTCCTACTACCTGCGCGACGAGGGCACCTGGGAGCAGATGCGCGAGTACTTCACGCACCGCTCGCTCTACCACCTCAAGGAGGGTGATCCGCACGCGTGGGCCATCCCCCGGCTGACCGGCCAGGCCAAGGCGTCGTTCGTCGCCGTCGAGTTCGACGAGTTCGGCGCGGGCAAGGGCACCCGGCTGCACCAACAGCTGTTCGCCGATCTGATGGAGGCCGCCGGCCTGGACACCACGTACCTCGGCTACCTCAACCATGTCCCCGCAGAGGCCCTGGCGGTGGTGAACCTGATGTCGATGTTCGGCCTGCACCGCCGGTTGCGGGGTTGTGCCGTCGGGCATTTCGCCGCCACGGAGGTGACCTCACCTCCCGGGTCCCGCCGGATGGTGCAGGCGCTGGAACGCATGGGCGCCCCGATCGCGTGCCGCGCGTTCTATGCCGAGCACGTCGAGGCCGATGCCGTGCACGAGCAGGTGGTGCGCACCGATGTGGTCGGTGACCTGGTGAGCCGGGAACCGGACCTGGACGCCGACGTGGTGTTCGGGATCCGCGCGTTCGACCTCGTCGAGAACCGGCTGGCCGATCACCTCATGAGGAGCTGGCGCGCGGGAGAATCGTCACTGCGACGAGAGATCTGACTCTTGGCCACCGCCGCCGGCACGCTGCCTGCGGCGGTGGCTGGTATCGCACAGCGGATACGTCTTGGACCGCCTGCACGCGCAGATCGCGACCATGAATCGGTCGGATTCGACCGTGCTTCCGTCCGGAAGCTCAATGCACACAGGGCCTTCCACCATCACCGGACCGCCGGGCACGACCCGGACCTGCCGGTGATCCCCGTCGCTCATGGCGCGTCCGCACGCACCACGACGATGCGTTCCTGGGTGGCGTTGCGGCCGAGCAGGCCCGCGCGCTTGAGCCACGGCGCCCGAGCCGTCATCACCGGGCCGAACGGGATCAGCTGCTGAGCCACCACTTCGGCCCGCATACCTTGGGCGCGAAGCGCACTCAGTGTTCGGGTGACCCCCGAGCACTCCGAATGCACGATCAGCATCGTGCCGCCCTCGTCCAGCAGAAGCGGCGCGGCCGCGCACAGCGGGTCGAGCACCATGCGGCCGTCGGGGCCGGCATCCCAGGCCCGGGACGGGCCCGCGGCCGGCGAGATCAGGCCGGAATCGTCGACCGGCGCCTCCGGCACGTACGGCGGATTGGCGAGGACCACATCAAAGGGGCCGAATTCGATTGCCCGGGCCCATGATCCGCGGTGAACGTCGATTTCGACGCCGGCAGCCAGCGCCTCCTGCCGGGTCCGGGACACGGCTTTGGGGCAGATGTCGAAGGCCGTCACCGACGCCGCACCAGCGGTAGCCGCAGCAATCGCGACAACGCCACTGCCGGTGCACAAATCGGCGACCCGCGCACCCGGGACGACGCCCGCGGTGACCATCGCGTCGATGAGCAGTGATGAATCCTCTTGCGGGGGATAGACCTCGGCAGGAGCTTCAAGGGCGTCGATTGTGGTGTATGCGCTCGTCACGGATGCTTGATGCCCACTCCATCACCATCCAAACGCGTTTGTCCCGCCGAGCCCGGGGAATGGGACGCACATGAGTATTTGCGACACCTGCGGAAACGACTACGACAAAGCCTTCACCGTCACGTTCCACGACGGGCGCACGGCGACGTTCGACAGCGTCGAATGTGCCGCCTCTCAACTCGCCCCGGAGTGTGGGCATTGCGGCTGCCGCATCCTCGGACACGGCATCGAGACCGACGAAGGAATCTTCTGCTGCGCGCACTGCGCACGAAAAGACTCCAACGCCGACGTCAACGACCGCTATCCCGTCCCGGCGGGCGGCTGAGGGCGAAACCTACAGGCGGGCCACCGCGTACGACGCCCCCTCGTTGACCATCCCGTTCACCGGATAGAACGCGTGGGCGATGTTCGGGCCCCCGCCGGGTGCCCCGTCGCAGATGCTGTCGCCCTGAGCACACAGTTTCAGCGTCTTGTCCGCATACCGCGGGCCGATGGTGATCGCCGGGGCGCCGAGCCCGGCCAGGAAGGCATCCGACGGGGTGCCGAACAGCACGACGGCCGCGACATGGTCGGCCACGTCGTCGGGTAGCGGCGTCGGGGCGATGGCCGCGGGCACCGAGCTCGGGACGGTGTCGGAGGTGGCGAACCCGGACACCACCGCGCCCTGCGAGAAGCCGCCGAGCACGATGCGGGTGTCGGGACAGTCCCGTGACATGGTCAGCACCCGATTGCCCGCATCGCGAACCCCGTCGATCACCGTGGCCGCGAATGCCTCGCGCTCGGCGAAGTTGCTGCCCGCCGGATAGTTCACCGCGTACGCATCGACGGTGCGGGGTGCGGCCTGTGCGCGCACCGCGTCGACGAACGCCTGACCGACGCCTCCGACGCCTGGCGCCTCGCTGGTGCCGCGCGCGAAGACGACCTCGACATCCGGGCACGGCTGCTGCGCGGCGGCCGTCGGAACGGCACCGGCTGCCGTGACCGCGGTCGTCGCACCGACCACCGCAGCGCCGGCAAGCCCGGCGATCCGCTTGAGCTTCATGGACAGTCCCCTTCCTGCGGCGCATCCATGCGCCACCCGCTCAGTACCACCGGCATGCGGCGGCCAAACGGCGGGCCGAGCGGAGCAGGGGTGGTCAGCGCAGCGCGCGCGTCATCCCTGGTGCTCGGTCGGGCTCTGCGGGGACTCCCATTTCGACTCCAGGGTGCGCACCACGACGGTGTCGGCGGGCAGTTCGATGTCGCGGGTCTCGCCGTTGTCGCCTTCCAGTGTCGCGACGACGGTCCCGTCCCGCGCCTCCTTGTGCACCACCTTGAACTGGCGGGCCTCGTCACCCGACGCTCCGGGCAGCGTCAACTCGATCAGGTCTCCTGGTGCGACGTCGCCGAGACGGTCGCTGTCGGACTGAGCACTCATGGGTTCGACCGTAGCCGAGCGGGTAACCGGGTCGGCGGACGAAGACGCACGGAAGGGAGACCCCATGCCGAACGAACTGGACGGCCGGCGTATCGCCTTTCTCGCCGCCGACGGCGTCGAGAAGGTCGAACTCGAGCGGCCGCGGGACACGATCCGCGAGGCCGGCGGGCACACCGAGCTGTTGTCCATCACCGACGGTGAGATCGACGCGCGCAACCACGACCTCGAACCCGCGGGCACGTTCCCGGTGGACCGGCTCGTCGGTGACGCCACGATCGACGAGTACGACGCGCTCGTGCTGCCGGGCGGCACGGTCAACGGCGACAAGCTTCGCCTCGACGGGGATGCGGTCGCGTTCGTGCGCGACTTCGTCCGCTCGGGCAAACCGGTCGCGGCGATCTGTCACGGCCCGTGGGCGCTGGTCGAGGCCGATGTCGTGAAGGACCGGACGCTGACGTCGTACCCGAGCCTGCGCACCGATCTGCGCAACGCGGGCGCGACCGTCGTCGACCAGCAGGTGTGCATCGACGGCAACCTGATCACGAGTCGCTCACCGAAGGATCTCGACGCGTTCTGCCAGGCCATCACCGACCGCTTCGCGGCCACCCCCGCCCATACCTGACCCGGCACCCGCCGCGGGGGTTTTGCCCCTGCGGGGCCGGGCACCCGACGGGTATGCAATACCGCAACGCACGCGCAATCGCCGTCGCCGGCGTCTTAGCCGCCGCAGTGGTCGCGATCGCCCTGGTGATGCCCGCGGCCCGGCTGCTGGGCTCCGACGGCGGGCTGGTGGCGGGTCTGGCACTGTTCGCTCTGCCGGTGTTCGTCGTGCTGGGCGCGACCGGGGTGCCGTTCTACGGCGGCCTCCGCGCCGGCGTGGTCGCGGCCGCGCTGACGCTGGTGGTCACGGTCGTGACGTGGGTACTGGCCCTCTTCGCGGTGACCAGCGCCCTCGCCGGATCAGGGACAGGTCTGATCCTGACCGTCGCCGTCTTCGCGGTCCCGGCCCTGATCCTGGTCGGAGCCGGGCTGGCCGCGCTGCGGCTGCTCAACGGCGCGACGCCGGTCGAGGACCGGGAACCGGCACCGCCGATGACGCCCGCACGCTCGCGGTTGCCGCACCGCTGACGGTTTCCGGGCAACAGCATTGATGTGCTATGTATTTTTGGTGCCGTTGTCCCGTTCCGAACCGCTCGACCCGGTAGGGACCTCCGGGGCGACCATGCCGCTGCCGTCGCGCGGTGCCCTCGGACTCATGTTCGACCGCGTCTTCGGCACCCTGTTCTGGGGCAAGATGTTCGCCGTCGTCGCGGTGTGGACGCACGGACTGGTGGCCGCCGTCGTGATGTACGACGCGACCCGGTCGGCGCTGATGGTCGGGCTGGTCGGCGTGGTGCAGTTCGCGCCGCAGCTGATCCTGGCCCCGACCAGCGGCAAGTGGGCCGACACCGGTAACCCGGCGCGGCAGATCCTGCTCGGCCGGGTGTTCTGTGTGTTCGGTTCCGGCTCGATCGCGGTCTGGATGTACGCCGTGCCGACGCTGGAGGGCATGGCGGTCGCGATCCCGATCCTGCTCGGGACCACCCTGGTCGGGATCGGCTTCGTCGTCGGCGGCCCGGCGATGCAGTCGATCGTGCCGAACCTGATCCGTCCCGGCGAGCTCGCGACCGCGATGGCGCTGAACAGCCTGCCGATGACGGTCGGGCGCATCATCGGCCCGGCGGCGGGCGCGTACCTCGCCGCCCACCTCGGACCGGCCTCGGCGTTCACCGTCAGCGCGGTCCTGCACTTCGTGTTCGCGCTGTTCCTGATCCTCGTGACGTTCCCGAGTCCGCCACCACGCCAGCCCGGCGCCGACTACCGGGTGCGGGCGGCGATCCGCTACGTGCTGGCCGACCGGCCGCTGCTGCTGGCCCTGGCCGCGGTCACCACCGTCGGCATCGTGTCGGATCCGTCGATCACCCTGGCCCCGTCGATCGCCGACGCCCTCGGCGGCGACGCCGCGATGGTCGGATCCCTGTCGGCGGTGTTCGGGGTCGGCGCCGCGATCGGGATGGGGTCGCTGGCGGTGCTGCGGGGCCGGATCGCGTCGGCGTACGTGTCGTCGATCGGCATGGCCGCGCTGACCGCGGGCAGTACGGTCCTGGCGTTCGGGCTGCAACCGTGGCTGGCCTACACCGGCTTCCTGCTGGCCGGTCTGGGATTCGGCTGCGCGATGACCGGGCTGTCCACCGTGGTGCAGGAACGCGCGCCCGAAGAGCTGCGCGGACGCATCATGGCGCTGTGGCTGGTCGGTTTCCTGGGCTCGCGCCCGATCGCCGCGGCGGTGCTCGGCGGCACCGCCGACCTGGTCAACGTCTATGTGGCGTTCGGCGTCGCGGCCGGGCTGGCGCTGGTCGTGACGCTGTTGTGCCGGCCCTCGAAGCTCGCCGGCACCGCGGCAGCGGTGCGTTAGCTGGGACGGTTGCGGCCGGTCAGCTCCCGGATCACGTTGACCTCGCCGGCTCGGTACGGCGTGCCGTCGCCGTGGAGCAGATCGTGGAACCACAGCGGCGGATCCACCACCGGGCGCTCCCACGAGTCCCACGGCAGGAACGTCTGCGTCTTCCCTGCGACGAATCCCCAGGTGTAGGCGCCGATGTTGCGGCCCTTCATGATAGGCAGGATGGTCTCGACGGTGCTGCCGAGCGTGCGCGCCATGTACTCGGTGCACAGCATCGGCCGGTTCATCGGGGTCAGCTCCGCGAGCCGGTCCTCGAACCCCAACGGATCGGCGTAGCTGTGGAACGAGATCACGTCGGACAGGTCGAGCTGGATCCGGTTGATCTCGTTGCGCCGCGCGGGATCTCCCCAGACGCCGTCCCATACACCGCTGGTCAGCGGCTGGACCGGATCGACCGATCGGGCCCAGCCGAACACCTGCGGCAGCAGTTCGGCGACGCGCTCGATCTTGTCCTTACGTTCCACGGCCTTGTACACGTCCGACGGGTTGTCCGGTTCGTTCCACAGGTCCCAGCCCAGCACGCGTTTGTCGTGGCGGAACTGACTGAGCACACCGACGACGTAGTCGCGCATCACCCGGCGGTACCGCGGATCACCGAGATGCTCGGCGCCCGGGCTCTGCACCCAGCCCGAGTTGTGCACGCCCGGCACCGGGTCACGCTGCTTACCGAGCCGCGGGTGCGGATCCCAGCAGGAGTCGAACAGTACGAACAGCGGTTTGATCCCGTGGTGGGCGGCGATGTCGACGAAGCGGGCCAGCCGCCGCTGGAATCCGGCCCGGTCCTGCACCCACAGCAGATCGTGCAGGAACACGCGAACGGTGTTGAACCCGATGTGTTTTGCCATCCGCAGCTCGCTGTCGATGCGCCGTGGGTCGAACGTCCCGGGCTGGAACATCTCCAGCTGGTTGATCGCGTTCGCCGGAATGAAGTTCGCCCCGACCAGCCAACCCTGGGCACGGTGCCAGCGCTGGGCGCGTTCGGGCGACCACCGGGCCAGTTCCGCCGACGCCCGCGGGGTCGGGGTCAGCGCGAGTCCGGCCGCCATCGCCCCCGCGAGGACCACCGGGGCTTTGAGCACGGCGCGGCGATCGACGCGAGCAGTGGGTGACAACGTGCAATCCTTCGGTCTGAAGATCGGTCGCCCCGTCCGGCCGGCAATACCGATCCCCGAAAGAAACCCGTACGCGGTGGGCGCCGACAGTCTATCGGCGCGGCGCGCTCTGACGTTACCGACTCGCTGAGCGATTGACCCTGGGGCAGAATCGATTTGGTTGTCAAGCCGGTGAGCGAAGAACCGCCCCCAGCGCGTCGTCGAGGATGTCGAGCCCGGCGTGCAGTTCGGTCTCCGAGATGGTCAGCGGCGGCGCGATCCGGAAGATCCCGCCCATCCCCGGCAGCTGCACGATGTTCATGTGCAGTCCGCGCTGCAGGCAGGCCGCGGTGACCTCGGCGCCCAGCGCATCGGCGGGTTCCTTGCTCTGTTTGTCGGCGACCAATTCGATGCCCTGCAGGAGACCCCGCCCGCGCACGTCACCGATCTGCCGATGACGCTGCGCCATGCCGGTCAGCCGGTCGCGCAGCTGTGCGCCCAGCGCGGCGGCCCGCTCGACGAGCCCGTCACGGGCGACGACGTCGAGCACGGTGCAGGCCACCGACGCGGCCAGCGGGTCCGACACATGGGTGGTGAAGAACAGGAAACCCCTGTCGTGGCAGACGCTTTCGATCTCGTCGCTGGTGAGCACCGCGGCCACCGGCAACCCCGCACCCAGCGTCTTGGACAACGTCAGCAGATCCGGCGCCACGCCGTCGCGTTCGAACGCATACATCGTCCCGGTCCGGCCGATCCCGGTCTGGGCCTCGTCGAGGATCAACAGCATCCCGCGCTGAACGCACAGCTCCTTGAGCCGGCGCAGGTACCCGTCGGGCAGTTCGATGATCCCGCCCGAGGACAGGATCGGCTCCACCACGCACGCGGCCAGACTTCCCGAGGACTGCGCGTCGACCATCGCGAACCCGTACTCCAGCTCGGCCTCCCAGTCGTGGGATCCGTCGGGACGCCGGAACGGCGAGCGGTACGCGTTCGGGGTCGGCAGCGTCAGGCTGCCCGGCATCGCCGGACCGTATCCGCGCCGTCCGGCGCTGAACGTGACCGACGACGCGCCGGTCGTCATACCATGCCAGGACCGGTCGAACGACACGATCTCGTATCGCCCGGTGTAGAGCTTGGCCATCTTGATCGCGGCCTCGTTGGATTCGGCGCCGGTGGTGAGCAACAACATTCGGCTCAGCGACGGCGGCAGTGTCGCCGCCAGCTTCGTGGCGAGCGTGACGACCGGGCGGCTCAGCATTCCGCTGTAGAGGTGATCCAGGGAGGTCATCGCCGTCGACACCGTGGCGACGATGTCCGGGTGCGCATGGCCGAGGACCGCACTCATCTGCCCGGAGGTGAAGTCCAGGATCGCCGACCCGGCGCTGTCGTACACATAGCTGCCGGCGGCCCGTTCGATGATCCGCGGCACGAACGCGGCGCCGTATCGCACCAGATGCCGATCGGCGTCCTGCCAGAACGGATCGCTCTTCAACCCTGTCACGCGGTGACACCTTACGGCGCGCCCGCGGACCAGGCCCTCACTCGTCGTCGGCGTCCGGGATGCCGTCGGGCGGCGGCGTCGAATACGCGGGGCTGGCAGGAGGCACGTCGGTTCCGGAGGCGTCCTCGTCGGGATCGGGCAGCGCGTGTCGGTCGTCGAAATGCATGTCTGGGGAGTTACCCACTGACGCCTGCCCGTTATGCATGTTGCCTTCACAACATCTTCGGGTATCCCCAACGACACAGGTGAACCGTCGATTGACGGACCCGAAAGACCGTGTGGTCGACATATGTCGTGCTTCCTGCCTACAGTCGGGGAAACGGCTGGACGCCGCACGACGGCGTGACGTCCGGCTGCGAGGAGGCAACCATGAGTGAGATCACTCGCCTCGACGTGCCCGCCGGGATCGACGCCACCGAGATCGACACCCCTGAAATCGATACCGTGTGGGGGCCGGTGCCCCATCCGGTGCTGATCGCCGATCAAACCGGTCGAGTCCGCACGCTCAGCGCGTCCGCCCGGTCGGTGCTGCCCGAGGTCGGCCCCGGCAGCGTGGTCGAGGATTCCGTGACGCCGTGGCTGTCCGAGGCGGGCGAGCGCACCGCGCACACGACCGATCTGCCCGGTGGCGACAAGGCCTGGTGGCTGATCGAGGACGCAGGCGGTGCGGCACTGCGCTCGCTGACCGTGGAACGCCAACGCGCCGCATTCCTCGACGAGGCGTCCGCGGTGCTGATGGCGTCGCTGAACATCGACCGGTGCATGGAGGCGACGGTGCAGATGGCGGCGCGCCACCTCGCCGACGGCGCAGTACTGGTGGCCCCGCGCACCGCGGGGCGCATCCCGGTGGTCAGCGGTACGCGCGACGGCGGCACCCACCACCAGACCCTCGACGCCGACCCGGCCGAGGTGGCGGGTCTCAGCGAGGCCCTGCGCGGCTTCCCGCCCGTGCCGTCACGCTGGATCGACCCCGCGCTGCTACCCGATTGGCTTGTCCCGCAAGACTTCTCCAGAGCCGTCGGATCTGTCGTGATCACCCCGCTGCCCGGCCACGGAGTCCCCGCCGGCGCGTTGGTGCTGCTGCGGCACACGTCCCACACCGCGTTCGACGACGGCGAGGAGGTGTTCGCCAGGCTGTTCGCCGCGCGTGCCGGTGCCGCGCTGTCGGCGGCGCGGCTCTATGCCGAACAGTCCGCGCTCACCCGCACGCTGATGCGGGAACTGCTCCCACCGCAGCTGCACCGCCTCGACGGCATCGAACTCGCCGGCGGATACCGCGCCTCCGAGGACCACGAAACCGTCGGCGGCGACTTCTACGACGTGCACCCGGCGGTCACCCCCGACGGCGAGACACTGGTGGTGCTCGGCGACGTGTGCGGCAAGGGCCTGGAGGCCGCCGTGCTCACCGGCAAGATCCGTAACACCCTGCAGGCGCTGGCACCGCTGGCCCACGACCACGGCGGTGTACTCCGGCTGCTCAACAGCGCGCTGCTGTCCGTCGAGCACACCCGGTTCGCGACGCTGGTGCTGGCGTCGGTCAGTCGCCGGGAGGGCCACGTGCGGTTACGCCTGACCAGCGCCGGACACCTGGCACCGCTGATCGTGCGCGACGACGGCCGGGTCGAGGAGGTCGAGACCAACGGCACACTGGTCGGGGTGATGCCCGAGATCAGGGCCGTCACCGTCGAGGCGTCGCTGGCGCCGGGCGAGACGTGCCTGCTGTTCACCGACGGTGTCACCGAGGCGCGCGGCGGTCCCCTCGGCGGGGACATGTTCGGCGAGAGCCGGCTCTCGGCGGCACTGGCGCAGTGCGCCGGCCTGCCCGCCGAGGCGGTCGTCGAGCGGATCATGATGCTGACCTCAGGATGGGTCGACGACCGCTGCCACGACGACATCGCGGTGGTCGCCATCACCGCGCCGCGGCGCAACCATCTGAGTGCGGTCGACGGGCACACCGCGGGGAGGTTCACCGCGTGAGTGCTGATCACCCCGACTTCCGGGTGTTGCGTGACCGGCTGTGGCACGCGGTGCTCGACGCCGACGAATACGCGGCGTCGGCAGCGGTCTTCGCGGCACTCGACGCCGGGGTCGATCCGGAGGACGTGCTGCTCTCGGTCATCGCGGAGGTGCAGCGCCGCGTCGGCGCCGAGTGGGCGGCCAACCGGATCACCGTCGCGCAGGAGCACGCGGCGACGGCGATCAACGACCGTGTCATCGCCGCGCTGGCCCACCACCCGCGGTGCAGGCGCGACCCGCTCGCCGGCCGGGTCACCGTCGCGTGCGTGGACGGGGAATGGCACGCCCTGCCCGCCCGCCTTCTCGGCGAGGTACTGCGGCTGCGGGGCTGGCAGGTCGACTTCCTCGGCGCCCAGGTCCCGACGCCGCACCTGATCGCCCACATCCACCAGCACGGCCCGGTCGCGGTGGCGTTGTCCTGCTCGATCCCGACCCGGCTGCCCACCGCGCACGCCGCGATCACCGCGTGCCAGGCCGCCGGCGTGCCGGTGCTGGCCGGTGGTGCCGCGTTCGGCGTGGACGGCCGCTACGCGCGGCAACTGGGCGCCGACGCGTGGGGTGCGGACGCGCGCACCGCCGCCGAGATCCTCAGCCGCGGTGTCCGCCCCGCCTCGGCCGCGAGCACCCACCAACCGATCGACGATCTGCCGCACCTCGCCGACGGCGAGTACACGATGGTGCGCGGTGACAGCGCGACGCTGATCAAGACGACGGTCACCGACCTCGAGGACAGATACCCCGCGATGCGCGGGTACACCGAAGCCCAGCGTGACCGCACCGTCGAGGACATCGCCCACATCGTCGAGTTCCTCGCGACCGCGCTGTACGTCGACGACGACGAGCTGTTCACCCAGTTCATCGGCTGGACCGCCGAGATCCTCGTCGCCCGCGGGGTGCCCGCGGACTCACTGAGCCCGGCCCTGGACTCGTTGGCCGGCCAATTGCGCGACTTCCCTCGCGCCCGACGTCTTCTCGGCGCGGCCCACGCCGCGCTCCCCCTGTCCGTATCCGCCAACCCCCCACTGCCTGCATGAAACTCACACTCGCTGTTCACAACACAGCCCACTCCAGCCGCATCCGTGTCTCGGGCGACCTCGACTACGGAAGCACCGGCTTGCTCGTCGACACGGTCGGCGAGCTGCTGGCGCAACACTCCGGACTGCAGGATCTGCACCTGGACTTCACCGAGCTGGCGTTCTGCGATTCGGCCGGGCTGTCCGGCCTGGTGATGATCCACCGGCGCACGTCGGCGGCCGGGCTTCGCCTGCACCTCGACGAACGACCTGCGCAGCTCGAACGGGTGCTCACCATCACCGGTCTGCTGGACTTCTTCACCGCCGCGGCACTCACCGCCGACGACGAATCCGACATCGGCTAGTCCGACCCCGGCCGGTTTCGCCCGCCGCCGGGCGGGCTATCCGAACGTCATGTCGCTGCGGGTCGCGGTCACCGGGCCGACGGGGGAGATCGGGATCTCGACGATCACGGCGCTGGAGGCGTCGCCCGCTGTCGCAGAGATCGTCGGGATGGCCCGGCGCCCGTTCGACCCCGCCGCGCGGGGGTGGACGAAAACCGTGTACCGCCAAGGCGACATCCTCGACCGCGATGCCGTCGCAGACCTCGTCGCCGACGCCGACGTGCTGGTGCATCTCGCGTTCATCATCATGGGGTCGCGGGAGGAGAGCGCGCGCGTCAACCTGGAAGGCACCCGCAACGTGTTCGAGGCGGCGGTGGGTTGCCGGGATGCGGCTTCTCCCCGGACCCGCCGCCTGGTCTACACCTCCTCGGTGGCCGCCTACGGCTACCACTCCGACAACCCGGTGCCGATCACCGAGGACGTGCCGGTGCGCGGGTCGGCCGAGCACTACTACTCCGAACAGAAAGCCGCGTGCGAGGCCGCGCTGCACGAGATCACCGACGGCAGCGGGTTGGAGGTCTACGTGTTGCGGCCGTGCATCGTCGCCGGACCCCACGCGACCGCGCTCGCCAACGCGATGCCGTGGAACCAGCTGCCGATGCCGGTGCGCAGGGTCAGCCAGGCGCTGCCGTTGCTGAAGCCGCCGTTCCCGGACCCGGGCACGCCGCTGCAGCTGGTGCACCACGACGACGTCGCGAACGCGATCGTGCTCGCGGTGACCACGACCGACGCCCCCGCGGGGGCCTACAACATCGCCGGTGACGGCGTGCTGTCGATGTCGGCGGTCGGCGAAGCGCTCGGCGCGCGACCGGTGCGGGTCCCGCACGCGGCCGCCACCGCGACGTCGGAGGTGCTGGCCCGGCTGCCGTTCGTACCGTCCAGCCTGGAATGGCTGCACGCGGGACGCACGTCGGTGGTGATGGACACCAGCCGGGCCAGGCAACTACTCGGGTGGCACCCGAAATTCACCGCGGAGGAGACGCTTTCCGCACTGGCCGCCGCCGTCAGGCGCGGCGGGTGAGGACACAGGAGTACGCCCCGGGCCGGCCGGTGGACCTCTACGGTGACCCGATCGACCGCACGGTGCTGCTATGGCACGGAACACAGACCGACGCGCGGGCGACGGTACGCACCCTGGCCGGAATGCTCGTCGATCGCGGGCTGAGTGTGGTTGTCCCGGACTGGGATTCACATAGCACCGACAGCGGACGGTCCGACCTGCTGGCATCCGCCGATTTCGCGCGCCAGTGGTCCCGCGCCGAAACCGGGCTCGGGGTGATCGGGTGGTCGCTGGGCGGGGTCGCGGCGGCCGGGCTGGCGGCACGGGCCGCCGACATCGGTCTGGAGTTGGCCTTCACCGTGTGCCTGGCGGGCGCATTCATGGTGCGCGACCCCATATTTGGCCTCGATGTCGGTGACGCGCTGACCGGAGCCGGGCGGCGGCCACCGTTCACGCTGCTGCACGGCAGCGCCGACGACGTGGTGGCTCCGGCGGTCAGCCGCGCGTTCGCCGCTCAGTTGCGGGCCCGCGACTGGCCGGTACGGCTGGTCGAGCTCGCCGCCGACCACGGGAACATCGCTGGTGCGAGGTATGATTCGGCCCACGATCGCTACGCCCCCGCCGATGACGAGGCCACCCGCTCCGTCACGGCCGAGGTGGCCGACCACATCGCTTCAGCAGCCCGAGAATCGTGAGAGGAGCCGCATGCCTGCCACCCCCGACGCACGCCTGGTGACCAATTGCCCGGCATGCGGTTACCCGACCTTCGACTCCAGCCTGTGCGCCGCGTGCGGCCCCCTCGCCGCGGCGATCTCACACCCGGTGTAGCCGCTCCAGCGCCTCCCGGATCCGGTCCGGGATCGGGACGGCCCGGCGGGTGGCCCGGTCGACGAACACGTGCACGAAGTACCCGTGCGCGACGGCGGTATTCGCGGCGTCCCCGCCCGCGGTGAAGATCCCGACCCCGTAGGTCACCGATCGGGTCGACAGATTGTCGACGCGCAGCCCGGCCCGCAGGTCGTCGGGGTAGGCGACCGGCGCCAGATAGGAGCACTTCGACTCCACCACCAGCCCGATCACGGGGGCGTTGTGGATGTCGAGGCCGCCCTCGTGGATCAGGAAGTGGTTCGCGGCCGTGTCGAAGTAGCTGTAGTACGTGACGTTGTTGACGTGGCCGTACACGTCGTTGTCCATCCACCGGGTGGTGATCGGCACGAAGTACCCGTAGTCGGTGTCGTTCACCGGCGCGGCGCTCTCACCAGTACCGCATCGATTCGTCGAAGGTACCGGCCAGCACCGTCCTGTCGATCTCGATGGGCGCGTTGGCCAGCAGCCGCTGCTGCGGCCAGGCACCGTCGGCCAGTGCCGGGCTGTCGGCGCCGGTGTAGCCGACGCCCTCCAGCCCGTTGGGCATGCCGACGCGGCGCATGATCGCGATCAGATGCTCGGCCAGTACCGCACCGGCGTCATCGGCTCCGGCGCCGCGCACGTCGGCGCCCAGTTGTTCGGCGGCGAACAGGTGCCGGCCCGGATCGGTGTGCGCGGTGCGCCGGAACGCTGCCGGGGCGTTGAGGATCACCGACATCCCGTGCGGCACCATCGGTTCGGCGTCGGGATAGCCCGTGGGCCGGAAGTCACGGACCTGCCCGGCCACCGCATATGCCATCGCGTGCGGCAGATGCACCCCGGCGTTGCCGAACGCGATGCCCGCCAGCGTCGCGGCCCACATCACCTGTTCGCGGGCCTCCCGGTCGGACGCGTCGTCGACCGCGCGCCCCAGGTACCTGCCGAGCAGGCGCAACGCCTCGCCGCAGCCCAGGTCGCTCCACGGGTTCGCGCCCTGGCTCATCGGACGCTGGGTCGGCCGCGGCGGCGCCGGGCGGCGCGTGTAGGGACGCGCCGTGTAGGACTCCAGCGCGTGCGAGAGCACGTCAAGACCGCTGCACGCCACCACATTCGGCGGCAGCGTGTCGGTGCAGTCGGGGTCGACGAGGGCCTCGGTGGGGCGCAGCGCCGGTGACGCGATACCCGTCTTGGCCGCCATCGACAGCAGGTCGAAGATCGCGATGCCGGTCACCTCGCTGCCGGTGCCCGACGTCGTCGGGCATGCGATGTGCGGCCGCAATGGCCCGGGTACGGGGGCGCCGGCCCCGACGGGCGCATTGACGTAGTCGAGGAAGTCCGCGGGATGGGTAGCGTAGAGGTTCGCGGCCTTGGCGGTGTCGATGACCGAGCCGCCGCCGACCGAGATGTAGCCGTCGGCGGCGGTCTCGGACGCGAAAGCCGCTGCCTGCTTGAAGGATTCGTCGGTCGGCTCGACGCGCACGTCGGTGTAGGCCACCACGTCGATCCCGGCGGCGCGCAGCGAGCGCGCGGCGGTGTCGAAGACCTCCAGCGCGGCGATGGTCGGGTCGGAGAACAGTGCGGCCCTGGTGATGCCGAGCGCCGCGGCGCGGTCACCGAGCTCGGTGAGGCAGCCGCGACCGAAGGTGATCCTGGACGCGTCGACGGTGAACGCACCCTCGGTTCCGTCGGTGTGGCAACAGCTCACCCGGTCATCCTATCGGCTCGCCGGCGGCTCTCGCGGTGACCGCGAGCGCGAGCATCACGCACGCGATACCCGCCACCTCGCTGACTGTCGGGCGCTGGGCCAACACCACGGCGCCGATCACGGCCGCGGTGGCGGGTAGCAGCGCGAGCAGCAACGCGAAGCGTTCCCGCCCGATGCGGGTCAGCACATGCTGGTCGAGCGCGTACGGGATCGCGCTGGAGAGCACCCCGACCCCGATTCCGAGCACCCAGGTGCGGGGATCGGTGAAAACCGCAGGGGCAGCGGCCACCTGGATCCCTAGCAGTACCGGCGCCGAGACCGTCGCCGCCAGCGCCATCCCGACCGCCAGTGAGTCGACCCCGGCTCCGGCGTCGGCGACCCGCTTACCGAGCAGGATGTAGCCCGCCCACAGTGCCGCGGCGATCGCCGCGAACCCCGCACCGACCGGATCCACGTCCGTCGACACCCCGGCGACCAGGTACACCCCCACCGCGACCAGCACCACGGCGAGCACGTCGCGGGCCCGCCGCGACCCGGCGGCGGCAACCGCGACCGGGCCGGCGAACTCGATCGCCACGGCGGTGCCGAGCGGGATGCGGGCGATCGCCTCGTAGAACGCCACGTTCATCGCCAGCGTCACGAACCCGAAAGCGGCCGCCGCGAACATCATTCGCGGCGTCCAGGGCCGTCGCCACGGCCGTCGCCAGGCCAGCAGGATCACCCCGGCGCCCGCGGCGCGCAGCCAGGCGACCGTCGCGGGATCCGTGGTGTCGAACAGGAACACCCCGACCGCGGCCCCCAGGTACTGCGAGACGGCGCCGGCGATGAAGAACCCGGCGACGTACGGGGTCAACCGGATTGTGCGACCCGGGCCCGCTCGGTCATCGACGCGACCACGCCGCCGTCGTTGAGGATGTCGGTGCCGGTGAGGTAGCCGGCCTTGTCGGACACACAGAACGCGAGTAGTTCGGCCATCTCCTCAGGTTTACCCCACCGGGGCACCGCGGCGTCGGCGACCAGCGCGCCCGCACCGGCTTGTTCCTCGAGCCGGCCCATCTCGGTGTCCACCGATCCCGGGGACACCGACACGATCCGCAGCCCCTTGCCGTTGAACCGTTCGGCGTGGGCGCTGCTGAACCACCGCACGAAACTCTTGCTGACCGCGTACGCGAGACCTGAGCGGGCCTCCGGTCCGGCGATGTCGCAGGCCTGCAGAGTCGCCGCCATGAACGCGTCGATGTCGGACAACGCGAGCGGGAACGCCGCGCTAGGGATCATCTCGCCGGGCATCAGGTGGGCGGCCATCGACGCGACGTTGACGATCGCCGCACCCTCGCCTGCGCGGGCGAAGAACTCCTCGTTGACGTTCAGCGTGCCGATCGCGTTGGTGCGCATCACGTACTCGGCGTCACCCATGCTCGGGCTGACCCCGGCGGTGTGGATCACTGAGTGCAGCGGCCCCACCTGCGCGACCGCCTCGAACAGCCGGCCGACCGCGTCCCGGTCGGTGACATCGCAGTACACGGCGGTCGCGGCAATTCCCTGCTCGGCGAGTTCGGCGGCCGCGGCGTCGAGCCGCTCCTTCCGGACGTCGGCCAGCACCACGGCGCGGTCGCGTCCGACGACCTTCGCACTGGCCACACCCATACCGCCCGCGCCACCGGTGATTAACGAAACTGCGGTCATCTGTAAACCTCCCGGGGCCATTCAACACTGCGGGCCGGGGTTGTGGAATCCCGTCGGTACTTTCGAGAGATGACCGAGAACCCGGCTCAGGTGGTCGAGCAGCAGGTCGCACCCCGGCGCCGGCGCCGGTGGTTGCGCACGCTGATCGTGCTCACGGTGATGGCGCTGCTGTTCGGTGTGCCGTGGTGGACGCTCGTGATGGGCGGCTCGGCGTGGCCGGCGGCTGTGGTCGTCGCCGGCACCGTGCTGTTCGCCGCCGGGTTCGTCGCGCTGCCCGCGTCGATGCTGATCGGCCACGGCAGGCAGCGCGATTGGGCGGCGGTGGTCGGGGACGTGCTGCTCGGAGTCGCGTGGGTGCTGTTCGTGTGGTCGGTGTTCGGCCAGCTGCTCGGTGTGGTGCTGTGGGCGGCGGGCGTCGCGGACCCGGCGCGATCCCGCATCGTCGCCGTGACCACGCTCGTCGTCGGGGTCGTGGTGCTGGCGTGGGGGCATTTCGAGGCGATGCGGGTACCGCGCATCCGGCGCCTCGAGGTCACGCTGCCGCGCCTGGGCCGTGGGCTCGACGGGCTGCGCGTCGCCGTCATCACCGACACCCATTACGGCCCGATCGAGCGCAGCCGCTGGTCGGCCGCGGTCGTCGAGCGCGTCAACGGGCTCGACGCCGACATCGTCTGCCACGTCGGCGACATCGCCGACGGCACCACCGACATCCGTGACGCCCAGGCGGCACCGCTGGCGTCGGTGCGCGCCGCCAAGGCGCGCGTGTACGTGACCGGCAACCACGAGTATTTCAGCGAGGCGCAGGGCTGGCTGGACTACATGGACCGCATCGGCTGGGATGCGCTGCACAATCGGCACATCACCGTCGAGCGCGGCGGGGACCGTCTCGTGGTCGCCGGCATCGACGACGAGACGGCAGCCGGGTCCGGCGTGCGCGGGCACGGCGCGGACCTGGACACCGCGCTGGCGGGCACCGATCCCGCTCTGCCGGTGCTGCTGCTGGCACACCAGCCCAAGCAGGTCGAGCACGCGGTGCGCGCCGGGGTGGATCTGCAGCTGTCCGGCCACACCCACGGCGGGCAGATCTGGCCGTTCAACTTCCTGGTGCGCCTGGAGCAGCCGGTGGTCCAGGGGTTGAGCCGGCATGGTGAGCGCACGCAGCTCTACACCAGCCGCGGCACCGGATTCTGGGGCCCGCCGTTCCGGGTGTTCGCACCGAGCGAGATCACGGTGCTGACGCTGCGCAGCGGGGCCTGATCTGGAGTCAGGCAAGATACCGGCGTGTCTTCTTCGCTGGGCGACGTGCTCGCCTCCATGCAGCTTGAGCGGGTCGACGCGGGAACGTTCGTCGGCAAGCAGTTGCCCGCACCCGCCAATCACATCCTCGGCGGGCACATCTCGGCGCAGGCCCTGCTCGCCGCGAGCCTGACCTCCCCCGGCCGCGCGCCGCACAGCGTGCACACGTACTTCCTGCGGCCCGGCGACTCCCGGGATCCGGTCACGTTCGAGGTGGTGACGCTGCAGGAGGGCCGCACGTTCACGGCGCGCCGGGTCACCGCACGCCAAGGCGAGGAGATCCTGCTGGAGGCGATGTCGTCGTTCAAGCTGCCCACCGAGACCGCCGCCGGCGTGACGTATCAGCCGCCGTGTCCCGACGTCCCCGCACCGGAGTCGTTGCCGGTCGTCCCACCGCACTTCGCCGAAGCCGACGCCGCCGCGGGGATGTGGGCCAGCCTGCGCTGGTTCGAGCGGCGCGTCGTCGTCGCCGAGACCGGCCCGCCGGCGCCGGCCCGGATCTGGTGGCGACCGGACGGCGAGGTGCCCGACGACCCGGTGCTGACCGCGTCGCTGGTCGCGTACCTGTCGGCGGTGACGCTGACCGAACCCGCGTACGCCGCCCGCAGCGGTCCCGCGATGGCCGCGCAGCGTGACCATTCGGTGTGGTTCCACGCCGCGGCGGATCTGTCCGACTGGATGCTCTACGACATGTCGTCACCGAGCAGCGCCGACACGCTGGCGCTGGCGCGCGGCACGATGTTCAACCGTAGCGGCGAGCTGGTGTGCTCGGTGCGCCAGGAGATGTACTTCCCGCCGCCGCGGGGTTGACGCCGCCCGTCAGCTCTCGACGAGTGCTTTCAGGCGCTTCACGGTCTGGCCCATCAACCGGGACACCTGTCCCGACGCGACGCGGTCGGCGATCAGACCGAGCAGACCGCCGGGCGCCTCATAGGACAATCGGAAGGTGACCTTGGTGCGGCCCTCGCCTGCCTCGCGCATGCGGAACCGGCCCCGCAGGGTGACCCCGGTGATGCCGATCCAGGCCAGGTCGCGGTTCTCGTCGAACTCGACGACCTCTATCACGCCGCCGATCGGCACCGAGCCGACCTTCCAGTGCACGGTGTAGCGCGAGCCGACGCCGACGGGGCCCTCGGTCACGGTTTCCCAGCGCTCCAGGCTGGCCATGAACTCCGGATAGCAGCCGGGATCGCTGACGTGCTTCCACACCTCGTGTGGTTCGGCGTCGATGACGACGCTGCGCGAGAGCCTCATCCGATCACCGGGAGACGTCGTTCGGCGGCCAGCCGGTCGACCGCGGACTGCAGGCTGGCCAGCACCCTGTCGTTGACGTCGTCGTCGTCGCTGCTCGCGATGTCGTCCGCGGCGATCGGTTCCTGCACCTCGATGACGATCTTCGTCGGCAACGGCACTCGCGGGATCATGTCGCTGACCGCGATCCCCCACGGCGGCGCGAGCAGGATCGGCACGCTCTTGAGTCGGGCGATCTTGTCGACACGCAGCAGCTTCGCCAGCCACTGGCCGCGGTCGAGGAACAGCGCCGCCTCCTGCCCGCCGACCGATGCGATCGGCACGATCGGCACACCCGCTTCACGGGCCAGCTTCACGTAGCCCTTACGGCCACCGAAGTCGACCTCGTGCCGCTTCCACGACGGCCGGAACACCTCGTAGTCACCGCCCGGGTACACCAGCAGCGCACCACCGGACTTCAGCGCCAGCGTCGCATTGTCGTGGTTGGCCGCGACGGTGCCGAACTTGCGCAGCGACCCCAAGCCCGGCATCGACACCACCAGGTTGTGGGCCAGCTGGAAGAACGGCCGCTCGACACCGAAGTACGAACAGAACGCGAGCGTGAACACGAAGGTGTCCGGCGGAAGGTTGCCGCCGCTGTGGTTGCCGACCAGCAGCACCGGGCCGTCGGCCGGGATGCGATCGAGTCCGCGCACGTCGGCGCGGAAGTATAGCGACGCGAGCAGCCATAGCCCGGGCAGTTGCTCGCGGATGTAGTCGGCGTCGCGCTGATCGAGGTCGGCGACCGGCACGCGCGCCGACACCTCGTGCTTGACCCACTCGAGGACATCACCCAACCCCGCCATGAGAGGGATATTGACTGCGGCGCGGTCGCGCAAACCTGGCAGGCTGTCTGGCAATGCCCACTCCCCTGCCCACTCCCCTTCTCGAAGACCCCGGTGACCTTTCGGAGCTCTTCGCCGTCCGCGGCGACGCCGACGAACTGTTCACCCGGTTCGCGGGCTGGGCGCAAAGCAACGGCACCACGCTGTACCCGGCGCAGGAGGAGGCGCTGATCGAGCTGGTCAGCGGGTCCAACGTGATCCTCGCGACGCCGACCGGGTCGGGGAAGTCTCTGGTCGCCACGGGCGCGATCTACGCTCAGCTCGCCGCCGGCGGCGTGAGCTTCTACACCGCACCGATCAAGGCGCTGGTCAGCGAAAAGTTCTTCGCGCTGTGCGAGGTGTTCGGCGCGGCCAACGTCGGCATGCTGACCGGGGACGCGGCCGTCAACGCCGACGCACCGATCATCGCGTGCACCGCCGAGATCCTGGCCAACGTCGCGCTGCGGGAGGGTGCCGACGCCGATATCGGGCTGTGCGTGTTGGACGAGTTCCACTTCTACGGCGACCCCGACCGCGGGTGGGCGTGGCAGGTGCCGCTGCTGGAGCTGCCGAGGGCCCAGTTCCTGTTGATGTCTGCGACGCTCGGCGACGTCACGTTCCTGCGCGAGGACCTGACCCGGCGCACCGGCCGGACCACCGCGCTGGTCGCCAACGCCGAACGCCCGGTGCCGCTGTACTTCTCCTACGCGACCACCCCGATGCACGAGACGATCCAGGAACTCGTCGACACCAAACAGTCGCCGATCTACGTCGTGCACTTCACCCAGGCCTCGGCGCTGGAGCGGGCGCAGGCGCTGATGAGCGTCAACGTCAGCTCCAAGGAGGAGAAGGCCGCGATCGCCGAGCACATCGGCGGGTTCCGTTTTTCCTCGGCGTTCGGCGCGACGCTGTCGCGACTGGTGCGCCACGGCATCGGCGTGCACCACGCCGGCATGTTGCCGAAGTACCGGCGTCTGGTCGAGCAACTCGCCCAGGCAGGCCTGCTGAAGGTCATCTGCGGCACCGACACCCTCGGTGTCGGGATCAACGTGCCCATCCGCACCGTGGTGTTCTCCGCGCTGTCGAAGTACGACGGCGTGCGCACCCGGTTGCTCAATGCCCGGGAGTTCCACCAGATCGCCGGACGGGCCGGTCGGGCCGGTTTCGACACCGCGGGCACCGTCGTGGTCCAGGCACCCGACCACGAGGTGGAGAACCTCAAACAGTTCGCGAAGGTCGCCGACGATCCGAAGAAGCGCCGGAAGCTGGTGCGGCGCAAGGCGCCCGAGGGGATGGTGCCGTGGAGTGAGGCGACGATGACCCGCCTGGTCGACGCTGCGCCCGAGCCTCTGACGAGTCACATGCGGGTGACCACGTCGATGGTCCTCGACGTCGTGGACCGCCCTGGCGATCCGTTCGAGGCGATGCGGCGGCTGCTGACCGACAACCACGAGCCGCGCAAGCGCCAGCTGAAGCTGATCCGCGAGGCGGTGGGTATCGCGCGCTCGCTGCTGCAGGCCGGGGTCGTCGAGCGACTCCCCGAACCGGAGCCCGACGGACGGCGGTACCGGCTGACCGTCGACCTGCCGCCGGACTTCGCGCTGAACCAGCCGCTGTCGACGTTCGCGCTGGCCGCGATCGACCTGCTCGACGCGGGGTCGGAAAGCTATGCGCTGGACGTGGTCTCGGTGATCGAGGCGACGCTGGAGGACCCGCGCCAGATCCTGGCCGCCCAGCTCAAGAGAGCCCGCGGAGAGGCCGTCGCACAGATGAAGGCGGACGGCGTCGAGTATGACGAACGCATCGAACTGCTCGACGACATCACCTACCCGAAGCCGCTGGAGGAACTGCTGGGACACGCCTACGCGGTGTATCTGCAGAGCAATCCGTGGGCCGCGGACGGCAAGCTGTCGCCGAAGTCGGTGGTGCGCGAGATGTGGGAGCGGGGCATGACGTTCCGCGAGTACGTCAGTGAGTACGGCCTGACCCGTGTCGAGGGCGCCGTGCTGCGGTATCTGTCCGACGCGTTCAAGGCGCTGCGCTCCGGTGTCCCCACCGCCGCCCGCACCGACGAGCTCACCGACATCGTCGAATGGCTCGGCGAGCTTGTCCGCCAGGTCGATTCGAGCCTGCTCGACGAGTGGGAGCAGCTCACCAGCCCGGACCAGCCGCACGATCAGCCGATGCCCGTACCGGCCCGCCCGCGACCGCTGACCGGCAATGAGCGGGCGTTCACCGCGATGGTGCGCAACGCGCTGTTCCGCCGGGTCGAGTTGTTCGCCCGCGAGCGATGGGAAGAACTCGCCGCGCTCGACGGCCGCGCCGGCCTGTCGGCGCAGCAGTGGCGCGATATCGGCGACGACTACTTCGGCGAGCACGACGACGTCGGCACCGGCGCGGACGCCCGCGGTCCCGCACTGCTGATCATCGACCGGCAGGCCCGCACGTGGCGGGTGCGGCAGATCTTCGACGACCCGGCCGGGGACCACGACTGGGGATTCGAGGTCGAGGTCGACCTGGACGCCTCCGACGAGGAGGGCGTCCCGGTGCTACGCCTGCTGTCGGCGGGCCGCTTTGACTGAAACGCCGCTTTGACTGAGACCGCGTGGGGTACTACCGACGCATGACTGCCGCCGTACCCCCGGACCTGGAGCATGAGATCGACGACATCGCCCGCCGCCACGGGCTTTCCCGTGATTCGGTGCTGGCGATGTGGGTCGCGGTGCGCAACGGCGGCGGCACGATGGCGCAGTTCTCGGTCCCGGAACTCGGGGGCTCGGGACAGTGGATGCGCGGCGGCATGACGATGGTCGGCGACATGTTCGACCACGCGCTCAAGGCGCGCGTCGACGCGCTGTGCACTGAGCTCGCCGGGCTGCCCGCCACCGGTGCGGCCGCCGCCCCGCAACAGTGGTGGCCGGCCGGCCTCGGCACCCCCAGCTCGACCGGCGGGCAGAACGACACCAGGTACGCGGTGTTCCCCGCGACACGCCGGCTGGCCGTGCAGAGCGGCGGGGTGACAAGGGTTTTCGACACCGGCGAGCATCGGATCGGCGGTGTCCAGCAACAGCAGGGCGGGCCCGCGGCGACGCTGACGTTCACCAGTCAGCTGGGCACGTTCGGTATCTCGGCGCTGCGTGAGATCGGCACCGCGGAGACGGCGGGTTCCCCCGCGCCCGCGGCAGAGAACCCGGCCCCGGACGACTCCTCGGCGATCATCGCCGCGATCGAGAAGCTGGCCGGACTGCACGAGCGCGGCATCCTCACCGACGCCGAATTCGCCGCCAAGAAGGCCGAGCTGCTCGGCCGGCTGTGACCGTGTGACGGCGGTCTCTGTCCGCAAAATCACACGTCAGCGGCTTGATTAACGTCGTTGTAACACGGAGCATGGACAGCGTCCGGCCGATGGGCGATCCCCGATTCGCGCCGGACCTCAATCCAACACACAGGAGTTACGCAAAATGTTCGCGCAGTACCGTGCCGCCCGTCAGATCTCTCGCGATCGGCGACGCCTGTACGCACGGATCGCGAAGATGCCGAACTCCACCATCCGCGACGAACTCGTCGCCGTCGCGCAGCGGTACGAATCCGCCGAGCGCTGACCTGACCGATTCCGTTCAGCCGCCGTATCGCTGCACCTGCTCGGCGTAGTCGTCGAGCAGGCGCAGTGATACGTCCAGCGGCTTGGTCGGCAGCAGCAGGTTCAGTTGCCCGAAACCGATCTCCTGCGCGGCATGCCAGTAGTCCGGTTTCGCCGGCGTGCCGAACTGCACCAGCGGCACCTCGTACGTCGCGCTCGCCCGGATCTGGTCGATGCGGCGCGAAAGATGCTCGATCGGAAGTGGATTCGAGATCCAGCCGGCTTCGTGACGGATGATCCGCCTCACCGTCGCATCGGAGTCGCCGCCGATCAGGATCGGCGGATGGGGCTTCTGCACCGGCTTCGGCCGCTGATATGACGGAGCGAAATCCACGTACTTGCCGTGGTATTCGGCCGGTTCCTCGGTCCACAACGCCTTGATCGCCTCGATGCGCTCGTCCAGCAGTGCACCGCGCGTCTTCGGATCGGTGCCGTGCTGGCGGAGTTCCTCGATGTTCCAGCCGGCGCCGACGCCGAAGGTGAAACGGCCGCCGGAGATCACGTCGATGCTGGCGGCTTCCTTGGCGGTGACGATCGGGTCCCGCTGGATCAGCAGCGCGATACCGGTGATCAGTTCGATCGTCGACGTGACCGCCGCCGCGGCGGCCAGCGTCACGAACGGGTCCAGGGTCCGGTAGTAGATCTTCGGCAGCTCGCCGCCGAGCGGATACGGCGACTCCCGGCTGGCCGGGATGTGCGTGTGCTCGGCGACGGCCAGCGCCGTGAAGCCGCGCTCCTCGATCGCACGCGCCAGCGACACCGGGTCGATGGTGTCTTCGTTGACGAACGTGGAGATCCCGAACTTCATGCCGTGCTCCTGTCTCACACCTGCGGCGTGCGGTGCGCCCATGGCGCCGCCTGCTCCAATTGTGCGCCGAGCTGCAGCAGCAGCGTCTCGCCGGCCAGCGGCGCGACGAACTGCACCCCCAACGGCACCCCGTCGGCCGTCCAGTGCAGCGGCAGCGAGATCGCCGGGCGCCCGGTGATGTTCGCCAGTTGGGTGTAGGGCACCCAGCCGAGGTTCTCGTCCACCATGTCGTCGACGATCTTGGTGAACCGCAGCAGCGCGGCCGTGCGCGTCTTGAGCAGCACGTCGGCCGCGCGCTGCAGTGCGACGGGCAGATCGAACTCGCCGATCTTCGGTGGCGGTGTCGCCAGCGTCGGGGTCAGCAGCAGGTCGTGCGACTCGAAGAACGTGGTGAGCCTGCGGGTGTGGTCGTGGCGGCGCGCCACCGCGTCGAGGTAGTCGACGCTGCTGGTGGCCCGGCCCAGCGCGGCCATGATCAGTGTGTCCCGCTCGAACATCTCGTCACCGGCCCCGGTGAGCCGCTTGGCCTCGGCGACCTCCCAGGCCAGCGTCACGAACCAGGTCAGCAGGAAATCGCGGGCCAGCGCGGCGTCGTCGTACGGGGCTTCGGACAGTTCGACGACCTCGTGTCCCAGGTCGGTCAGCAGACGGGTGGTCGCCTCGACCGCGGCGTACGCCTCACGATGCGGCTGCGGGGTGATCGCCGAGGGCACCCGCACGCCGATGCGCAGCGTGCGGGGGGCGGTCGCGACGCTCGCCGCGAACGGCATCTCGGGCAGCGCCGGGGTGAACGGGCCATACGGTTCTCCGCCGCTGATCACGTCGAGCATGCCGGCGGTGTCGCGGACGGTTCGCGACACCACGCCCTGCACCGCCGCGCCGTGCATCGATTCGCCGTACGCCGGGCCGGTCGGGGTCAGCCCGCGGCTCGGCTTCAGTCCGACCAGCCCGCAGCAGGCGGCCGGGATCCTGATGGACCCGCCGCCGTCGTTGGCACCGGCGCACGGCACGATGCCCGCCGCCACCGCGGCCGCCGAACCACCGGAGGAGCCGCCCGGTGACCGGGTCAGGTCCCACGGGTTGCGCGCGGGGCCCCAGACCTCGGGTTCGGTGATGCCCTTCGCGCCGAACTCAGGGGTGTTGGTCTTGCCGAAGATCACCAGACCCGCGTCGAGCCAGCGCGCAACGATGGCGCCGTGCTCGGCGACCGGCAGGTACCGCAGCGACCGTGAGCCACCCGACGTCGGCAGCCCCGCGTAATCCTGAGACAGATCCTTGATCAGGAACGGCACCCCGGCGAACGGGCCCGTGCGGGGCTCGCCGTCGGGCACCGGCACGTCGCGCACGATCGCGTTGATCTTCGGGTTCACCTCGGCGGCCCGCTCGCGCGCCAGCGCCAGCAGTTCGGCCGCGGTGACCTCGCCGTCGGCGACCAGCTTCGCCAGCCCCGTCGCATCCTGTGCCCGGTACTCGTCGACATCCATGCGACCGACGGTATCGTCCGCCCCGGTCGTGGGTACTCGCGCTGCCATGAGCTCGACCAGCCAGCGTGAGCTCGGCGATACCGACAGCCCGATCGAGGACGCGTTGGAGAACGCGTTCAACCGGATGATCGACGAGGGCACCCAGCGACTGCACCGCACCTGGCGTGAGGTGCTGGTGACCGGCTTCTTCGGCGGGACCGAGGTCGCGATGGGGGTGCTCGCGTATCTGTCGGTGCTGCACGCCACCGGTAACCAGTTGCTCGCCGGGATCGCGTTCTCGGTCGGTTTTCTCGCGCTGCTGCTCGGCCGCAGCGAGCTGTTCACCGAGGGCTTCCTGATCCCGGTCACCACCGTCGCGGCCAAACGCGCCAACGCCGCCCAGCTGCTGAAGTTGTGGTCCGGCACACTCGCGGCGAACCTGGCGGGCGGCTGGCTGATCATGTGGCTGGTGATGACCGCGTATCCGAAGCTGCGCGAACAGACCACGACATCGGCCGAACACTTCGTGCACGCACCGCTGAACGCCGAGACGGTGGCGCTGGCCCTTTTGGGCGGCATGGTGATCACGCTGATGACGCGGATGCAGCACGGCACCGATTCGGTACCGGGCAAGATCGCCGCGGCGGTCGCCGGCGCGTTCCTGCTGGCCGGCCTGCAGATGTTCCACTCAATCCTCGACTCGCTGCTGATCTTCGGCGCGCTGACCGCCGGTGACGCCCCGTTCGGGTATCTCGATTGGCTGTCCTGGTTCGGCTACACCCTGGTGCTCAACATGGTCGGCGGGCTGACGTTGGTGACCTTGCTGCGGCTGATCCGCAGCAAGGACCGGATCAAGGAGGAGCGCCGGGAGGCGGAGTCACCGACGGGCGAGGACCGCTAGCGCTCGGCCCGTAGCCGGGCCGCCTGCAGTGTCAGGTGATCACGCTCGGCGATGCTGCGGGCCTTCGTCGCGGCGGCGGTGTACAGGGCCGCAGCGGTCTCCGTCTCGCCTTTCTTCTCGTACAGGTAGGCCGCGGCGGCGGTGTGGCGCGGCAGCCCCGGGTCGAGTTCGGCAAGTGCGGCCAGTCCCGCCTGCGGGCCGTCGGCCTCACCGACTGCGACGGCGCGGTTGAGTCGCGCGACGGGACTGTCGGTGAGCGCGATGAGTTCGTCGTACCACTCGACGATCTGCACCCAGTCGGTTTCGTCGGCGCTCGTCGCGTCGGCGTGCAGCGCGGCGATCGCGGCCTGGGCCTGGTACTCGCCGAGCCGGTCGCGCGCCAGCGCACTCTGCAGCAGCGTGATGCCCTCGGTGATCAGGTCGCGACGCCACAGGCTGCGGTCCTGTTCGGCGAGCGGGACGAGGCTTCCGTCGGCGCGGGTGCGTGCCGCCCGCCGTGCGTGGTGCAGCAGGAACAGCGCGAGCAGCCCGGAGACCTCCTCGTCGTCGGTCATCGCCGCGAGTTGGCGCGCGAGCCGGATCGCCTCCACCGCGAGGTCGGCGGCGTCCGGGTCGCCGCTGTAGCCCTCGTTGAAGACCAGATAGAGCACTTTGAGCACCGTGCGCAGGTTCCCCGCCCGGCCGAGGCGGGCCATCTCGACGGTGCGTTTGGCCCGGCTGATGCGTTGCGCCATCGTCGATTCCGGGACCAGGTAGGCCTGCGCGATCTGGCGGGTGGTGAGGCCGCCGACGGCCCGTAGCGTCAGCGCCACGGCCGACGCCGGGCTCAGTTCGGGATGAGCGCACAGGAAGTACAGCGCCAGGGTGTCGTCGACGGACTCGGTCCGGCCCGGCGGCGGCGTCTCCCCCTGTTGTGCGCTGAAGGCCGATTCCCGGCGGCGGCGCGCGGTGTCGGCCCGGGCGAGGTCGACGAAGCGGTGCCATGCCGTCGTGACCAGCCACGCCTTCGGATCGTCGGGCGGAGACTGCGGCCACGTCTGCCACGCCCGTACCAACGCGTCCTGCGCCGCGTCCTCGGCGGTGGCGAAGTCCGCACCACGCTTGATCAGGATCGCCAGGACTTCGGGGATCAGCGCCCGCAGGCGTGCCGTGTCCATCTAATCGTCGAGGTGCGGCACCGCGGTCAGGAACGGCCGGACCTCCAGCCACTCGTGGATCGGTTTCCCACCGGCGCCGGGCGCCGCGGACAACTCGCCGGCGAGTTCCACGGCCCGGTCATAGGAGTCGACGTCGATGATCATGAAGCCGGCGATCAGATCCTTGGTCTCGGCGAACGGCCCATCGGTGACCGGCGGGCGTCCGTCGCCGTCATGACGCACCCATGCGCCGTCGGGTGCCAGGGCGTGGCTGGCGACGTACTCGCCGGTGTCCTTGAGCCGGTCGGCGAAGTCCTGCATGTACCGAATGTGGGCTCGCACCTCCTCGGGGGCCCAGCGGTCCATCGGGACATCGTTCACCGAGGCCGGGGCACCCCGGTAGTGCTTGAGCACCAGGTACTTCGCCATCGAGGTCTCCTTCGGTTTGCGACCGTTGTTGGTCGTCTATCCCAGGAGACGGAGCCGACCAAAGATTCACGACATCGTCCGGCGAAGTATTTCCGACGACCCGACGGGATGGGTGGCAATGACCGAACTGTCGGACTGGTTTCTCACCCGCGCCGAGCGGGGCAATCCGTATACCGCGATACCCGACTGGTGCACCGGCAGCTTCGTGCGCCCGCTGATTCACGGCTCGACCTATTTCCAGCGGCTGGCCACCGAGGTCGACAGCCTCGGTCCGGGCGACTACGTGTTCTTCACCGACTGGCGCGGCGACCCGGACGAACGCCTGCGCGCCGAGGGTCCGACGATCGCCGAGGTGTTCTGCCGTGCCGCGCTGCGCGGTGTCACCGTCAAAGGCCTGGTGTGGCGCTCGCATCTGGACGCGCTGTCCTACAGCGAGGAGGAGAACCAGCATCTCGGTGAGGCCATCGAGGCCGCAGGCGGTGAGGTGTTACTCGACCAGAGGGTCCGGTTCGGCGGGTCCCATCACCAGAAGCTGGTCGTCCTGCGGCATCCCGGCAGCCCGGAGCGAGATGTCGCGTTCGCCGGCGGGATCGACCTGTGTCACTCCCGCCGCGACGACGCCGAGCATCGGGGTGATCCGCAGCCGATCCGGATGGCCAAGGCCTACGGGGACCGTCCCCCGTGGCACGACGTGCAGCTCGAGATTCGCGGACCGGCGGTCGGGGCCCTGGACACCACGTTCCGGGAGCGTTGGACCGACCCGGCGCCGCTGGACATGCTGTCGCCGATCGCCTGGGTCGCCGACAAGCTCCGTCGCGCGGACCTGACTCCTGGTGAACTG
Source organism: Mycolicibacterium parafortuitum (assembly GCF_010725485.1). NCBI lineage: Bacteria > Bacillati > Actinomycetota > Actinomycetes > Mycobacteriales > Mycobacteriaceae > Mycobacterium > Mycolicibacterium parafortuitum. The sequence continues at coordinate 1,664,413 of NZ_AP022598.1, read as the reverse complement.
CCCCCGCAGCCGCCGGATCCCGAACCGCTCGGCCCGCATTCGGTGCAGGTGTTGCGCACCTACCCGGACGCGCATTTCGAGTACGCGTTCGCCCCCAACGGCGAGCGCAGCGTCGCGCGCGGCTACACGAAGGCCGTCAGACGGGCGCGTCGGCTGATCTACCTTGAGGACCAGTACTTGTGGTCGGCGCAGGTGGCGCATCTGCTCGCGCAGGCCCTGGCTGAGAACCCGGATCTGCATGTCGTCGCGGTGGTGCCGCGCCACCCCGACGTCGACGGCAGACTCGCGTTGCCGCCCAATCAGGTCGGCCGCCGCTTGGCCATCGAACGGTGCCATCAGGTCGACCCGCACCGAATGCATGTCTTCGACGTGGAGAACCATTCGGGCACACCGGTTTACGTGCACGCGAAGGTATGTGTCGTCGACGACGTCTGGGCATGTGTCGGCAGTGACAACTTCAACCGCCGGTCGTGGACGCACGACAGCGAGTTGTCCTGCGCAGTCCTCGACGAGACCGGGGTGTTCGCTCGTGATCTGCGGCTGCAGTTGATGCGCGAGCATCTCGACCTCGCGCCGGACGGCAGCCAGGACGGCGATCTGGCCGATCCGGCGTCGGCCGTCGAGGCGGTGCTCGCCTCGGCGCAGGCCCTGCAGGACTGGTATGACGACGGACGGCGCGGGCCGCGCCCGTCGGGACGGTTGCGGCCGCACCGGCCGGAACGACTCAACCGGTGGACGCGGTTGTGGGCCGAACCCGTCTACCGGGCCGTCTACGACCCCGACGGGCGGTCCTACCGGGACCGGTGGCACCACCGCTGGTAGGCCGGGACAGCTAAACCCGATGTTTCCATATCGATATCGAGGTTTGTCCCATTTGCCACACGGGTAACTCTTGTCACAGCGCTGGGACGCCGGCGCCGACCCAGATCCCGAGAAAGAGTCGAATGGAACATACGAATGAACACTGTTTTGTACTTCAGCCCCAGCGGCGCCGTATATGAGACCCGTGCCTATACCGAGGCCGACATCAACCGTCTGATCCAAGACCAGGGCCTGTACTCCCTGAGCAGCACCGACCGGCAGTTCGACTTCTGGTTCAGCCCGGCCACCCAGGGCTGCCAGCGCCGCGTCAACCGGCTGGCCACCGAAGTACTCTTGGCCACAACCGATTTCACCGCCAAGTCGGTCCCGCTGCTGCGCGGCTGCGTGGTGGTGGCCACCCACGATTCCGATGGCGACCTCGACGGCCTGAGCTGGCAGCAGCTCGCCCTGCTGTCCGAGAAGGCAGCCACACTGTCCAAGCGCGACGACCGCGTGCTGTCCCGACGGATCGCCGGCGACGAGCGCCGGCGCACCCGCGAGATCGCTCCCGCGGTTCCCGCGCCGGCGGGCGTCACCTGCGCCCGGCCTCAGGCCGGGTTGAAGAGGCGTGGTTCCAGCCACGCCCCGTCTTTGAACCGCTGAGCGGCCTTCGCCGCCGCGAGCACGGCCAGATCGGCCACCGGTTCCACCACGATCACCAGCAGATAGGCGGCACCGAAAGTGGCCACGCCGGCCAATGTCTCGGCAGTGACGCCCTGCCCGTAGACCGCCCAGAACGCCACCCAGGACACGATGCCGGCCTGGTAGGTCGCTGACAGGGTCAGCGCCTGGCGGTATTTCAAGTCGACATAGCGGGTTTGCGGCGCGATGGTCCTCCCGGCGACGTACTGCAGTGCCAACAGCGGCACGACGAGTGTCGTGACGTTCATCCCGTATTGCGGTAGGTCGAACGGAGCGAACAGCAGGCCCTGAATCAGCAGGCCCGCCGCCAGACCGAAGGCCGCCGGCGCGGCTCCGAAGATCAGGAAAAGCGTCGACCCGAGGATGAGGTGGACTTCGGAGACGCCGACCGGAAAGTGCGGGAACAGTTCGAAGAACACGAGGGTCAGCACCGTCGTGGCGGCACTTCCGAGAATCAGCGACGCGCCACCGCGATGCTTGACGTGCTTCCACGCCGCGCTCACCGCGTAGACGCCGGCACCCGTCGCACTGGCGTAACTCAGCGCGATCTTCGCGCCGTCGACTATCCCTGGCTCGATGTGCATTCCAATTCCGTTCTCTTGCTGGGTCAGTGATCGTCGTGGATGGCGTGGTCACCGTCATCGGTGACCACCGGATTGATCAGAATCTGGCGCTGCGCGACCACGTTCTCCAACGCGGCAACCCAGTGGTCGTAGTACTCCCATTCGGCCCGGTCGGTTTCCGGGGTGGCCTCCCAGGCGCCGATCGTCTCGATGAGGCTCTGCTGGAACTCACTCCACGGGTAGTGGCCGAACTCCGAGAGTGCCAACGCGAGCCCGAATGCCCTGCGCTGCCAGTCGTGATCGAACGACGGGGCCGCCTGGTCGGTGGTGCAGGTGCTGTGCAGTTTCACGACGCACGTCCTGCCAGTGCGACGCCCATCATCGACTCCGTGGTGACCAGGTCCATCAACTCGTCATCGGTCAGTTCCTCGGTGCCGGCGGGCCGTTCCGGGATGACGAACCATCGTGAATGGCCGCTGGAATCCCAGACCTTGATCTCGGTGTCCTCGGCGAGCTCGACACCGACTTCGGCGAGGACAGTCCGGGGCTCCCGCGCGGCCCGCGCGCGGAACACGGGATCCTTGTACCAGTACGGCGGTAGTCCGAGGACCGGCCACGGGAAACACGAGCACAGCGTGCAGATCACCAGATTGTGCACGCCGGGAGTGTTGGCGACCGCCTGCAGGTGCTCGCCCTCCGCGCCGGCCATCCCCTCCGGCAACTCCAGTTCCGCGATGGCTGCCGGGGTGTCGACGACGACCCGCGCCGCGAAGTCGGGATCCGTCCACGCTTTGACCACGATCTTCTTGCCGTTGAGCGGGGTCATCTCGGATTCGAAGTAGGACAACACCTTGTCGACGGTTTGGCTGGTGATCACGCCCTTTTCGATCAGGAGCCGTTCGAGCGCGGAAACCCTGTCCGCGCTGAGTTTCTCACGCTCTGACGGATAGGCGAACTGCTCTGTCACTTGACCTCCTCGATGGGTTGGAGATACGCCTCGAAAAGCTCGGCGTAAAGGGCATTGGCGCCCGGTTCTGCCCTGGGGCCCCACAGCTCCTCCGGGGTGAACTCGACGATGTAGATCGGCATCGGGTCGCCGATGCCGTCGCCGGTGTGGACGAAGTATCCGTAGTCACCCTCGAAGATGCGTTGCACCGTACCGACTTTGGCGCGAAGGTAGCCGGGCAGACGGGTGTGCGCACCGGCCGGCGCGTTGGCGATCACCACCCTCTCGCCCACCGCGAACTTCGGATGCGCGACGTCGCGGCGCGGGCTGTCTCCCCGCCGCAGGTAGTCGATCACCTGATCGTCGATCGCCGGGTCACCGCCTTCGACGACCGCCGATTCAGGCGCCTCGATGAGCGCGCTGATCTCCTCCTCGGAGACGTAACCGTTGTCGATGAAGAACTGGCTGATCCCGCCGAGCCACTTCTCGTAATAGCGGAACTTGAAATAGTCGAACGGGTTCATACCCTCGGCGCCGGTACGCAGCGACGCCCATGTCCACTCGTCCCGGAAGGTCGTCGGGACCTCCTCGACCGGATACTGCGGCAGGGCAGTGCCGAGGTGGTTGCTCAGGCCCATCATCGCCACGTGGATGCCGAAGATCCGTTTCTCCCAGTCTTCGACGAAGACCTTCTTCTCGAGATTCAGTGGTTCTGGCAGGCCCTCAAGCCCGCCGAGATAATGCTGCAGTTTCACGCCGTCACCCCTTCCGGATCGGGACGGCCGGCGGGCGCCGGTCGCGTCATCAAGGTGGCCAGGTACTCGGAGGCGATGCCGAACGTCGCGCCGAGCACGCAGGCGCACGCGGCCACCAGCCCCGGATGGGAGATGCTCGTGGCTGTGACCAGCTGGCCCGTCCCGGCGACGGTCGAGACCGTGGAGGCGAACCCGACGACGACAGCAGGCGTGGTCGACAGCAGCCCGACCCACGAGGCCTGAACCATCACCGCACTGCCGACACCGACCGCGATCGCGGTCGCGGTCAGGCTTCCGCCGAGCACGTGCGCCGCGTACAGGCTCGCGCTGGCGATCGCGACGCCGACCAGGTTCGAGCACACGGAGCGGACCCAGCCCGACGGCCCGCCACCGACGAAGAAGAACGACGCCCATGCCAGGAACACCACCCAGATCGGGACAGTGACCAATGTGGCCGTGAACGCCACCGCAACCCCACCGAGCACACCGATGCTCAGGGTGAGCGCAGACCGCGAATCCATACCGCCCCCACTCTCGTTTCGACCAACAGGACCGGGCCCGTGGCATCAGACCCGTGAACCACGTTGGGCTCGTGATGTTTCGGAGATGTAACCCCGGGCTTTCGGGCGTTCTCCACGAAGGACAAACTTGCGCCCAAACGGGACATCGGTCGATCCACGACCGACCGACACAGACACGTCGGATGCAATTCCGGACATCGGCGCACACGCGAGGTGACCAAGGGTCACGCTGTGGCCATGAGTTCGGCCGTCCACCCCCACCCGCGCCACATCGCGATGCTGGTGTTCGACGACGTGCGGGCTTTCGATGTGGCCGGTCCGCTCGAGGTCTTCGACATCGCCCGGGAGATGGGCTGCGCGTACACGGTCGGGCTGTACTCCACGACCGAGTCGCCGACGGTCCGGTGCGCATCCGGGGTGACGTTGCATGCCGCCCCGGCCTCGACGCTCGCGACGGTGGACACCCTGCTCGTGCCCGGCGGCGCCCCCCTCGTGACCGGCGGGATACCCCACCATCTGTCGAGAGTCATCCGTTCGCAGGTGAGAACGTCGCGCCGGATCGCAGCGGTCTGCACAGGATCCTTCGCCCTGGCCGCCGCAGGCGTGCTCGACGGCCGGCGCGCGACGACGCACTGGCGACATCTGGACACCTTCGCCGCCCGCCACCCCGCGACCATCGTCGATCTGGACTCGGTGTACGTGCGCGACGGTGCGGTATGGACGTCCGCGGGTGCATCCGCGGGCATCGATCTGGCCCTCGCGCTGGTCGGCGACGACTACGGACACGCTGTCGCACAGGAGATCTCGATAGAAATGGTGGTGCTGGGACGGCGATTGGAAGGGCATCCACAGATCTCCGTCGCTGCCCGAACACCGCGACCCAAGCACCCCGGGATCGAACGGCTACTGGTGACCATCGCGGTCGACCCCGCGGGAAACTACGAACTCGACACGGTGGCAGGGCAACTCGGCCTCAGCGCGCGACACCTCGCAAGACTGTTCAAGTCTCAGGTGGGCGTGACGCTACGAAAGTACGTGCACGATGTCCGGCTGGAGAACGCCGTCGGACTGGTCATGGCCGGCGAATCGTTTCATGCCGCGGCACGTCGCAGTGGCCTGCATGCGGGCGCCCGGGTGCGTGACCACCTGGTCAGTCGGTCACACGTCGACACCCGTGGTGCGGAAGCGACTCCGGTACACACCGGGTGAGATGCCGAGGTTGCGGCGGAACGTGCGCCGCATCGTGTCCGGCGTGCCGAAACCGCTGCGCCGGGCGACGGATTCCTGACTGTGGTCACCGGTCGCGAGCAGGACTTTGGCGGCCTCCAGGCGCGCGTGCTCGACGAAGCGCGCCGGCGTCATGCCGACCTGATCCCGGAACACCCGAACCAGGTGCCGCTCGCTGACAGCGGCGCGGGCTGCCATCGAGGCGAGCGAATGGTCTCCGGCCGGATCCGAGATGACCGAATCCACCACCTCACGCAGTCCACCGGTCACCGGCAGCGCCGATTCGGCCCAGACGCTGAACTGGGCCTGCCCGCCCGGCCTTTGCAGGAACACCACCATCCACCGCGCCACCCGGCGGGCCACCGCCGGGCCGAAATCACTCTCGACCATCGCGAGCGCGAGATCGATGCCCGCGGTGATGCCCGCGCCGGTGATGAATGGCCCGTCCTGGACGAAGAGGGAGTCCGGATCGACGATCACCGCCGGGTAATCGCGCGCCAGGGTCTGGCAGTGCGCCCAGTGGGTCGTCGCCCGTCGCCCGTCGAGGAGGCCGAGAGCAGCCAGCACGAAGGAGCCGGTACACACGGAGGCGATCCTGTGCGCCCTCGGCGCGAGCCGACGCACCATGTCCATGGCATCCGCGACCGAGTCCGGCGTCGGTTCCTCCGGGATGTCGTGCAGGCCCGGGGTGAAGGTGAAGTCCGCCGGGACACCTCCGGGTACCACCAACGTATCGAAGGTGTGAGGTAGGTCGGCCACCGCGACATCGACGTTCAGGGTCGCGAACGCCGTGGTCCCGACCGGTCGGCCGGTGGGCGAGGCGGTCAGCACCGTGTACCGCGCGCCGAAGTCGTTGGCGCGGGCGAAGATCTCCAGCGGTGCCGCGACGTCCTGCAGCGTGACTTTGTCGTAGAGCGCGAAGACGATGGTCTTGGTGCCGGCGCCGCCGTCCACCCCGCCGCCCGCCGGCGTGCCATGTCTGAATTCGTCTGCCACGTGTCCGTTTCCGCCCGTCGGGGACCCTCCCCGGCGTGCCGATTGTGTCGGTCAATGTAACGGCGGTCTGTTACCGCCACATTGCCTGCGACACATCGTCACGTCACTGGGCCTCATCCGCCGACGGTGCCGTCCCAGCACTCGAGCAGCGACTGCGATGTCGTGACCAACCCGAGGTGTAGCGACATCATCGCCAGCGCGGCTGCCTCCAGCGCCTCGTCCGTCCCGCGCACCAGGTCCTGCAGCACGGTGACCCGGTAGCCGAGGTTCGATGCGTCGAACGCCGTGTTGAGCACACAGCAGTCGGCCATGATGCCGTCGAGCACCACCGCGGTCATCCCCATCTGCCGCAGCAGGAAATCGAGGTCGGTCGGATAGAACGCCGACAGTCGCTTCTTACCGGTCACCACCTCGTCGGCCGGGGCGACCTCGGTGACGAACTCGGTCCACCTGCTGCCGGCCAACGCGTGCCCGTCGGCACCGGGGATCGGTCCGACGTGGTGGGGGAACGTCACGCGCCACGCACTGCTGCTGGTGCCCAACACATCGTCGGCGCCCGACGCGCGCACTTCGGAGCGGACGTGGATGACGGGCACCCCGTGCGCACGGGCCGCCCGGTGGAACGCGTCGACCGCACCGACGATCTCGCGTCCGCGCGGGGCCGGGCACGGGCACGCGGGATCCTCGGACAGGTGACCCTCGTGCATGTCGATCGATACGACGGCGGTGCGCCGGGGATCCAGCCAGGCCGCGAAGTCGCCTGCCGGATCGAGTCCGTGCTCACGCCCGTAGACCAGATGGCTGCTCATGGTGCCTCGCTTTCGATGGGATGCTGCGCGAACAGATGCGCGAACAACTCGGGCCGGTTGTAGTGGCCGGCGACGTCGTGGACGAACTTCGGACCGATGACGCCGCCGGGATCGACGTCGGCGCAGACCAGTTGCGGCGCATCGCTTTCGGCGCGGGCCAGGATCTGCCCGGCGGGACCGAGGATCGCCGCCCGCGCCCCGATGTCCGCCCGGCGCAGATAGGCGTCGGCACCGCCGTACCCGTACGCGTCGATCATCTCCTGCGACACCGTGGTCACCGCGCTGATCACATAACACTTCAGTGAGTACGCCAGCGACCTGGGCACCAGGTCGACGACGGGACCCATCGCCAGCGACGGGCTGAAATGCTGCGGCCACGACGCGACGTGCACCGTCGGGTAGGCGCGCGCCGCTGCGTACTGGGCGAGCGGGTTGGAGTTCTCACCGCAGATCAGGCCGCTGACCGTGATGCCCTGTGCCGCAGAACTGTTGACACTGCCGGTCTGTCCCGGGGCGTGTACCAGGCGTTCGCCGATGGTCGGCACGTACTTCTGGTGCCGTGCGGCCAGCTCGCCGTGGTCGGTGATGTGCAGTTGGGTGTTGAACAGCGTGCCGGTGGTTCCCGGGATTCGTTCGCACGCCCCGATCACGGCCGCGATACCGCCGTCGCGGCAGGCGCCGCGCAGCGCGTCGACCGCTCGCGACGGCACCTCGATCGCGTTGCCGAACAGCCGGGCGTTGAGCTCGAGGAAACGGTCGTCGAACGCGTGCAACTCGCCCCACCCGGGATGGCCCGGGATGAACCCCTCCGGGAAACCGATCACGTCGGCGCCGTCGGCGGCGGCGCGGCCGATCAGCTCGACGGCCTTCGCGACGCTGGCGTCGAGATCCAAGAACACCGGATGGTCCTGGACGGCAGCCAATCTCATCAGGCCGCCGATCTCGTCACGCGTCCGCCGCCACGGCGACCCGGCTCGCCAGCCGTGGCCTGATGATGAAGTTGACCAGGATGTTCAGCGTGATCAGCATGATGACGCCGAGCATCATCGGGGTGTTGATCAACCCGGCGACCTGTGGCGGCAGCGCGGCCAGGATGTCCTCGGGAATCCACTGCGTGCCCAGCGAGACGATGAACGACGTTGCCGCGACGGCGATGTTCAGATCGTCCCAGTGCACCTTCTGCAGCATCTGGATGCCGCTGATCGCGATGATGCCGAACAGGATCGTCGACGCGGCGGACAGCACCACCCCGGACAGTCCGGCGATGAACATACTGATCTGTGGCAGGAACGCCAGCGCGAACGCGAAGATGCCCGCCGCCATCGTGACGAACCGGCTGCCGATGCGGGTGATCCGGATGATGCCGACGTTCTCCGGATAGGACGTGGTGCCGATCCCGCCGAACGCCGCACCCACGGTGGACCCGAGAAACTCGGTGAACAGACCGCGGTTGATGCGGTTGACGCTCAGCTTCTCTCCACCCCAGCCGGAGACCAGGGTGTACATCCCCATCGCCTCGGCCCCGGCCTGGAAGAACGCGAGCAACATCAGGATCACGACCGGCCACGCGACGCCGAACCCGAACGGGAACATCGTCGGCACGCCGATCACCGAGGCCTCACCGAGCGACGGCGGCGACCATATCCCGGCCAGCAGCGCGACGATGGAGCCCACCGCGATTCCGACCAGTATCGCGGCGCGTTTGAACATGGTTGAACCGCCGAAGATCATGCAGCCGAGGATCACCACGACCACCACGGCGCCGACCCAGAAGCTGGACCATCCGTAGGATTCGGTGCCCGCGGTGCCGAACCAGCCGGGCAGGCCGATGTTGGCGAGCTGCGCCCCGATGATCACGAACAGGGTGCCGAACACGATCGGGTCGGCGGCGAACCTGCGGAGGTGGCCGAACAGCCCGAGGTTGCCGATCGGGATCGACAACGCCATGAAGATCAGGCCCGCCACCACCATGGATCCGAACGCCGTACCGAGGTCGTAGCTCGCCGCCGCGGCGAGGATCGCGACGAAGAACGCGGCGGTGGGGCCCTGCACGATCGGCAGCCGCACGATGCGGCTGGACTGCAGAATGGTGACCAGCCCGGTCAGCAGGAAGCAGGCCTGGACGATATGGCTGACGTCCTCTTGGCTGAGTTCCAGCGTCGCGCCGATGAGGACAGGAAAGATCCAGATACCGGTCAGCGCCAGAAGGTGCTGCAACCCGAACAGGCCCGTCTTGGGCAGCGGCAGACGGTCCTGGATACCGACGTCCAGCACCGCCTCTCGATCGGCGGTGAATTCAGACACACCGCAATCATTATGCTCTGGCTGAATGTCTGTCAATGGTCGGGAAGCTCCCGAAACGCGGTTCCCCAGGTCGACATATCGCAGTTAACCAGCTCTTTACGCGGACACGGCGGGCGCGGAAGACCGGGAAGCATGTTCGATGAGATTCAAATTCCGATCCGGGCCCGAAACCCGCCGTTTCCATCCGCGTTTCGGGGGTCGCGGCACGGGGAAGAAGTGACACGCACCGTTACACATCATCGCTGTTGTGTCACGGCATACCGCGACGGTCCCCAACCGAAAGGCCTACGATGACGACTCCCGAGCCGGGCAAGGACGCCGACAGCGTGACCGAAGAAGTCTTGACCACGCCCGCCACCCCGGGGGCCGAAGCCCTCCCCTCCGAACCCGAGGACGACGCCTCTTAGTGGACGGCCGCCGCGGTCGGCAAGCGTTCAAACCGCGGTGGCGAAAACCCGTGACGACCCCGCGCGCGGGGCGTCATCATCCCCCGAATGTCCGCGAACTCCCTGGCCACGCTCGACCGCGTCGCCGATCACGCGTTCGCGGTGTCGTTCCACGGCCTCGGCCGCGCGTTCGGCGCGGGCGGCGCCGTGCGGCCGGTGCTTCGCAACATCTCACTTGAGGTCGAGCGCCGGGAGATCCTCGCGATCCTGGGGACGAGCGGATGCGGCAAGTCCACCCTGTTGCGGATCGTCGCGGGCCTCGACTCCCCCACCGTGGGCACCGTCGGGATCGACGGGACACCGGCGCGTGAGTACGACCCGCGCTGTGCCGTCGGCTTCCAGGAGCCTCGCCTGTTGCCGTGGCGCACCATCGCCCAGAACGTCGCACTGGGGCTGCCCCCGAAGACCCCATCCGCGCGGGGACGCGAAACCGTCGCGACACTACTGGATCTCGTCGGGCTCACCGAGTTCGGCGGCCACCGTCCGCGGCAGATCTCCGGCGGGATGGCCCAGCGCGCGTCGCTGGCGCGCGCCCTGGCACGCAACCCCGGCGTGCTGCTGCTCGACGAGCCGTTCGGCGCGCTCGACGCGCTGACCCGACTCAAGATGCAGGATCTGCTGCTCGATGTCCACGCTGCCGCCCCGACCACGGTGCTGCTGGTCACCCACGATGTCGACGAGGCGCTACAGCTCGCCGACCGGGTGATCCTGCTCGGCACCGAAGACGGAGTGCCCGGCGCGTCGATCCGCCAGACGCTGACCGTGCCGGGGGATCGCCCGCGCGACCGCGGTTCAGCCGAACTCGCCGAACTCCGCGTCCAGCTCCTCGACGGCCTCGGCGTCGAAGCCCACCGCACCACCTATCAGGAAAGCAGAGTATGAGACTCAAGGCGTACACCACGGCGCTGATCGCGGCACTGGCATTACTGCTCACCGGGTGCGTCTCGGGCGAGAACCAGGCTTCCCAGAGCAGCGAGACCGCCGACGGCGAACTCGCTGGCCAGACTCTGAACATCGATTTCGCGACCTACAACCCGCTGAGCCTGGTCATCAGGAACCAGCGTTGGCTGGAAGATGAAGGCCTGCAGGTCAACTGGGTCCAGTCGGCCGGATCGAACAAGGCCAACGAGGCGCTTCGTGCCGGCGCGATCGACGTCGGCTCCACCGCCGGGTCGGCGGCGCTGCTCGCTCGCGCGAACGGCTCGCCGATCCAGGTCATCGGGATCTACTCCCAGCCCGAATGGGCCGCCCTGGTGGCTCCCGCGGGCAGCGACATCACCAGCGTCGAACAGCTGCGCGGCAAGAACGTGGCAGCCACCAAGGGCACCGACCCGTACTTCTTCCTGCTGCAGGCACTGGAGGCCAACGGGTTGAGCGTCGAGGACGTCACGGTGCAGAACCTCCAGCACGCCGACGGCTGGGCCGCGCTGCAGAACGGTTCGGTCGACGCATGGGCCGGCCTCGACCCGATCATGGCCGGCGCCGAACAGACCGGGGCGACGCTTTTCTACCGCAACATCGATTTCAACAGCTTCGGCTTCCTCAACGCTCGCGAGGACTTCCTGCAGGACAAGCCCGAGCTCGCCCAGCTCGTCGTCGACGCCTATGCCGCGGCGGCAGAATGGGCCGCGGACAACCCCGATGAGACGGCGAAGATCCTCGCCGACGCCGCGGGCCTGGAGCCGGCGGTCGCGGAGAGGGTGATCCGGGAGCGCAGCAACCTCGACGTCGATCAGGTCCCGGGCGCCACCCAGCTCGCGGTGCTGGAGAAGATCGGGCCGATCTTCGTCGACCTCGGGGACGTGCCGAACCAGCAGCAGGTCGACGACGCGCTGGCCTCGCTCATCAACGACAGCTTCGCCGAGCAGGCCGACGCGACCCGCCTCGGATGAGGTGGTGACCGACAGTGGTAACCGACACCGCCGTCGCAGCGGCTCCGCAGGGCACCCGCAGCGGCGGGTGGCTGAATCGCCGCTGGGTGCGGACAGTCGGTGGCTCGCTGCTGCCTGCCGTCATTCTCGCGGTGTGGCATTGGGTTTCGTCCGCCGGCCTGATGCCGGTGTCGGTGCTGCCGTCGCCGGCCATGGTGTGGCTGGCCGCGGTCGACCTCGCCGAGCGCGGCCTCTACGGGCACTACATCGCGATCTCGACGCAGCGGGTCCTGGTCGGCTTCGCGTTCGGCGCCGCGATCGGCCTGGCGCTCGGCGCGATCGTCGGGTTGTCGCGGCTGGCCAACGTGCTGCTCGCGCCGACATTCGGCGGGATCCGCGCGGTGCCGTCGCTGGCGTGGGTGCCGCTGCTGATCCTGTGGTTCGGCATCGGCGAGGAGTCCAAGATCATCCTGATCGCGATCGGGGCGTTCTTCCCCGTCTACACGATCGTCGGCGGCGCACTGCGCCACGTCGACGCGCACCTGCTGGAGGCGGGCCGGGCATTCGGCCTGCGGGGTGTGAAATTGTTTGCGACCGTGCAGCTTCCCGCTGTGGTGCCGTCGACGGTCTCGGCGCTGCGGCTCGCGTTGGCGCAATCGTGGCTGTTCCTGGTCGCCGCCGAACTCATCGCGAGCTCGATGGGGCTGGGCTTCCTGCTGCTGGATTCGGGCCAGAACGGCCGCATCGACCGCATCTTCCTCGCGATCATCTCGCTGGCACTGCTGGGCAAGCTCACCGACTCGATCCTGAGCCTGTTCGAGAAGTGGGCGATCCGCAAATGGGCCTGATTGGCTGGGACTGATTTCAGCCAGACAGTGAGAACAGCCGGGCGGCGTTGTCGTGCAGTACCTTCCGGCACCACTGCTCGCCCAGACCGAGCCGCAGTACCGCATCCACCGCATGGTGGTACGGGTACGGGATGTTCGGATAGTCACTGCCGAACAGCACTTTGTCCCCGAGCGCGAGCAGATCGGCGCGCGCGGATGCCGGGAACGGATGCATCTGCTCGCTGAAGTCGGTGAAGGCCATCGTCGTGTCCAGGTGCACGCCGTCGTAGCGGTGGGCCAGCTCGAGGAAGTCGCGGTACTCGGGCATCCCCATGTGCGCGACGATCAACGGCAGCGCCGGACGGCTCCGCAGGATTTCGGCCACCGGCCCAGGTCCGGTGAAACGTCCTGGGGCGGGCCCGGATCCGGCGTGGATGACCGTCGGGATGCGGTGGTGTTCGAGGACGTCCCAGACCTCACCGAGCAGCGGGTCGGCCGGCGAGTAGTCCCCGACCTGGATGTGGGCCTTGAACACCCGGGCGCCTGCGCCGATCGCGCGCCGCACGTAGTCGGCGGCGCCGGGTTCGGGGTAGAACGTCGCGGTGTGCAGGCAGTCCGGTGTCGCGCGCGCGAACTCGGTGGCCCACTCGTTCAGCCACGCCGCCATATCCGGTTTGTGCGGATACACCAGTGAGGTGAACGCGCTGACCCCGAAGTCACGCAGCCCCGCGACCCGGGTCTGTTCGTCGAGGCGATACGTGATCGGCCACGGCCGGCCGGTGAGCGGACCCGCCGAGTCGAAGTACGCCCACACCTTGTCCATCACCCGTTTGGGCATGAAGTGGGTATGCACGTCGACGATCGACGGCAGACCCAGCGCGTCGCGTACCCGGTGCAGCTTCTCCGGCTCGTGCGGTGGTGTCACCGATGCGCGGCCGTCACACACCCCGTCGTCACACATCCCGTCAATGTAGCTGCGCGGTCTTCGCGGTGACGCGGCTCACCACGGTCATCAACCCCACCGCGGCCCAGATGAAGTTCGACACGGCACTCGGCCATGCGCCGTACAGGGCGCTCGCGGTGCCGCCGAGCACCCCGCCGAGAATGTTCAGCGCGGCGTAGCGTCGTGAATTCGCTTGTAGTCGACCACGACTCACCATCAGATAGGCAAGCAGTGTCCCCACTGTCCCCACCCACCCCAGGATTGCCGCAATCATCGCGTTCCGCCTCCGTGTCTCGTAGCCGGTACGAGTATCAGGATCAGATGGGTTAAACACAATTGAATAAGAATGCACTGGCAGTTTAGTCTTCGTGAATGGATATCGACCCGCGACGGCTCCGTTATCTGCTCGCCGTGGCGCGGGCGGGCGGGGTGCTCGCCGCGGCGGACGAACTGCAGATGACCCCGTCGGCGGTGTCGCAGCAGATCGCGCGGCTGGAGCGGGAGACCGACCGGGTGTTGATGACGCGCACCACGCACGGTTCGGCGCTGACCCCGGAGGGCCAGGCGCTGGCGGAGGCGGCGCTGCAGATCGAGCAGACGCTCGCCTCGGTGCAGGTGCGGCTGGAACGCGGGGATGCCGAGATCCACGGCACCATGCGCCTCGGCGGTTTCCAGAGTTTCCTGTCCGTGGTGGTCGCGCCCGCGCTGACGCAGTGGAAGCGCCAGCTGCCCGGGGTGCACTTCCAGGTGTCCGAACTGGAGCCCGATCCGATGATGCGCGCCCTCAAGGACGGCGACTTGGATGCCGGCATCGTCGAACTCGACGCCGAGGATTCCCCGAAGCGGCTGCCGTCGGGGATGGTCGAGGTGCCGCTGCTCGACGAGCCGTGGAAGCTGGTGGTCCCGGCGGGCACGCTGGCCTCCGACGTCGCCGAGCTGGGCAGGCTGACGTTGCCGTGGCTCGGGATGGGCTTCTCCGGTGCGAGTGCGCGCGCGGTGGCGCGGCTGCGCCGGGCCAGCGGTATGAACCAGCCGACCGTGCACCGCTACTTCGCGACGCAGACCGCGCTGGCCCTGGTCGCCGCCGGCGAGGGGATGGCGCTTATCCCGATGCTGGCGCTGCAGGGTGCCCAGCAGGACGGGGTGGAGACCCTCGACGTGCCCGGCCTCGGCACCCGCCGCATCGTGCTGCGCAGCTATTCGCGCGGCAAGCAGGCCAACAATCTGGTTTCGGCGGTCACCGGGCTGCTGCACGAGGCGGTCGCGGTGGCGACCGCCGATGAGTCGGCCGTACCCGCCTGACCCGCCGGGAAGACGGGCACGGCGTCCGTGGTTGCGCTACCCATGAGCGCTGACGCCGATCCCCTGACCGACAATCCGCTGACCCGGGATGACCTCGACCTGCTCCGCCGCCCGCTGTACGGGTTCTTCTCCCCGGCCGCCGCAGCGGCGCCGCCCCAGCCGCGGCCGATCTGGTACGAGGTCACCGCCGACCGGACGATCGAGTCGTTCACCCTGCCCGACTCGGTGCGGGTGCGTCGGCTGCGCCAGGATCCGCGCGCATCGCTGGTCGTCGCCGCCCCGGTCGGCGAGCGCGAGCGGTGGGTGTCGGTGTCCGGGTCCACGACCGTGCACACCGACGGCGCCGCCGAACTGGTGACGCGGCTCGCGCGACGCTATTGGGATCTCGACGATCCGGTGCGGGTGCGCGATCTCGACGATCTGCTCGCCGAGACGTGGGTGCGTGTCGTCCTGCGCCCGGAGAAGGTCGCCCGTTACCGGATGTGAGCCGTCATCGGGTCAGCCGGACGACCGCGCTCCAGGGCCGGTCCCTCGGTGGGCGTCGGGGATCGGGCTGGGGTAGCCGCGCGACCAGACGCATGAACCATGGCAGCCGGCGCAGCCGTGCCGCGACGACGACCACCGACTCGATGTCGAGTACGCGCCAGCCGCGCTCCTCGAAGTAGCCGACGCCCTGCTCGGGCGCGAACTTGAACGGCGCGTTCTTGAGCAGCCCGCCGGACTTCTCGTTCATCCACTTCTTCAGGCCGGGCCCGGCGAGGTCGAGCATCCACCAGGCCACGTCGGGCCGGTCCAGCGCCCGCGCGAGGTCGTCGACGGCGGAGGGGTCGAGGTACATCAGCAGGCCCTCGGTCAGCACCAGCGCCTTCGTCGCCCCGGCCAGCGCGTCGGTGAGGAACCGGTCCCGTGCGGCCGGATCGGACAGGTCGACGGGGAATCGCGTCACCCGGCACCGCGGCGTCTCCCCGGCGAGCAGCTGCTGTTTCTCGGCGATCAGTCCCGGCAGATCGGCTTCCACCCACGCGAAGTCGGCGGGCAGGTCCAGCCGGTAGGGCCGGGTGTCCAGGCCCGCGGCCAGGTTGAGCACCCGGTCGCAGCCGTCGGCGATCGCCGCCAGCACGAGGTCGTCGATCGTCTTCGTGCGGGCCACCATCCACCACCCGGACCGCATCATCCGCGGGACGGTCGCCACGATCTGGCGGCCCCGCTCACCGGCCAACCGGCCGGCGTGCGGATCGCGGAACACCGCGTCCGGCCGCTCCGACTCGATCGCCCGGTACACCGCCACCCACCGGGCGGTGTCCGACACGTTCGACACCACGTCGCCACTCACCCCCGTCACGCTACGTGACAGGGGTTCTCGGCAGTCGGCCCCGAGGCTAGGGAGCGTCGAGGATCGCCACCGCGCGGGTCCACCCCGCCGACGCCTCGTGCACCTTGACCGGGAAGCACGACACCTGGAATCCGGTGGCGGGCAACTGCTCCAGGTTGTGCAGCTTCTCCAGATGGCAGTAACCGATATCGCGTCCGGCCCGGTGGCCTTCCCAGATGATCGACGCGTCATGGGATTCGGCGTAGCGCCGCGCGGTGTAGGAGAACGGCGCGTCCCAGCTCCACGCGTCGGTCCCGGTGAGCCTGACCCCCTGTTCGAGCATGTGCAGCGTCGCGTCCCGGCCGATGCCGCACCCGCGCTGCACGTAATCATCGTGGCCGTACCGGGTTCCGGCGCTTGTGTTCACGACGACGATCTCCAGTGGGGACAGCGTGTGGCCGATGCGGTCGAGTTCGGCGTCGATGTCGTCCGGGGTGACGACGTAGCCGTCGCCGAAATGCCGGAAGTCGAGCTTCACGCCTGGCTGGAAACACCATTCCAGCGGGACCTCGTCGATGGTGATGGCGCGCTCGCCGTCCTTCTTCGTGGCCATGTTCATCGTGGACGCGAAATGGTACGGCGCGTCGAGGTGGGTGCCGCAATGGGTGGTCATCGACACCCGTTCGATCGCCCAGCCCTCCCCGTCGGGCAGGTCGTCCTCGGTGGCGCCGGGGAAGAACGACAACACGTCGGCGACGGTGTCGCGGTGGGTCAGGTATTCGATCTCCGGACGCAGTCCCGGCGGGTCGGAGGCGATCCCGCCGCGCAGCGGTACGGAGATGTCGATCAGCGTGCGGTTGCTCACCCTGCACGAATACCGTGTGTGACCGCCGCCGGTATCCACTTTCCCAAAACCCGCGCCGTGACGCCCGTGACGAGTTTCCACGCGCTCTCGGCCAGCGACGGCGGCACGTGGTCGGGGTCCATCAGCTCGTTCTCCGCGAGCGGGCTGACATCGGCCTCGACCATGAACTCGGTGAACTTGCGCAGTGAGCGGCCCGCGCCGCGCAGTGCGTCGACGGTGGCGACGAACGAATCCTGTTCCGCCAACTCCTGTTCGAACGCCTCCCGGGACACCCCGAGGTGCTCGGCGACCAGGCCGTCACGGGTGGCCAGGATCAGCCGGCGCACGTCGTCGCGCCCGCCGTCCGTCGACTCCAGCGCGACGTCGCACTCGCTGTCGAAGCCCAGCGAGCGGTTGTTCAGGTTCGACGAGCCGATCCGCAGCAGCCGGTCGTCGATGACCATGACCTTGGCGTGCACGTACACCGAGATCCCGCCCGCCACGGCGGGCCAGTACACGCCCAGCCTGTCGTGTTCGTCGGCGTCCCACAGCACCCGCAGCAGGCGCTCGCGGGCACTGTCCATCGACTCGCGCTCCAGCCGGCTCTCCGAGGATCGCGGCAGCACGATCACGACCTGCGGCCCGTCGGGCTCGCGTAACCGTTCGGCGAGTGCCTCCACCAGCCCCCGCGACGCGAGGTACTGGTTCTCCAGGTAGATCACCGAGCGGGCCGCCGCGATCGCGGCCAGGTCCAGCGCCTCGACCTCGCGCACCTCGTCGCGGTCCGGCAGTGCGGGCATCGTGCGGGCCACCCCGACCTCGACGTCGCGCAGCGCCGGCGCCAGCCGGTGCGGCCACGCAGACTCCTCCGCGGTCACCGGCGGCAGCTTCTGCCCCGTCGCATCGCGCCACCGCAGGCGGGCCTGCTCACCGAGCACCCGTGCGGCGTCACCGTCCATCACCGCGGCGACCTCGTGACGGGGGCCGTACGGCTCACCGGAGGTGTGCCTGCCGGGCTCCTCAGGCGCGTGCTCGCGGGTGTCCCAGCGCCCGATGGTCAGGTCGATCCCACCGCAGAACGCCACCGAGTCGTCGATGACCACGATCTTCTGATGGTGCACCGCACCGGTCGGGCGCACCCCGTCCACCGCGAAATGGATTCGGCGGGAAGTGATCTGGTTGAGCAGCGCGACCGGCGTGACGCCGAACCAGAATCCGTCGAGCGCGGGCAGCAGGTTCAGGTTGGACTTGAGCAGGTACACCTTCAGGTCCCGGCGGGCCAGCAGCAGCCACTGCAGGAACGGGCCGAGGTGGTCCGGACCCGACAGCGTGGCGCCGGTCGGCTCGAACGCGGTGCGGTAGTCGAAGTCCCAGCCGATCAGCATGATCCGGCGTTCGGCGCGCAGCATCGCGGCCTTGACGTGCGCCAGATAGTCGGCGCCGTCGATGATCGGCGCGAACCGCTGCGCGGTCGCGACCTGCCAGCAGGTCCGACCGGGTACCAGAAGCGGTTCGTCCGACACCGCTGTCAGCTACCCGACTACCGGTCTCACCAACCCGCGTTGCGGGCCAGATCGATCGCGTTCTGCGCGACGAAGGTGCCCGCGCTCGGCGCGCCGCGGCACGCCCCGTCCGACTCACCGGGCCGCTTCACCCACAGGAACGCATCCACCTGCGGGTTTCCGGTGTTCGTGGTGGGGCGGGCACCCAGGGCCCGGCCACTCGGATTGCACCAGTACAGGTCGTCGCCCTCGACAGGCCCGACTCCGTTGCGGGAGGTGTCGATGACGTAGGGCTTGCCGCCGGTCATCCCGGAGATCGCACCGCCGTAGCCCATCGATTCCTCGGTGGTGAAGAAGTTCGCGGTGTTCAGGCTGAAGCCGCGTGCCTTCGCGATGCCGACCTGGTTGAGCCGGCTGGCCATCAGGTCGGCGGGCACCCAGCGCGAGTGTCCGGCGTCGACGTACACCGCGGTGGCCGGGTTCCGGGTCAGCGTGTCGACGGCGTACCCGATCAGCTCCAGCCGTTCCTGCTGCTGCGCCGGGGACAGGCAGTCGATCATCGCGAGCGCGTCCGGTTCCAGGATCACCGCGGCCGGTCCGCCGCCGATCGCGCCGGCCACACCGTCGATCCAGGCCCGGTAGGCGCCGGCCGAGCCGAAGCCGCCGGCGGCGTAGCTGCCGCAGTCGCGGTTCGGGATGCCGTAGAGCGCCAGCACCGGCATGGTGCCCGCGGCCTGCGCGGTCTGGATGTACTTCGCGTCGACCGCCGGGGTGGAGATGTGATCCATCCAGTACGCGGTCGGGGTGTTGACGACCTCGGCCAGCAGCGGATCGGGGTTGCTCGCCAGCGCACGCATCCCCTTCGACTGGGGATTGACGTAGAACGGCAGCCCGGCCAGCGGGTTGGCATCGCTGACCAGACGCACCGACGGTGCGGGCGTGCCCTCCAGCGGTGCTGCGACGGCGCCGGCGCCGGCGACGGCCGCGGCGGCCAGGAACGGGGTGATCCAGCGTGCGGCTGCCCGGGCAGCGGAGAACATCACGAATCGGTAACTTAGTGCGGCTTCGCACCCAGCGCCAGTTGCTGCGCGAGCCACGTGCCGATGCCCGCCGGATCGGCGACGTGGTCCGGTTCGATCCGGCGCAGCGCCGCGTTCACCGCGATCGGCGCCTCACACGTCGCGGGAGCCTGCAGCACCACGCGCCCGCCCGCGGCCTGCACCGCCGCGCACCCGGCGGCGCCGTCGTCGTTGGCGCACGACAGCAGCACCGCGACCACGGACGCGCCGAACTCGGCGGCACTGGTGAACGTCACGTCCAGAGACGGCCGGGAGTACGCGACCGGCTCGTCCAGGGTCAGATGAGCTCGCACCCCGGGCGCGGTGGTGTACGGCCCGATGGCCTCCTTCCCGTCGGTCGAACGCGCGCGGCCGCGGCCCAGCAGGAGGTGGTATCCGGCGGGTGCGACGGTGACCGCCCCGAGCGGGCAGTGCCACGGGCTGTCGGGCGGTTCGTGCACCGGCAGCGGCGTGTAGGTCTGCAGCACCTCGGCCAGCGGCGAGTACTCGGGCGGTCGGTGCAACACCACGCAGAGCACGCTGGTGCGCAGGCCGGTGAGCGTGGTGAGCACCTCGCGCACCGCGTTCATACCGCCGGCGCTGCCGCCGAGGACGATCACGTCAGGGGCGGCCATGCTGGCTCTTCACGAACAGCCCCAGTCTGCGGTCCACCGGGGCGAACAACCTCTTCCCGGCCTCGGTGAGGCTCTCGCGCGGACCGATCGCGAGATTGCCGAAGGGCGAGAGACTGTCGCTGAAGATCTTCTCGACGCGGTATTGGAGCATCTGCTCGAAGTAGATGAACACGTTGCGGCACATGATCAGGTTGAACTCGCCGAACGCGCTGTCGGTCGCGAGATTGTGCGAGAAGAACTCGATCCGCGAGCGCAGGTCGGGGCTCAGGATGCACCGGTCGTACTTCGCGATGTACCACTGCGAGAACGGCCGCTCACCGCCGCTGGCCTGGTAGTTGCGGGTGGCGCGCACCATCGCGTCGGCCGGGTAGATCGCCGAGGTGGCCGCCCGCAGCGATTCGTTGTCGATGTCGGTGGCGTAGATCGTGGTGCGCTCGAGCAGCCCCGCCTCGTCGAGCAGGATCGCCACCGAGTACGCCTCCTCCCCCGTCGCACAGCCCGCGACCCAGACCCTGATCCGCGGATAGGTGGCCAGCCTGGGCACGATCTCACTGCGAATCTTGGCGAACACCAACGGATCCCGGAACATCTCGGTGACGTTCACCGTCATCGTGGAAAGCAGGTCGGCCAACAGTGCCGGATCCCGCAGCACCCTGCCCTGCGCTTCGGAGATGCTGGCGAACTTGTGCCGACCGACGAAGGCCGCGAGCCGCCGGTTGCGGGACGCGTCGCTGTAGTGCCGGAAGTCGTAGCCGAGATGCTCGAACACCGTGAAGAAGAACGCGTCGGCCTCGATGGCCTCAAGGTCACGTGCTCGCGCCGGCTCCGGGATCTGCGCGGCCATCGGGGTCAGGAGTCCGTCGCCTTGCGCTGACCGCGCGGACGGTTGGCCAGCCAGACCCGCAGCACAGACGTCAGCTGGTCCATGTCGACCGGCTTGGTGACGTAGTCGGAAGCGCCTGCCTCCAGGCACTTCTGGCGATCGCCCTTCATCGCCTTGGCGGTCAGCGCGACGATCGGCAGATTGCGCCAGCGCTGGTCGGCACGGATGCGGCGCATCGCCTCGTAACCGTCCATCACCGGCATCATGATGTCCATCAACACCAGCCCCACCTCAGGGTGCTCGTCGAGGGTGTCGATGCCCGCCTGCCCGTTGCGCGCCGGCAGCACCGTGATCCCGTAGCGCTTGAGCGCACTGCCGAGGGAGAACACGTTGCGGACGTCGTCGTCGACGAGCAGCACGGTGTTGCCTTCCAGCGATTCGTCGATGCGGCGGGGATTGGCCAGGATCTCGCGCGCCGAGTTGGGCATGTCGTCGGCGACACGGTGCAGGAACAACGCCGTCTCGTCCAACAGGCGTTCCGGGGAGCGCGCGTTCTTCAGCACGATCGCCGCGGCCAGATCCTCCAGCCGTTCGGTCTCCGCGGGGGTCAACTCACGCCCGGTGTGCACGATCACCGGCAGGTGTTTGGCCTCCAGCTGGTCCTTGATCCGTTCGATCAGGTCGATCCCGTCGATGTCGGGGAGCCCGAGATCCAGTACCACACAGTCGTAGTGGGTGGGACCGGAAAGTTCGGCCAGCACCTGCTCGCCGGTGCCGACACAGGTGATCGCGATGTCGTCGCTCTCGATCATGTGCTTGACCACCTGACGCTGGTTGGCGTCGTCCTCGGCGACCAGCACGTGCCGCGGGCCCGGCTTCAGGAAATCCGCGGTCGAGGTGAACATCGACCGCAGATCGGCGATCTCGGCGGGCTTGTTCAGCGTGTGGATCGCACCCATCCGGCGGCCGCGGCCGTCGTCGTCGGTGCCGGACACCACGTTGACCGGGATGTGCCTGGTGGCCAGGTCGTGTTTGAGCACGTCGAGCACCACCCACCCGGCCATGTCGGGCAGCCCGATGTCGAGGGTGATCGCCGCCGGTTGGTGTTCTTTGGCCAGCGCCAACGCTTTTCGCCCGCTGGCGGTCACCACGGACGCGAACCCGGCCTCGGCCGCGAGTTCGGCGAGCATGCGGGCGAAGGTGGCATCGTCCTCGACGATCAGCAGCACGGGCTTGCCGCCCCGCGGCCACTGCACATCGGAGATGTCGACGGTGCCGAAGCGATCGGCCGAGTCGGTGTCGATATCGGCTTCACCGTCGGTCTCGACGGCGGGCCGGGCGGCCACGGCGGCCGGCCGGGATCCGCGCGGCGACGTCGTGCGCGGTTCCGGTGCCGGTGCGTCGGGGGCCTCGACGGGCAGGTAGCAGGTGAACGTCGAGCCCTGCCCCAGCGTGCTGCGCAGCGCGATGTCACCACCCAGGTGGCGGGCCAGCTCGCGGCTGATCGCCAGACCGAGCCCGGTGCCGCCGTACTGTTTCGCCGAGCCGCGGCCCGCCTGCTGGAAGGACTCGAAGATCAGGTGGTGGTCCTTCTCGTCGATACCGATCCCGGTGTCGACGACCGCGAGCGACAGATACCGTCCGCCGGGGCGGCCGTCGGTGTCGTCGGCACCGGAGATCCGCACGGTGACCGAGCCCTCGTCGGTGAACTTGATCGCGTTGGCGACCAGGTTCTTCGCGATCTGCTTGACCCTGGTGTAGTCACTGGTGAGTCGCGGTGGCGCGGCCGGGTCCACGCTGACACCGAATTCGATGTTCTTGTCCTGCGCCATGTGCCGGAAGGTGCGCTCCAGGAACGTGACCAGCCCGGCGACCTCGATCGGCTCCTTCTCCACGTGCAGCGATCCGGATTCGACCTTCGCCAGGTCGAGAACCTCGTCGATCAGGTTGAGCAGATCCTTGCCGGACTGCTGGATCGTCTCGGCGAACTCGTGCTGCTTGGGGCGCAGCGGTTCGTCGGAGTCGGTCAGCAGACCGGCCAGGATCAGGATGCTGTTCAGCGGGGTGCGCAGCTCGTGGGACATGTTGGCGAGGAATTCCGATTTGTACCGCGAGGACACCGCCAGTTCCTCGGCCTTGGCCTCCAGTGACGCACTGAGGTGCTGCAACTCCTCGTTCTTCTCCTCCAGCGCCCGCGCCTGGGCCTCAAGGCGTTCCGAGCTCGCGCGCAGTTCTTCTTTCTGGGTGCGCAACTCCTCGGTGGTCTCCTCCAGTTCGGCGTTCTGCGCCGAGAGCAGATCCTCGCGCTGGGTGAGTTGTTCGTTGGCGGCGCGCAACTCCTCTTCCTGGGTCTGCAGTTCCTCGGTCTGGGCTTGCGAGATGCGCAGCAGGTCACGGGTTTTCTGCGCCGACTCGATCGCGCTGAGCGCGACGCCCGCGCCCAGCGCGATGCTCTCCAACAGCTCGACGTCGTCGGCGGAGAACAGCCGCAGGCCCGCGAGCTCGATGACGCCGAGCACCTCGTGCTCGAATTTGATCGGCACCAGGATCAGCGACATCGGCTCGGTCTTGCCCAGCCCGGACACGATCTCGACGTAGTCCGCCGGGGCGCCGGTCACCTCGATCCTGTTGCCCTCCAGCGCACACTGGCCGACCAGCCCCTCACCGAACCCGTACGAGTTGGGCAGGCCCTTGCGGCGCTGGAACGCATACGACGCGGTCAGCGCGAAGCGGCCCGGCTCGTCGGGCTGCTGCAGATACAGCGCGGCGTGCTTGGCGTCGACGGCCTTCGCGCTGCCGGTCAGGATGATCCCGCTGGCCGCGGCGAGGTCTTCGACACCCTGCACCTCGGTCATCAGCTCGGCCTGAATCTCCTTGGAGCGGCGGGCCTTCTCGTTCGCTGCGGCCGACGCGGTGACCGTGCGATGGATGTTGCGGCTGGTCACCGCCATCATCACCCCGAGCGCGACGACGATCACGCTGACGAACGTCCACAGGAAGGCCCGGGAGGCGCTGATCGACGCCGCCGCGCGCTGGTTGACCTCGTCGACGGTGCGGGCGGTCTCCTGTTCGATCTGGTCGAGTTGGCTTGCCAACTGCGCGGTCTGGGCGTCGATGTCGGCGGCCGACGCCGCGGCGTCCCCGGTGCTCCTGATGTCGTCCAGCTCGTCGCGGTAGTTGCGCCGGAACGTCTCCCAGCTGGTCACCGCCTGCTGGTACTGCCTGCGGATACCGTCGTCGGTGGTGTTCTGCGCGGCCGAGCGCAGATCGGTATCGATGGAGCTGTCCAGCCCGTCCAGCCGGGCCTGCAGCCGGGCCCGCTGCCCGGGGTCAGGGGTGGCCAGCAGCTGGCTGTAGGCGGCGAGCAGGCTCTGCAGGTCCCGGTCCGCGTCGAGCGCGGTGACCTGCGCCTCCCGCACCAGCTGACGCTGTTCGTACAGCGCCGAGATGCGGTTGGTCTGAACCGTGTACAGCGTATTGGCGGCGATGATCGCCACCAGCGCCGCGCCGCACAGGATCGCCAGTCGGGTCGCGAGCCTCATGTCACCCCAGTCTCGTCAGATAGTCGCCCAGTTCGGCCGCCTCGATCGGTGGTGAGTACAGGAAGCCCTGCTGCAGAACGCATCCCGCGTCGCGCAGCCAGTCGGCCTGCTGCTGCCGCTCCACACCCTCGGCGATGACGTCGACCTGCATGCACTGTGCGACCGCGATCTGGCTGCGCACCAGCCGCTGCACCAGTTCGTTGTGGTGGACCTCGGCGATGAACGACCGGTCGATCTTGAGCCAGTCGACCGGGACGTGCATCAGATTGGTCATGCTGGCGTGCTCGACACCGAAATCGTCCATCGCCAGGCTGAATCCGTACTCGCGGGCCCCGCGCAGCGCGAGGTGTGCGGGCGCCGGATCCCGGTTGAACGCCCGCTCCGTCAGTTCCAGGCAGACCCGCTGCGGTGCGATCGCGTGGCTGCGGTGCACGGTGATCAGATGGTCCAGGAAGGTGCTGTCGAGCACCTGGTCCGGGGACACGTTGACGTGCAGCTTCAGATCGTCCCTGCCGAGCGCCGCGTAGTCCGCGAAGCTGCGGGCCAGCACCCAGCGGCCCAGCGGTGCCGCCTGGCCCGAATCCTCTGCCAGCGAGACGATCTCGGTCGCCGGGATCTCGTCACCCGCCAGCCGCCAGCGCACCAGCGCCTCGACCCCGAACAGCGCACCGGTCGCGGCATTGACGATCGGCTGGTAGACCATGCGCAGATCCGACCGGGCGATCGCGTCGATCACCTCCGCGCGCAGGTTGACCTTGCCCTGCTGGCGCGAGCCGATCGCGTCGGTGTAGAGCACACAGACCCGGGACCGGCTCTTCTTCGCCTCGAACATCGCCATATCGGCCTGGGTCAGCAGCTCCTCGGGGGTGTGTGCGGTCGCCCCCAGACATGCGATGCCCATGCTGATCGACGGGCGCAGCACCGCGTTGCCACAGTGCACCGGTTGGGACTGCACGAGCTCGAGGATCCGGTCCCCCGCGGCGACGGCGGCGGCCGCCGACCGCACCTCCTCGAAGACCACGACGAACTCGTCGCCGCCGATGCGGCACACCAGGGTGTCCTCGCTGACCGCCGAACGCAGCCGGGTCGCCACCTCGAGCAGCAGCTCGTCCCCGGTGTCATGGCCATAGGTGTCGTTGACCGCCTTGAAGTGGTTGACGTCCAGGTACAGCAGCGCGACCAGGTCCGAGGTCGCGTTGCGCTGGCGCGCGAGCGCGGCCAGGCGATCGTTGAGCTGACGGCGGTTCGCCAGGTCGGTGAGCGGGTCGTGGCTGGCCAGATGCCGGATCTCGGTCTGGGCGTGCTTGATCTCCGTCAGGTCGTGGACCACGACGGCCACCAGCAGATCGACCGAGTCGCCGATCGGCGACATCGTGATCATCACCTCGACGTGGCGCCCGTCGTGGGCGGCCAGCGTCATCTCCAGCGAGACCTCCTGCCGCGTCGTCAACGCGTCGTCGAGGTGCTCCTGCATGCGTTGCCGCTCGGCGGGGACGGCGAGGTCGCAGATGGACCTGCCGAGCAACGCGCCGCCGCCGGCGGCGCCGTCGGTGCCCGCCGTGAACAGCGCGACGGCGGCCTTGTTACAGCTACGGATCACACCGGCGACGTCGACGGCCAGGATCGCGTCGCCGGTGGCCTGCATGACCGCGGCGTACTCGGCCTGCACCCGGTACAGGGTGGCGTTGGAGATCGCCAGCGCCGCGGCGGCGGAAGCGCCGCGGAACAGCACGGATTCCGTCTCGGTGAAGGCCGGCCCGTCGGCCCTGCCGACACAGACCACCCCGAACCGCTGGCTCCGGGCGGTCAACTCCTCGATCATCACCGCCTGATACGCCGTCGCCTCCCGGATCCGGGCTGCGTCGGATCCCACCATCAACGCGCGCAGCAGTTCCGCCGCCTTCGGAGATTCGGTGTGCGACAACGACTCGTGCCATCCGTGGTCCGGTGTCGGCAGCCGCAGCACGCATTCGGCGTCGAACATCTGGCTGAGTTCGGTGACGATGGTGCGCTCGAGCGACGCCAGATCGATGCTGGCCTCCGCGAAGATGTTGGTCAGCCGCTCCCGGCGCCGTGTGATGGCCAGTTCGTCGCGCTGCCGGACCTCGGCGGCGCGGGCCGTCTGCAGCTGCTGCTCGTGCAGTCTGGCGGCCTCGCTGCGTAGCCGGGCGAACGACCGGTCGAGCTCGAGCAACGCCTTCACCTTGGCGTAGAACACCTGCCTCGACACCGGTTTGACCAGGAAGTCGACCGCGCCCAGATCGTAGCCCCGGTGCAGGTCACCGGCCTCGGCCTGGCCGGTCAGGAAGATGATCGGCGTCGAGGCCATCTCCTCGACGTCCCGGATCAGCTGGGCGGTCTCGAAACCGTCCATACCCGGCATGTTGATGTCGAGCACGATCACGGCGACCTGGCGCTCCAGCAGCATCGTGAGCGCCTCTTCGCCGGACCCCGCCTGGGCGATCTCGCAGTCCAGCGGCGTGAGGACAGTGCACAGCAGTTCGCGAAGCCGGGTGTCGTCGTCGACGACCAGCACCGTCTGCCGGTCACCGGTGCTGGATTCGTCGTCGGTCGGCGCAGCGCTGGTCATCCGTCCCGGCGCCCCTCCGGGGACACGCATCTCGACTTGCAACCCGCCGTCCCCTACGAGAGCCCACTCGTGCCTGTTCTGCGCCGCAAAACGCCGTGGCGGTATCCGACCCACGAAGCATAGAGCGCATGCCGGATATTGGTCGGGCAACTGAAGATAGTTCGCCGCGATGCCCCGGGATTCGGAAACGCTCGTGTTTTCGGATGGCCCTGTTTCCGCGTGGCGGCACCGGGGAACGCGCCGCAGGTAACTCCCGGACGCGCGGTGACCCCCGAGACGCTCGGCGCCTGGGTGATCAAGTGCAATGCCCGACGCACGGCCGTCGACCCGATGCTGACCGCTGGGACGGCCACGTCGCGGTGGTGCATCGCGGGCAACTACCGCGCCCAACTGATCCGCCCGGGCCAGCGCGTGCTGTTGTGGGTCGCGGCGCATCCGCAGCGCGGATTCTGGGGTGCCGGGCAGATCACGGGTCGCCCGTCGGCAGGCGACGGCCGGCTGTCGGTCCCGGAGTTGTCCGCCGTGGACGGATTGCGCGCGATGGAGGTCTTCCGCTCGCCGCAGCAGGCCAACCCGTCCTGGGTCAGCCGAACCGAGCTGACCGTGCTCGACCCGCTACTGGCGCGGTTGAATATCCGCACAGCGGGCACAGCAGTGGAATACCGCGACCGGCGCGCAGAGTTGGAGACGAAATGAGCGAGAACGCAGAGCTGAGCCCCACCGACTGGGTACGCGAGCAGACCCAGCGAATCCTTGAGCAGGGCACGACCGACGGTGTCGAGATCCTCGACCGCCCGGTCGTGCTGTTCACCACCCTCGGCGCGAAGTCCGGCAAGAAGCGCTACGTGCCGTTGATGCGGGTCGAGGAGAACGGAAGCTACGCGATGGTGGCCTCCAAGGGCGGCGACCCGAAGCATCCGAGCTGGTATCACAATGTGAAGGCCAACCCGTCGGTGACGGTTCAGGACGGCACCCGCGTCTTCGAGGGCACCGCCCGCGAGATCGAGGGCGACGAGCGCGCGCACTGGTGGGACCTCGCCGTCGCGGCGTATCCGCCCTATGCCGAGTACCAGACCAAGACGTCGCGCCAGATCCCCGTCTTCATCGTCGAGCCCGCGGGTTGACGCGTCTCCGCGCGGGTATAGCCGCGCGGTGACCCCGACTCCGAAACCGGTCCCCGAGGACCTCCGCACGCTGGCCGCCGCCCACGGGGTGGCCACCGCGTACCGCAACGAACGCCGCGAACCCGTCGACGTCGACGCCGACGTGGTGATCAAGGTGCTCGGACTGCTGGAGGTCGAGGCCGCCACCGCGGCCGACCGCCGCGCCGAACTGGCCCGGCTGGCCGAGCGGGACCGGGCCGGGGTCCTCCCGCCGACGGTCGCGCGCCGGGTGACCGGCCGCCCGCAGCCACTGCCCGGCGCCGCGCTGCTGGTCGGCGAGGACGGCAGCCGCATCGAGGTGCGCGACGAACTCCCCGCCGATCTGGTCCCGGGCTGGTATCGGATGCACACCCGCGGCGGGCAGGAGGTCACGCTCGTCGCCGCGCCGCCGGCGGTGCCCGCCGCCCCCGCGACGTGGGGGTGGATGTTGCAGCTCTACGCACTGCGCTCGTCGGACTCGTGGGGCACCGGCGACCTGCGCGATCTGCGCGATTTCGTCGAGTGGACCGCCACCGAGCACGGGGCGGGGGCGGTGCTGCTCAACCCGCTGCACGCACCTGGACCGACGCACCCTGTGCAGCCGTCGCCCTACACCCCGTCCAGCCGGCGGTTCGCCAACCCGCTGGCGCTGCGCATCGAGGACATCGACGCCTACCGTCGCGCCGACCCGGACATCCGCGCCGAGGTGGACGCGCTGCGGGTGTCGGCGAGCACCCCGCGCATCGACCACGACCTGGTCTGGGCCGCCAAACGGGATGCGCTGGAGCTACTCTGGCGCTCCGAGGGCAGACCCGACCCGTTGCACGACCCCGGCGCACCCGCGGCGCTGCGCGATTGGGCCACCTACTGCGCACTCGCCGAGCGGCACGGCGGCCGATGGTCGCGCTGGCCCGAGGCCCTGCGTGATGCCGGCGGCCCCGCCGTCGCCAATGCACGCCGAGAGTTGGTGCCGCGCACGGCATTTCACGCATGGGTGCAGACACAGTGCGCCGACCAGCTCGCCGCGGTGCGCACCGCGGCGCGCGACGCGGGGATGTCGCTGGGCGTACTGCACGACCTCGCCGTCGGGGTCGACGCCGACGGCGCGGACGCCTGGGCGCTGGCCGATGTGCTCGCCGCCGGGGTGAGCGTGGGCGCGCCGCCGGACAACTTCACCCCGCGCGGTCAGGACTGGGGGCTGCCGCCATGGCGCCCGGACCGGTTGGCCGCCACCGGATACGCCGCGCTGCGGGACATGCTGCAGGCCGTGCTGGCCCACGCCGACGGGCTGCGCATCGACCACGTCGCCGGGCTGTGGCGGCTGTGGTGGATTCCGCCCGGCGACGGACCGGACCGCGGCACCTACGTGCACTACGACGCCGAAACCATGCTCGCCGTACTGGCTTTGGAGGCCCACCGGGCCGGTGCGACCGTCGTCGGCGAGGATCTGGGCACCGTCGAACCGGAGGTCACCCAGGCGCTGGCCGACAACGAGATGCTCGGGTGCGCGGTGGCCTGGTTCACCCGCGATCTGGACGTGCCCGGCGAACCGTTGCTCACGCCCCGGCGCTGGCCGGAGCGGGCCGCGGCGAGCCTGTCCACCCATGACCTGCCCACGGCGGCAGGGTTTCTGCGCAGCGAGCACGTCCGGGTGCGCGCCGATCTCGGACTGCTCGACGATGTCGCTGCCGAGCAGGCCAACGCCGACAAGGAGCACGGCGAGTGGCTGGCCCTGTTGCGGTCCGAGGGCCTGCTGCCCGACGACGGCACCCCGGTGGACGACGCAGCGGTCATCACCGCGATGCACCGGTTGCTGGCTGCGACCGCCAGCCGGCTCAAGTTGATCTCGCCCTACGACGTCCTCGCCGAGCCGCGGCAGCCGAACCTTCCCGGCACCGTGGACGAATACCCGAACTGGCGGCTCCCGCTGCCGTCGAGCCTCGAAGAGCTCAAAGCCGACCCCAGGGTCGCCGAGATCACGGCGTTGTTTCGCTGACCCGACCGCCGTCCACCCGCCAGCGGCGGTCCAGCCGGACGTTCTGCAGCATCCGCCGGTCGTGGGTCACCAGCAGCAGGGCGCCGTCGTAGCTTTCCAGCGCCTGCTCGAGTTGCTCGATGGCCGGCAGATCGAGATGGTTGGTGGGCTCGTCGAGGACCAGCACATTGGTGCCCCGCGCCTGAAGCAGCGCCATCCCGGCGCGGGTGCGCTCGCCGGGTGAGAGGTCGTCGACGGCGCGTTCGACGTGATCGGCGCCGAGCCCGAACTTGGCCAGCAGGGTGCGCACCTCGGCGGTGCTCCAGGACGGAACCCGCTGTTCGAACGCATCGACGAGCCGCTGCGGCCCGGCGAATTCCGCTCGGGCCTGGTCGATCTCGCCGATCTCGACGCTGGCACCCAGACTCGCCCGTCCGTCATCCGGCGCCTGCCGACCCAGCAGCAGCCGCAGCAACGTCGACTTCCCCGCGCCGTTGGGGCCGGTGATGCCGATCCGCTCGCCGGCCTCGACCTGCAGCGTGACCGGGCCGAGGACGAAGCCGTGCCGGCGGACCACCGCGTGGTCCAGCGTCGCGACCACCGAGCTCGACCTCGGCGCGGCGCCGATGGTGAACTGCAGCTGCCATTCCTTGCGCGGCTCCTCGACTTCCTCCAATCGCGCGATCCGGCTCTCCATCTGGCGCACCTTCTGCGCCTGCTTCTCACTGGACTCGGTGGCGGCGCGGCGGCGGATCTTGTCGTTGTCGGGCGCCTTGCGGATCGCGTTGCGTACACCGTGCGTGGACCATTCACGCTGAACCCGCGCCCGGTTCACCAGATCTGCCTTCTTCTCGGCGAATTCCTCGTACTGCTCGCGCCGGTGCCGGCGGTTGACGGCGCGCTCTTCCAGGTAGCTTTCGTACCCGCCGCCGTAGACCGTCGTGGTGTGCTGGGCCAGGTCCAGTTCCAGCACCCGGGTCACGGTGCGCGCCAAGAACTCTCGATCATGGCTGACCAGCACCACGCCGCCGCGCAGCTCGCCGATGAGTCGCTCGAGCCGGTCCAGCCCGTCGAGATCGAGGTCGTTGGTGGGTTCGTCGAGAAGCACCACGTCGAAGCGCGACAGCATCAGCGCGGCCAGCCCGACCCGTGCGGCCTGCCCACCGGACAGGGCGGTCATCATCGTCGACTCCGGCCGCACCGTGTCCGGGTCGAGCCCGAGGTCGGCCAGGACCGCGGGCATCCGGTCGTCGAGATCGGCCGCGCCGGTGGCCAGCCAGTGATCGAGGGCCACCGAATAGTCGTCCGCGCCCTGTTCGGATTCGGCGAGCGCCGCCGCCGCAGCGTCCATCGCCCGGGTGGCCGCCGCGCATCCGGTGCGACGCGCGATGTACGCGGCGACCGTCTCGCCGGTCACCCGCTCGTGTTCCTGTGGCAACCACCCGACGAACGCGTCGGCGGGGGCCACGCTGACCGTGCCCTCAAGCGGCTCGAGGTCGCCGGCCAGTATGCGCAGCAGCGTGCTCTTGCCCGCGCCGTTCGCCCCGACGACGCCGACGACATCACCGGGCGCGACCGTCAGGTCGACCCCGGCGAACAGGGTGCGGTGGGCGTACCCGCCTGCCACGTCCTTCGCGACGAGCGTTGCTGTCATGACCCCATCGTCGCACCGTGGTGTCCGGCCTCCGACGAGCGCGTTAGTGTGCTTTGGTGACCGCACCAGCAGAATCGTCGCCGCTCGAGGCCCGCGTCGGCCACTACTACCAGATGGCCGGTACCTACCTCGTCGGCCGCGAGAAGCTGCGGGAATACGCCCGCGCGGTGCAGGACTACCACCCGGCGCACTGGGATGTCGCCGCGGCCGACGCGCTGGGCTATCAGGATGTGATCGCGCCGCTGACCTTCACTTCCGCCCCCGGCATGCAGTGCAACCGGCGGATGTTCGAGGAGATCGTCGTCGGCTACGACACGTACCTGCAGACCGAGGAGGTCTTCGAGCAGCACCGGCCGATCGTGGCCGGTGACGAGCTGGTGATCGACGTCGAGCTCACCTCGGTTCGCCGCACGGCGGGGCGTGACTTCATCACCGTGACCAACACGTTCACCGACATCTCCACGGGTGAGCGGGTGCACACCCTGCACACCACCGTGGTCGGCGTGACCGCCGAGGACATCGACGCCGGGGTCAAGGTCGCCGTGCAGAACGCGATGATGCACGACATGAACATCCTCGACATCGGCGGATCCGATGCGGCCTACCGCAGGGAGGAGCGCCCCGAGGGTGAGATCCGCATCTCCGACGGCGGGCTGACCCGCACCCCCGGGACGGCGTCGTTCGAGGACGTCGCGGTCGGCGACCCGCTGCCCACCCATCACACCCGGCTCTCGCGCGGTGACCTGGTCAACTACGCGGGCGTCGCGGGCGACGCGAACCCGATCCACTGGGACGAGGAGATTGCGAAACTCGCCGGACTGCCCGATGTGATCGCGCACGGAATGCTGACGATGGGCCTCGGCGCCGGATTCGTCTCCTCATGGTCGGGCGACCCGGGTGCGGTGACCCGCTACACCATCCGGCTGTCCCAGCCGGCGATCGTGTCGGCCAAAGAGGGTGCCGACATCGAGTACACCGGCAAGGTGAAGTCGCTCGATCCCGAGACGCGCAGTGGCGTCGTGCTGGTGGGCGCGAAGTCGGCGGGCAGGAAGATTTTCGGCCTCGCCACCGTGAACATGCGCTTCCGCTGACCCCGGCCGGCGTCAACCCAGCACGGCCGGCATCGCATCCCAGCCGCGGACCGTCGCGGTCCGCGACCGCACCATCCCGGCGATGTCGATGTCCCACTTCGGGAATCGGGTCAGCACCTCGTCCAGTGCGATACGGCCCTCCAACCGGGCCAGCGGCGCGCCGACACAGAAGTGCGCGCCGCGCCCGAAGGTCAGGTGGCCGCCGGGCTTGCGCCGGATGTCGAACTCGTCCGGGTTGTCGAAGTGCCGTTCGTCCCGGTTCGCTGAGGCCAGCATCATCAGCAGCGCGCTGCCCGCGGGAATGACGCGGTCCTGGAACGTCACGTCGTCGGTCGCGACGTAGCGTGCGACGTGCGGACCGGGCGGCTCGAAGCGCAGCAGTTCCTCGATCGCACCGGGGATCAACGACCGGTCGGCGACGAGTTCGGCGCGTTGGTCGGGATGTTCGGCCAGCACCTTGCCCATCCAGCCGAACAGCCGCCCGGTGGTCTCGACGCCTGCGCCTGCGACCACCGCCAGGAAGATGGTCAGCTCCTGTTTGGTCAGCTTGCGGGTGGTTCCGGTCTCGTCCTCGAATTCCACCGCAAGCAGTTCGGTGATCAGGTCGTCGGACGGGTTCTTCGCGCGCCAGGCGATGTACTCGCCGAACATCTCGCCGGTGAAGTAGCGGTCCTTGTCGATCTCCATCGGCTTGCCCGCCTCGTTGCGCAGCACCTCGTTGGCATGCGCGCGGACCGCCGGCTGTTCCGAGTCCGGGATGCCGGCCAACATCCCGATGGTCTTCATCGGCAGTTCGGCGCCGAGGTCCCGCACGAAGTCGAACCGGTCCGCGCCGACCAGCGGATCCAGGCAGGCCACGCAGAAGGCCCGCACCTTGTCCTCGATCGCGCGCATCCGCTTCGGTGTGAAGGCCCGCGCGACGATGGCCCGGTGGATGGTGTGTACCGGCGGGTCCTCGTTGATGAAAACACCCGGCGGGATCACCGGATCGGTCAGCACCACCTCGAGGATGTCGCCCTTGGCCGAGCTCAGCCGCGCGGTGTCCTTGAGCGCCGCGTCGACGTCGGCGTAGCGGCTGATGCCCCAGAAGTTGTGCCGCTCATTGAAATACACCGGCGCTTCGTCGCGTAGCCGCCGATACGTCGGGTACGGGTCGAGGTCGATCTCGATATCCCAGGGGTCGTAGTACAGCTCGCTCACCTTCACCTCCGGCTCGGTGTCGGCAGCATAGCCGAACCGCTATACATTCGTATAGCAATCAGGGTGCCGCGGTTCCCCCGCGCCCAGATCGGGCATGTAGCAGGACATGGCCGAATCCACCCTCCAGAGCCGTCCGACGTCGACGTTCCTGCTGTCGGCTGCCGTCAGCCTCGCCACCGCGGCCACGCTGGTGGTCAACTATCTGGCCAACGGCCTGCCGATCAACGGGCAGACCACCGGCGAGGTGACCCGGCGCTTCGAGGTGTTCTTCGTCCCGGCCGGATACGTGTTCTCGATCTGGAGCGTCATCTACCTCGGACTGTTCGCCTACACCGTGTACATGGGCCTGACCCTGGCCCGGCACCGGCCCGACAGCGGTGCCGCCCGCGCGGTCGCACCCTGGTATCTGCTCACCGCGGCGGCGAACTGCACGTGGCTGCTGGCCTGGCACCACAACCTGTTCCCGCTGAGCATGGCGCTGATGGCTGTGCTACTGGGTGCGCTGATCGTCATCTACCGGATACAGGCCGTCCGGCCGGCGACCTCGGCGCTGGAACGGTGGTCGGTGCACATCCCGTTCCGGGTGTATCTGGGCTGGATCTCGTTGGCCACCATCGCCAACGCGACGATCACCCTCGACGACGCGGGCTGGTCGGGCTTCGGCCTGAGCGAACCGACCTGGGGGGTGATCATGGTGCTGGTGGCCGCCGGTCTGGGTGTGGCGATGGGGCTGCGGCACGGCGACATCGCCTATCTTCTGGTGCTCATCTGGGCACTGATCGGCATCGCGGTCCGCCTGCACGACACCACCCCGGTCCTGGTCGCGGCGCTCGGAGGCGCCACCGCACTCGCACTGACGGCGGTTCTGGTAGCACGGTCCCGGCCCGCGGCACAGACGTGATAGGCACGACGGGTGAGTGCCCAACCGCCACTGCTGCTCGCGCTCGATCTGATCGGCACGTTCGTGTTCGGGCTGAACGGCGCTCTGACGGCCGTGCGCGCCACCCGGTTGGACGTGGTCGGGGTGGTCACCCTCGGCATGATGACGGCACTCGGCGGCGGCGTGATCCGCGACATCCTGATCGGTGCGGTGCCGCCCGCGACCTTCCAGCTCTGGTACTACTTCGCGCTGGCCCTCGCCGGCGGGTTGATCGCGTTCGCGTTGAGCCGCAAGCTGCACCGTCTGGAGATGCCGATCACGGTGCTCGACGCGGTCGGGCTCAGCGTGTTCGCGGTGATGGGCGCAGGAAAGGCGGTCGAGTACGGCCTCGGGGTCGGGCCGGCGGTGCTGCTCGGGGTGATCACTGCGGTCGGCGGCGGCACCATCCGCGACCTGATGATCGGCCAGGTTCCGACCGTCCTGCGCAGTGAGCTTTATGCGATACCCGCGCTGGTGGCGGCGACGCTGACCGTCGCGGCGATGGGGATCGGCGTCTACGGCCTGTCCGCCGCACTGCTGGCCGCTTCGGCCTGCTTCGTGATCCGGATGGTCGGCGTGCACTTCAACCTCAACGCCCCCGAACCTCCGGGCAGCAGGGATCAGCGCCGGTAATCCGGCAGCGCCGCGCCCAGCTCGTCGAACACCGCCTGGTTCAAGGCGAAGGCCGTCTTCACCTCGGCGACCACGCGGTCGGTCTCGCCGGCGTCCAGACCGAGCCGGTCCAGCCGGTCGCGGTAGTCGTCCTTGTACGGCTTGACGCGCACCGGGAAGCGGTAGAACGCCAGACCCTCACCGCCGAGCTCGAACTCGCGGTCCAGGATTCGGCCCATCGCCTGGCCGCCGGACAGGTCACCGAGGTAGCGGGTGTAGTGGTGCGCGAGTAGCGCGCCGCCCCAACAGGATCCATCGATCCTCCCCCGATACCGCTGTGCGGCGGGCGAATCGACGTGGTGATCGGCACCGGACGCCCAGTGGCGTAGATCCGCGTCGATCGCCGGCACGCGCTCCAGCCGCGGGTCGTAGACGGCGGCGACCAGCGGATCGTCGCGATGTGTCCGGATCGCGTCTCCGAGAGCCTGGTAGACCACCCGCAGTCGAAGCAGGTATGCGGTGTAGCCGCGCGCATCGACGCGGCCGGCGAGCAACTCGGTCACGAACGGCGATTGCTCGGCGGCTTCGTGCTCGGCCGCGGAGCCTTCCCGGATCGCGACGGACAGCGGCCGCAGAGCCTCGGCGGTGCTGGGTCGCATGGCGCAAGCCTAGCTAAGCGACCGCGGTGCCGCAGATTCCGCACACCTCGAACTGCCGGCGACCCCACCGTGCGACCGGGACGAAGAACACGCTCAGTTGCTTGAACTCCCGCATCCGGTTCCACTGCGTGGTGTTGTGACATCGAGGGCAGGTTCTCACCTGGCCCGCGCCGAGATGTTTGTGCTTGGTGCCGTACCCGAAGAAGAGCAACACCCTTTCCACAGTAGAGAGTTCCGGCTGGCACCCATGCCGCTCGCCAGGTAGCTGTCCCCCATGTTGGCGGGCAGCATCGCAGACATCGCCCCCTCGCACGGCGAAGGTACTTCACAACAGATGTCCCGCAAGATACCTCGCCAGCCCGAAGGAGTGGTCGACATGACTTCCCACACTGCCCCCGTCACCGAAACCGCCCCCGTCACCGAGCGGTTCGCGTCGGCGGTCGCCGAATACGCCGAGATCGTCACCGACAGCGCAGTTCTCACCGACCGTGGGCATGATTTCTGGGGTGTGGGTGGGGTGGCGGAGTTGATGGTGCGGCCGCACTCGCGCGACGAGGTGGCACCGATTCTGGGATTGGCGTCGCGGTTCGGGGTGGCGGTGGTTCCCCGGGGTGGGGCGTCTAACTGCAGTGGTGGGATGATGCCGTCGGCGAGCCGGGTGTTGCTGGATTTGTCGGGGCTGGACCACATTCTCGACATCGATCCCGAACACCGGTGTGCCCGGGTCGAGCCGGGGGTGGTGAACTCCGATTTACAAGAGGCGTTGGCGCCGTACGGGTTGTGTTTCTCCCCTGATCCGGTGTCGGCGCATCTGGCCACCGTGGGCGGCAACATCATCGAAAACGCCGGCGGTCCGCACGCGTTGAAGTACGGCGTGACCTACAACCACATCCTGTCCGTCGAGGTCGCCCTGCCCAGCGGCCAGACCGTCACCGTGGGCGCTGAGGATGACGGCCCGGACCTGCTCGGGGTGATCATCGGCTCCGAGGGCACCCTGGGCGTCGTCACCGCGGCCACGGTCGCGTTGCGCCCGATCGCGCCGGTCACCCACAGCCTGATGGGGGCGTTCGCGACCGCGCGATGCGCGGCCGACACGATCGCCGAGATCATCGCCACCGGGGTGGTGCCCTCGGCGGTGGAGTGGCTCGACCGTGCCGGTATCGCCGGGTTGCAGCAGTTCTACGACACCGGCTATCCGCTCGACGCCGACTCCATCGTGCTCATCGATGTCGACGGCAACGCCGAGGAGGTGGCTCGCGATCAGGCGATCGTGGAACAGGTGTTGCGGGCCCGGGCCACCGAGGTGCGCATCGCCGAGGACGAGACCGACCGCGCCGCGCTGTGGTACGGGCGCCTGCACGCCCCGGACTCGGTGGTGGCCAGCGGCAAGGGTTTCTTCATCGGTGACGTCACCGTGCCCCGCGACCGGATCCCCGAGATGCAGGAAGCGATCCAGGCCACCGCGGCGCGGCACGCCGACGGGCTGTTGTTCATCGCGGTGTGCGGGCACGCCGGCGACGGCGATCTGCACCCGACGACGTTCTACGACAAGGACAACCCGTTGGCCGCCTCGGCGCTGGAAGCGGCGAACAACGAGATCATCGCCGCCGCGCTGGCCTTGGGCGGCACCATCACCGGTGAACACGGTGTCGGGACCGAGAAGATCGCGTTCATGACCCAGCGTTTCACCCCGGTCGAGATCGCCGCGCAACGCGCCATCAAGACAGCGTTCGACCCGGCCGGGATCCTCAACCCCGGCGTGATGCTGCCCGACCCCGGCCCCGAAGAACCGGACACGTCGGTGTTCGGGGCCGCCGTACACGCCGCACTGACCGGCGGCCTGCACCCGGATCCCGACGCGGCGTTGACCACCGGCCACAACACCGACATCACGGTCAACCTCGGCAACCTCAGCCTGGCCGTCGGCGCCGACACCACCATCGCCGACCTGCACCGGTATCTCGCTGAGTACGGCGTCGCCTGCGCGGCGGTGCCTGCCACCGGGCATCACCGCACCATCGGGGAAGTCGTCGCCACCGCCGCCGGGGACGAGCGGGCCGGGATCCGCCACGCGCTGCTGGGCGCCGACGTCACCGTCACCGGGACCGCCACCACGGCCCGCTTCGGCGCCGAGACCATGAAAGACGTCGCCGGCTACGACACCAAACGCCTCTACCTCGGTGGGCACGGCGCCTTCGGCGCGCTCAGCACACTGATCTTCAAAATCACCGTCACCCCGTGACCTGACCGCGAAATGTGTCCTCCGCCATAGCTTGTCCCTGCACAAGAAACCGCTCACACGCACACCCCCCTCACAGCCGGCACATAGCTTCGGATGCTTAGCTTGGGTAACGATCAGCGGCGGCGACGAAAGGGGGACGGGTCTCCACATGGGCGTATTCGACAGGTTCAGGCGGGGACCCGCGGATACCGCGCACGACGCACCCGAAGATGTTCCGACCCGGCCCACGGGATACCAGCAGACTGCGAGCCGGCTCCACGCGTTCAACCGCTACGAGATCAAATACCTGCTCGACGAGGCCAAGGTACCGGCGCTGCGCGACGAACTCACTGGCCACATGGACTCGGATCCGTACTCGCCGCACGGCGGCTACCCGGTGACCTCGCTGTACTACGACACCCCCGATCTGCGCTTCTACTGGGAGAAGATCGAGGGCCTGCGCTTCCGCCGCAAACTGCGGATGCGTCTGTACGGCAACCCTTCCGAGTGCACCGACGACACGCCGGTCCAGGTCGAGATCAAGCAGCGGGTGAACCGGGTCACCCAGAAACGCCGCCTGGCCATGCCGTACGGCCCCGCTCGCCGGTGGCTCGACCACCGAGAGCCGGTCACCCACGCACCGGCCGAACGCCCGTTCGTCGACGAGGTCACCACGTTGGTAGGCAACCTGGATCTGCGCCCGATCGTCACCACCGGCTACCTCCGGGAGGCGTTCGTCGGCCGCGACGCCGACCTCGGCCTGCGCGTGACGATCGACCACAAGGTGCACGGCCGCGACCGCGACTTCGGATTCGTCTCCGGCGCCCAGAACCGGTTCATCATCCCGCCGCACCTGGCGATCGTGGAGATCAAGGCCAACGAGCGGGTGCCCTACTGGGTCACCGATCTCACGGCGCGCAGCGATATGTCGGTGGTCCGGATCTCCAAGTACTGCCAGTCGGTTCAGGCGTTCGAGCTCGCGCCGCGCTCCCGCTACGGCGCCCCCGAACTCGCCGACCACGAGCCCGTCGCCGTTCTCCCCTGAGTTCCTTCCTGATTCAGCCCGCTCACGCGATATCCCCGAAAGATCGAGAATGACCATCAACCTGCAAGACCTCAGCGGTACCTTCACGGTGTTCGACGTGATCGCCTCGCTGGCACTGTCATTCGTGCTGGCCACGATCATCGGCTGGGTCTACCGCTACACCCACAAGAACGTCTCCTACAGCCAGTCCTACGTCCAGACCCTCGTGATGGTCTGCATGGTGATCTCGGTGATCATGCTCGTCGTCGGCTCGAACATCGCGCGTGCGTTCGCCCTCGTCGGCGCCCTGTCGGTGATCCGCTTCCGCAACGCCATCAAGGAGACGCGCGACGTCGGCTTCATCTTCCTGGCCATGGCGATCGGGATGACGACCGGCACCCGCTTCTACGTGCTGGCCGTCGCAGCGACCGTGGTGATCTGCCTGGTGCTGGTGATCATGTACCGCTTCAACTGGTTCAAGCTCGACGTGCAGCGCCAGGTGGTCAAGGTGCAGGTGCCGCCGGAGCCGGAGTACACCGCCCGTGTCGAGGACGTCCTGATCGCACATTGCAGCGAGTTCGAGCTGGTCTCCACCGAATCCGCCCGATCCGGCGCACTGACCGAGCTGTACTACACCGCGCGGTTGAAGAAGGGCCGAAAGGCCGGCGAGCTGATCTCGGCGCTCAGCGCGGTGAACTCCGGGCAGCGGGTCACCGTGCTGACCGGATACGACCAGACCGACATCTGATGCCGGGCCCGGCAGCACCGCCGCCGCCGAGACGACGCCTGGCACACCGTGTTCCGGTCCGGCTCCGGCAGCACTGGAAGCTGCTCGCGGTGCTGGTGGCCGGCGCGGTGGGCTTGACGGCAGCGTTCGGGCAGACCATGATCCGGCCGTACATCACCGGCGACATCGCGGTGGTGACCTCCGCGATCACCGACAACATCGCCGGCACCGTCGATCTGTTCGATTCGACTGTCGCGCACACGGTCTCGGTCGGCATCTCGCCCGCCGAGTACGCGGACATGATCTCGGCGTACGAGAAGGACGGCGCCAAGAAGTGGGTGAACGCCGACCTCGTCATCGACGGTACGGCCATCCCCAACGCGGCGGTACGACTGAAGGGCAATTCCACCCTGATGGCGCTGCGCGGGGACTTCCCGCCCGGCAAGCCCGGTGCGCCCGGCCCCGGCGCTCCGTCGTTCAGTCAGTTCATGGGCGGGGTCGGCGCCGCCGACGCCGACAACCCCACCACCCTGCCGTTGTTGATCAGTTTCGACGAGAACGTCGACGGGCGCGGCTATCAGGGCATGACGGAACTGTCGGTGCGGCCGGGCACCCCGGTGCTCAACGAAGCGCTGGCGCTGTCGCTGACGGCGGCCACGGACCAGCCCACCCAGCGATACGGGTATGCGACGTACACGATCAACGGGCAGACCACCACACGGCTTCTTCTCGAGCATCCCGACGAGGGATACGCGCAGAGCCTGTTCGACTCGGACGGCTACCTGTACAAGGCCGACGCCAGTTCGGCTATGGAGTTCGCCGGCACCGACCAGTCCGCATACGCCGAAAAGTTCAAGCAGCTCAACTCGTCTGACAACGGCAGCCTCGCGCCGGTGATCAGCTTTCTGCAGTGGCTCGACCGCGCCGACACCGAGGAGTTCGACGCACATCTGGCCGACTGGGTGGACGTCGAATCGTTCGCACGGTACGTGGCCACCCAGAATCTCCTGGTCAACGCCGACGATATGGCGGGCCCCGGCCAGAACTACTACCTCTGGTTCGACCTGAAAACCCGGAAACTGTCCGTGATCTCGTGGGATCTGAACCTGGCGATGACCGGCGAGGCCACCATCGGGCCCGATGACGCCGTGCGGCTGCCTCCGCCCCCGCCCGGGATGCCGGCACCGCCGTCTGGCATGTTCGGCAGCAAGGGGCCCCAATTCGGCAATCCGCTCAAGGACCGGTTCCTGGCGTCGGAGCAGTTCACCCAGCTCTATCACGACGCGTACTGGCAGCTCTACGACCAGATGTACGCGGACGGGCGCGCGCACGCGCTGCTCGACGAGATCGCGGCCACCGTGCCGGTCACCGACGGGCTCAGCGCAACCGAGCTCGCGGACAAGGTCGCCGCGATGCACAGCTGGATCGACCAGCGCACCGAGGCACTGGCCGAACTCCGCGAAAGCTAGCCGAATCTGAAGAAGGTAGCCAGAATTCGGCGATTCGTCGCGCACAACTGCAGATTCGGCGCGCCGAACCTGACCATCGCCGCTAGTCCACAGCCTGCTGCGGCTCGCGCTCGATCGGCGTGGGCCACGGGCTTGGCACCGGACGCGGCCGGACGCGTTGCGGCCACCAGAACCAGCGGCCCAGCAGCGAGGCGATCGACGGGGTCATCAGCGAGCGCACCACCAGCGTGTCGAACAACAGACCCAGCCCGATCGTCGTGCCCACCTGACCGATGATGACGAGCTTGCTCACCGCCATCGACATCATCGTGAACGCGAACACCAGGCCCGCGGCGGTCACCACCGAGCCGGTACCGACCATCGAGCGCAGGATGCCGGTGTTGATACCGGCATGCACCTCCTCCTTCATCCGGGAGACCAGCAGCAGGTTGTAGTCCGCACCGACGGCGAGCAACACGATCACCGACATCGGCAGCACCATCCAGTGCAACGGGATGCCGACGATGTGCTGCCACAACAGAACTGACAGACCGAACGACGCGGCCAGGCTCAGCACCACGGTGCCGACGATCACGGCGGCCGCGGCAACGGCCCGGGTGAGCACCATCATGATGATGAAGATCAGGATCAGCGCTGCGACCGCGACGATCAGCAGGTCGTAGTCCGCACCCTGCTGCAGGTCGGCGTAGGTCGCCGCGCTGCCGCCCAGATAGATCGCCGAGCCCTCCCACGGGGTGCCCTTGATGGCGTCGGCGGCGGCGACCTTGAGCGGCTCGATCCGTGCGATACCTTCGGGGGTCAGCGGATCGCCCTGATGGGTGATCGT
The DNA here is from genome assembly GCF_010725485.1 of Mycolicibacterium parafortuitum. NCBI lineage: Bacteria > Bacillati > Actinomycetota > Actinomycetes > Mycobacteriales > Mycobacteriaceae > Mycobacterium > Mycolicibacterium parafortuitum. The sequence continues at coordinate 1,621,575 of NZ_AP022598.1, read as the reverse complement.
GAAACGGACCGCCTTACCGTCCGGGGAGATGAAGTTGTCCATGCCGTCGAGGAAGTCGGCGTTGGTGAACGCCTCCGGCGGCAGGTAGAACGAGTCGTCGTTGAGCGCCGCGTCGAACGCATCGCCCATCGCGGTCATGTCCTCCTGTAGCGACATCGCGAGGTCCTGCTGCGCCTTCTGAGAAGCGTACTGGTTCAACAGGATCTGCTTCTGGTGCTTCATCGAGTCGATCTGGGCCGGCATCACCGCCACCATCTTCGGCATCAACTCGGCCATCCGGCGCATCTCCGGCACCAGTTCCTGGAAGTCGTCGGACATGGTGTTCAGGCCGTCGAGGGCGTCGAACACCGACCGCAGCGACCAGCAGATCGGGATGTTGAAGCAGTGCGGTTCCCAGTACAGGTAGTTGCGGATCGGGCGCATCATGTCGTCGAAGTCCGCCAGATGATCACGCACCTCGGACATGTCGTCGGACGTGTTGGCCATCTTGTCGGCCATCGACGCCGACACCGCGGCCAGATCCTGCTGGATGCTCATCATCTCGGTCATCGCGTCGATGCTGACCTGAAGATCGTCGGCCTGGGCGAGCATGTTCTCCAGATTGTTCTGGGTGTAGTCGTTGCTCATGATCTGCAGCGTGCCGCTCTGGCCGATCGTGTACGGGATCGTCGAATGCTCGATCGGCTTGCCGTCCGGGCGGGTGATGGTCTGTACCTGGGCGATACCGTGCACGCGGACAAGGGCTTTGGCGATCTTGTCGATCACCAGGAAGTCGGCCGGATTGCGCAGGTCGTGATCGGTCTCGATCAGCAGCAGGTCCGGGTTCATCTTGGCCTGCGTGAAATGCCGGTCTGACGCGGCGTATCCGACGTTGGCCGGGACACTGTCGGGCAGGTAGATCCGGTCGTTGTAGGTGGTGTGGTAGCCGGGCAGCGCCAGCAGGCCGACCAGCGCGGCGACCGTGGCGCACACCAGGATCGCACCCGGCCAGCGCACGGTGGTGGTACCGACCTTGTGCCACAGCCGGGACCGGCCCGTCCGTTTCGGCTCCAGCACGTTGCCGAACCGCGTGCACACCGAGATCAGCGCCGGGCCGAGCGTCAACGCCGACGCGATCACCATCACCATGCCGACGGCCAGCGGCAGTCCCATGGTCTGGAAGTACGGCAATCGGGTGAAGTACAGGCAACAGGCGGCGCCTGCGATGGTCAGACCCGATGCCAGCACCACATGCGCGGTGCCGTGAAACATGTCGTAGTAGGCGCTTTCGCGGTCCTTACCCTTACGCCGGGCTTCGTGATATCGCCCGATCAGGAAGATCGCGTAGTCGGTTGCCGCGGCGATGGCGAGCGTGACCAGCATGTTGATCGCGAAGGTGGTCAGGCCGAAGACGTGGTGGTACCCCAGCACGGCGACGATGCCGCGGGAGGACAGCAGCCCGGCGACCACCAGCACCATCACGATGCCCGTCGTCACCACCGACCGGTAGACGATCAGCAGCATGATGATGATCACCGCGAATGTGACCGCCTCGATGGTCTTCATGCTGGCGTCGCCGACGGCGGTCTGATCGGCGCTCAGCGCCGACGGACCCGTCACGTACACGTGCAACCCGGCGGGAGCGTAGGCGTCCGAGGCTATTTCGCGCACTCTTTGCACGGACTCGTTGGCCAGCGCCTCGCCTTGCTCGCCGGCGATGTAGACCTGCACGTAGGCGGCCTTGTTGTCGACGCTCTGCGCACCGGTGGTGGTCAGCGAGTCACCCCAGAAGTCCTGGACGTGCTCGATGTGTTCGGTGTCGGCCGCCAGCCGGGCGACCATGTCGTCGTAGAACGCGTGCGCCGCGGTGCCCAGCGGCTCGTCGCCCTCCAGCACGATCATCACCGAACTCGACGTGGTGTACTCGCCGAACACCTCGCCGACGCGTTTGGTCGCGATCTTCGACGGCGCATCCGCGGGGCTCATCGAGACCGCGCGCATCTTGCCGACCTCGTCGAGCTGCGGCACCACGGTGTTGAGCACGGCGATGATGGCGACCCAGGCCAGGATGATCGGGATCGCGAAGGCCCGCAGGAACCGCGGCACCAGCGGTCTGCGCCCGTCGGCGCGGTGCCGTGCTTTCGGGATCGGGTTGGTGGCGGGCTCGTCCACCGGGGAGTCGGAGTCCTCGTCGACGGTGGTGCTCATGCGGACTTCACCAGGCAGTAGGTCTCGGCATTCATACCGGTTGCGGTCCTTTCGTCCTTGACCTCGCCGTCGACCGTGATCCGGCAGGTGATGCTGTCTCCGTCGCCCTGCGCGAGCATGTTGACGTTGGCGGCGGCCGCCGTGGTGGTCAGCGTGATCGACCAGGGCAGTGCGGTGTCGACGGCGCGCTGCGGTTTGCCGTCGAGGTCCAGGTAGTTGACGACGGCGGAGCCGCCGGTACCGAAGACCTCGTAGACCACCACCTTCGGGTCGGTGTCCTCGGCGATACCCGCCCCGACCGGGGTGACGACCACGGGGTTGGAGCCGAACACCAGGCGCAGGTTGCTGACCGTGAAGGCCCCCGCGGCGATCGCGCAGACAATCACGACGGGCAGCCAGAAGCGCCGCAACACCTTGGTCATGAACGTGCCTTTCGGCGTCGGGAACGGCCCCCAGGCGCGGCCGAAAAATTCTCGTCAGACAACCTAACCAATTAAGTGGATACATTCAATCCGAATGGATACGCCTGATCCGCTTATCGAGAAGAGCATGGCTAGACTTGGCCACGTGGAATCCCCGGCCGCGTTCGAGCGCCCGTTGCGCAAGGACGCCGAGCGCAACCGGCAACGGATCCTGGCCGCGGCCCGCGATCTGTTCGCGACCCGCGGACTCGAACCCCATCTCAACGACATCGCCCACCACGCCGGCGTCGGCGTCGGCACCATCTACCGTAGGTTCGCCAGCAAGGAGGAACTCCTCGAGGCGCTGTTCGACGACGCCATGCACCAACTCGCCGACTACGCCGAGGAGGCGCTGCGCTTTCCCGATTCCTGGGAAGGGTTCGCGTGGTTCATGGAGCGGATGTGCGAGCTGACGGCGACCGACCGCGGGATGCGTGAGATCGCGTTCAGCAAGGCCTACGGCGGCGAACGGGTGTGCGCGGCGCGCGACCGGCTGAAACCTCTGCTCGGGCAACTGGTCGAACGCGCACAGGCCGACGGTCACGTACGCGGTGATCTGTCACCCACCGATATGCCGCTGTTCGGGCTGCTGTCCGGAACCGTCAGCGAGTTCACCAGGAATGTGGACCCCACGCTGTGGCGCCGTTACGTCGCACTGCTGCTCGACGGCATCCGCCGCCGCGACGACCAGGACCGGTTGCCGGTGGAAGCCCTCGACAGCGACGGGCTGGAACGCGCGATGGACACCTGGGAGCCCGCCGGGCCCGGTGACGGCAGGGCCCGATCCGCTCCTTGACAGGGTCAGCGCACCAGCGTGGCGCCGCCGTCGAGACGGATCTGCTGTCCGGTCATGAACCGGGACTCGTCGGAGAGCAGATACAGCGCGGCATAGGCGGATTCCCACACGGTGCCGCGGCCCATCTTGAGCTTGACCACGTCCTTGTGCTTCTCCGCCGCCTCCTCGGCGTCCATGCCGAACAGCGACTGCGAATCCCGGTTCGCCAGCACGGAGTTGATGGGCCCGAGCATCAGCGTGTTGGCCCGGATTCCGGCTTCGGCATACTGCACCGCGGTCAGTTCGGTGATCTGGTTGACACCACACTTGCCCAACGCGTACGGCATGATGCCGATGTTGAGACCCAGTTCGTTCTTGACGCTGGCGATCGACGAGATGTTGACGATGCTGCCGGTGGTGTCGCCGTCGTTGCGTTCCATGCATTGGGCGGCAAAGAGATTGCAGTGGTAGCACCCCAGCATGTTGACGTTGATACCGCGGTTGAAGTTCTCCACGGTCATCGAATTGGCCTCGAAGTCGAACGGCGGATTCGTCGCGACGCTGTAGACCATGCCGTCGATCCGGCCGCTGTTCTCCATCGCGGTGTCGAAGATGCGTCGGCAGTCGTCCTTGTCGGCGACGTCGGCCTCGACGGCGTAGGCCTTGCCGCCGTCGGCGAGGATCATCTCGACGGTCTCCTTCACCGCCGCCGGATTCAGGTCCACCGCAACCACTTCGGCGCCGTGTCGTGCCGCGAGCAGGGAGATGGCGCGGCCGTTACCCATACCCGGCCCGGGACTCTGCCCTGCGCCGACCACCACGACGACCTTGCCGGTCAGGTCGAATGCCCTGCGGTCCTTGCGATCGAAGTCAGTGGACATGGTTCTCCTCCGGAGCGTCGGTGATGTGGATGGCATGTTCGGGGCAGTTGTCGGCCGCATCCCGGACCGATGTCGCCAGATCGGCCGGTACGTCGGCGATCGTCACCTCGGCGTAGCCGCCGTCGGTGATGGCGAACGCCGCCGGGCAGATGGCGGCGCACACGCCGTGGCCGCGGCAGATGTCGTCGTCGAGGGTGACTCTCATCAGCGCACCGTCACGTGCAGTTCGGTGAGCCCGCGCAGGATGTAGGTGGGCACGTAGGCGAAGCGGCGCTCGTGGCTGGGTCCGTGCGCCGCGTCGTCGATCGCGATCTCGGCGGTGCGCTCGAGCAGCCGTTGGATCAGGACCCGGCCCTCGGCACGGGCCAGCGGCGCACCGATGCAGCTGTGCACACCACGCCCGAATGCGATGTGGCGGCGAGCATTCGGCCTGTCGGGATCGAAGATGTCGGGGTCATCGAAGATCCGGGGATCACGATTTGCGGCACCGAAGTGCACCATCAGGGTCGCCCCGGCCGGAACGTCGACTCCGCCGACCGTGGTGGTGGCTCGTGCGAGCCGGAAGTCGCCTTTGATCGGGCTCTCGAACCGCAGCGCCTCTTCGACGAAGTTCGGAATGTCGCCCGGAGTGCGGCGCATCCGGTCCTGCAGTTCGGGGTTCACGGCCAGCAGCTTCAGTCCCGACGACAGCAGCCGCACGGTCGTCTCCTGACCCGCGGAGAAGAGGTTCGCCGCGACCCGGACCACATCGATGACCTCGGGCGTGGAACCGTCCGGGAACGTGGCGAGCGCCATCTCGGTCATCACATCGCCGCACGGCGACTCACGGCGCTGCCCGATGTACTCGGCGAACCGCGCATAGAGATACTCCAGCGGGGAGTGCGCCATGGCGGTCCGGCCGTCGGCGCTGCCCAGTGCGACGTCACCTGTCAGTTCCGCGGCGAGTTCGGCATGGTCGTCCTCGGGCACACCGAGTAGATCGGCGATCACCAGCAGTGCGAACGGCGTGGCCACGGCCCTGATGAATTCCCCACCGCCACCGGCCAGATACGGGTCGAGGACCCGGTCGGCCAGGCGCCACATGAACTCCTCGTTCTCCTTCAGCCGCTTCGGCGTGATCAGACGCGACAGCAGCGACCGGTGGGCGGTGTGCTTGGGCGGGTCGAACGACGGCAGCTGGTCACTGAACGGCAGCGAGTCACGGTGCTCCTCGATCAGCGCGCGGACCTCGGCGTCGTCCCGGCCCTGCAGCGGGACCGGGAAGCCGGCCATGAATCCCGTCGTCGAGGTGCACGACGAGAACGTCTCCGGATCCCCGACGACGGCCAGCACCTCGTCGTAGCCGGTGACCACCAGGACGTCGTGGCCGGGCTCGCGCAGCACGGGGCTGATCTCCCGCATCCGGCGCAGCACCGGGTACGGATCCGCGATCATCTCCTCGCCGTGGAAGAAGTCGGGGGCTTCCAGGGTCGTCACGCGCACTCCTTTAGCCTGGCAGCTGACCAATCGTACAGTTACTTACTGACCAAACGTACAGCAGCGTCCTGTACGAATGGTCAGCTAAAGTGGGCAACGTCACCGAGTCGACAGGGAGGGTGTTCGTGTGAGCAGGACCTCACCGGAGCCGGAGGGACCCACCCGGCAACGTCTGATCGAGGTGGCCGTCGAGTTGTTCCAGCGCCACAGCGTCGCCGGAACGTCGCTGCAGATGATCTCCGACGAGCTCGGCCTGACGAAATCCGCCATCTACCACCACTTCCGGACTCGCGACGAACTGTTGAGCGCGGTGATGGAACCGCTCATCGGCGAGGTGTCGGCACTGGTCGAGGCCGCGGAGTCCCGCCGCGGCGCCCGCGCCCGCGCCGATCATCTGCTCGTCGGGTACGCGACGTTGGCCGCGTCCCACCGGGAGATCGTCGCGCTGCTCACCGGCGATCCCGGTGTCGTCGCGCTGCTGCGCACCCGCCAGGAGTGGGCCGCGGTGGTGCAGCGCCAGATGCACATCTTCGCCGACGTCGAACCCGGCCTGGGCGGTCAGGTGAAGGCGGCGCTCGTCATGTCCGGCATCGCATCGGCCGCCGGCGTCGACTACGACGACTACGCGGGCGAGATCGACGAGGCGACGCTGCGTGACCAGCTGATCGCCGCAGGCAGGCGCACGCTCGGACTGCGCGCCCCGCACGGTGCCGGCTGAGCGCTACTCCGTCGCCTGATTCGGCTCGGTCGCGACCTTCACCGGTGTGTGCTCGACCACCTCGAAAGTGCCCGGCATGTTGTCGTAACAGCTCATGCACTCGTTGATGTCGGCGACGATGTGCGCGCCGGGGACACCCCAGCCGGCCTGGTAGCCGTAGACCTCGGCCAGCGGCCGGTGCCCCCGATCGCCGTCGAGGATCTCCACGTGCTGAGGCCCCAGCAGTGCCGGGTGGCGCACGCCGGCCGCCTCCGAGACCTTCACCAGGTCGCGCCGCAGCGTCTGGACATAGTTGGCCATCCGGTGCGACTTCTGTTCGGGATCCAGACCTCGTGCCAGCCAGGGATTCTGGGTGGCGACGCCGGTCGGACAGTGGTCGGTGTGGCATTTCTGCGCCTGGATGCAGCCGATGGCCAGCATCGCCTCCCGGGCGACGTTGATCAGGTCGACCCCGAGTGCGAACGCGACGATCGCATTGGCGGGCAGACCGAGCTTGCCCGCCCCGATCCACGTGATCCGGTCGGTCAGCTCACGCTGGGCGAACAACCCGTACACCTGCGCGAAGCCGGTCCGGAACGGGAACGACACGTTGTCTTCGAACACCAGCGGCGCGGCACCCGTGCCACCCTCGCCGCCGTCGATCGTGACGAAGTCGACGCCGCGCTGCGCGTCGTCCATCCGGTCGGCCAGGGTCTCCCAGAAGCCCATCTCCCCCACCGCGGACTTGATCCCGACCGGCAGCCCGGTGGCGTCCGCGATCTTCTCCACGACGTCGAGCATCTCGTCGACGTCGCGGAACGCGGTATGCCGCGACGGGCTCACCACGTCCCTGCCCTGCTGCACCCCGCGGATCCGGGCAATCTCGGCGTTCACTTTCGCCCCCGGAAGATGGCCGCCGAGACCAGGTTTCGCGCCTTGGCTCAGTTTGATCTCGATCGCGCGCACCGGGGCCGAGCCGACGACGTCGACGAGCCGGTCCAGGTCGAATCGGCCGTGCTCGTCACGGCAGCCGAAGTAGCCGGTGCCGATCTGGAACACCAGGTCGCCGCCGTGCCGGTGGTGATCGGACAGCCCACCCTCACCGGTGTTGTGCCAGAAGCCGCCGATTTTGGCGCCCTTGTTCATCGCCTCGATCGCCTGCGGGCTCAACGAGCCGAACGACATCGCCGACACGTTGACCACCGACGCCGGCCGAAACGCGTACCTGCGGCCGCGCGGGCCACCGAGGATCTTGGCGCCGGGTACCTCGATATCGCTGCCGTGGATCGGCGACGCGGCGGCGACGTCGGAGAACGTCGCGTGCTTGATGATCGGGTAGGTGTTGTTCTCGATGTCGTTGTCGGTGCCGAACGCGAAGTAGTTGTTCTCCTTCTTCGCCGACGTGTACACCCAGCGGCGCTGATCGCGGCTGAACGGCCGCTCGGCGTCGTTGCTGGTGATGATGTACTGGCGCAATTCCGGGCCGATGGCCTCCAGCAGGTATCTCGCCCGCGCCAGGACCGGAAAGTTGTGCCGCAGCGCGTGCTCTTTCTGCAGCAGATCCTGCAGTGCGACTCCGGCCAGCGCGGCGGCCGGTGCCAGCGCGGCGACGGTGCGCTTCTTCATACCGCCACACTGCCACACCGGGTGTGGCATCGCCGGGGATCAAGCGGGCCAGTCACTTTCACCGCCGCCCGGCCGGACCAGGACCGGCCGGAGCCGCTCCGGAGGGATACCGTCGCCTGCGCCGAGGCCGCCGACCAGCTCCGTCGCCCAGGCGATCAGCCCGGCGGTGTCCACACCGTGTGGCACCGGGTCGTCGACCTCGCGCAGTCGCTCGGCGCCCCGGCGCAGCAGAGCGGCCGCCCCCGCCGGGTTACCGCGCTGAACGTGGGTGACGCCGACGGCCAGCTGGGCCAGACCCTGCCAGAGCGGTCTCTCCTGGGCCGGTCGGTTCTTCCACGCGGCCTCCAGCACCTCGTGGGCGTGGAAGGCCCGCCCGTCATCGAGCAGTTGCTGTGCGTAGTTCAAGAAACCGGCCGGCGTCAGGGAAAGGTCGTCCGGGATACGGGGCACACCCTCGCTGCCCGGCGGGAGCGGCCGGCCCAGATCATCGCGGGGACGCGTGTTGCGGGGCCGGCCGGTCTCGTCGCGGGCACGTTCAACCATGGGTCCATCGTGCCCGCTCGCCGCCGCTACCCCGCCTTCCGCGCGGCGGTCCGCCGCCGCACGTCGTCCATGTCGAGCGCCTTGACCCGGCCGATGAGGTCCTCCAGCGCGGCCGGATGCATCGCACCGGCCTGCCGGTAGACGAGCACACCGTCTCGGAACGCCATCACCGTCGGGATAGACGTGATCTCCAGCGTGGCGGCAAGGTCGCGTTCGTGCTGTGTGTCGACCTTGGCGTGCACGACGTCCGGATGCGCTTGCGACGACCGCTCGTACACCGGGGCGAAAGCGCGGCACGGCCCGCACCAGGACGCCCAGAAGTCGACCAGCACAATCGAATTGGCGGTGATGGTGGACTCGAAGGTGTCGTAGTCCAGGTTCTGTGTGGCCATGGTCAGGCCAGTCCTTTCAGCATCAGATTCCAGTACATGAACGGCAGCCCGTGCTTCTTGAGATACCAGTAGGCGCGGTGCGGCTTGACAGGGTCGAGCAGCGGGAACGACGGCGTGATGTTGAGGTCGTAGTCGAACTCCGCGAGCAGCATGTCGTGTGAGGACGTGACGATCGGGCACGACCCGTACCCGTCGTAGCGGGCGGTCAGCGGCCGGCCGGCCAGGTGTGACTCGATGTTGTCGACCACCACCGGCGCCTGCTTGCGGATCGCGGCACCGGTCTTGGAGTTCGGCGAGGACCCGGCGTCACCGAGGCTGAACACGTTGGGATAGCGCACATGCTGCATCGTGTGCTTGTCGATGTCGACATAGCCGTTCGCGTCACCGGTCGACAGCGGGCTCGCCTTGATCCAGTCCGGCGCCGATTGCCGCGGCGCCATATGGAGCACGTCGTAGGGCAGCATGGCCTCTGATCCACCGTCCGCACCGGAGGTGACTCCCACCTTGTGGGCAGCGGCGTCGACGGAGGTCACCTCGGAGTTCGTGTGCACGGTGATGCCGTAGTCGGCCGCGATCTCATCGAGGCTGTCGGCGATCGCCGGGATCCCGAACAACCGTGGTGTGGGCACCACCAGGTGAACGTCGATGTCGTCGAGCACGCCCTGGGAGCGCCAGTAGTCGGCGGCCAGGTAGGCGATCTTCTGCGGCGCCCCGGCACATTTGATCGGTCCCGAGGGCATCCCGAAGACCGCTGTGCCCGAACGCAGCCCGCGGATGAACTGCCACGTCTTCGGCGCCAGGTCGAACCGGTAGTTCGACGACACCCCGTCCTTGCCGAGGGCCTCTGCCAGGCCCTCGGTGCGGTCCCAGTCCAGCTGGATTCCAGGGCAGACCACGAGTACGTGGTACCCGTAAACCGCGCCGTCGGTGCAGGTGACCGTATTGTTATCCGGGTCAACCGATGCGGCGGCCTTCTTGATCCAGGTCGCGCCCTTGGGCATCACCGAGGACTCCGGCCGGGCAGTGGTCGAGGCCTTGGCCTGACCACCCCCGACCAATGTCCAGAGCGGTTGGTAGAAGTGCACGTCCGACGGCTCGATGACCGCGACGTCGGAATGCCCGTTGCGCAGCAGCCGGGCGGCCACCGAGATGCCGGCGGTGCCACCGCCGACGATGACGATCGTGTGTTTCGCAGTTGTCATATCAGTTGTTCCTCCCGATGCTCAGGCGCTCTGGCGCGCGTCGTCCCAGGCGCCGTAGCCGCCGAGGATGTCGCTGACGTCGGCGAATCCGTTGTGTCGCAACAGACTGGCCGCGACCGAGGACCGGTAGCCGCCGGCGCAGTACACGACGGTCGGCTTGGCCGGGTCGAGTTCGTCCAGCCGGGAAGGCAACTGCCCCACCGGAATCGACACCGCATGCGGAATGGCACCGGCCTCGACCTCGCCGGGGTTGCGCACGTCGACGATCTGCAGGTCGGACAGCGCGGCGGCACGCTCATCGAAGGCCTGGGCTGTCAGCCGGGACGCCATCTGGACGTCGTCGCGGTGGTCGAACATCGCCTCGAACGGATTCTCCAGGTAGCCGATCACCCGGTCGAACCCGATCCGGGCCAGCCTGGTCTTGGCTTCGAGCTCGGCTCCGGGCTCGGTGAACAGCACGATGTCGACGTCGGTCGGCACGACCGAACCGGCGAACTCGGCGTAGCGGCCCTCCAGCCCGATGTTGATCGCGCCGCGCAGGTGACCCAGCGCGAACTCCTCGGGTCCACGCCCGTCGACCAGGATCGCGCCGCCGGCCATCGCGTCACGCACCTGCTCGTAGGTCATCGCCTCGGGCATCTTGGTCTCGTCCAGCAGTTCGCGGCCCTTGCGGTTGAGGACCGCGTTGTAAACGAAGTAGGCGGGCGCGGGCGGCTGACCCTCCGTGACCAGCGCCATGAAGGTGGCCTTGTCCGGTGCGCGCAGGGCGTAGTTGGTCGCCTTCTGCTCGCCCATGGTCGACGACAGCTCGGTCGACAGGTTCTTGCCGCACGCCGAGCCCGCGCCGTGTGCTGGGAACACCCGGGTCGCATCGGGCAGCGTCATCAGCTTGTCGTGCAGCGAGTCGTAGAGCTTCTCGGCCAGTTCCTCGCGGGTGAATCCGATGGAGGCCAGCAGATCCGGGCGGCCGACGTCGCCGATGAACAGCGCGTCACCGGTCAGCACCCCGTAGGGCACCTCGTCGCCGACGTGCTCGTAGACCACGATGCTCATCGACTCCGGGGTATGGCCGGGGGTGTGGCGGAACTCCAGCGTCACGTCACCCAGCGAGTAGCGCTCACCATCGGCGACGCCCATGGACTCGAACTCGGTCTCGGCGACCGAGGAGTACACGATCTTGGCGCCGGTGGCCTCGGCCAGCTCCAGATGGCCGGACAAGAAGTCGGCATGGAAGTGCGTCTCGATCACCAACTCGATGGTGTAACCGTTTGCTTCGGCATCGGCCAGGTACTCGGCGATGTCGCGCTGCGGGTCGACAACGACTGCGCGGCCGGTGGTTTCGTCGGCGACCAGGTAGGACGCGTGCGACAGGCAGTCCAGGTAGTACTGGATGAACTTCATGGTGGTGGCCCTCTCATTCGGTAGATCGGTTAAGCCGTCTGCGTCTCAGACTGCCGATACCCCTATGGGTATGTCAAGTACCCTAGGGGGTATGCATATTCCAACTTGCGGGTACCCCCTGGGGTATGTGTAACATGACAGCCAACATACCCCCGGCGGTATCTACCGGCAACCGCCTCCCCACCCCGAAAGGACCCCGAACATGACGTCTGCCCCCTCGATCCCCACCACCGTCAACTGCCACGACCTCGACCAATTGCTGAACTCCGACGCTGCGCTGCGCGTGATCGACGTGCGGACGCCCGGCGAGTTCGAGACCGCCCATATCGCCGGCTCCTATAACGTGCCGCTGGATCTGCTGCGTGAGCACCGCGACGAGATCGTCAAGCACCTCGACCAGCAGGTCGTCCTGGTCTGCAGGTCCGGTCAGCGCGCCGGCCAGGCCGAGGCCACGCTGCGCGAGGCCGGGCTGTGCAACGTGCACATCCTCGACGGCGGCATCACCGCGTGGGAGGCCAAGGGCTTCGCCGTCAACCGCGGGACGCAGCGCTGGGACCTCGAGCGTCAGGTGCGCCTGGTGGCCGGCTCGATCGTGCTGACCAGCATCCTGGGCAGCATCGCGGTGCCCAAGCTCAAGTGGCTCGCCGGCGCCGTGGGCGGCGGACTGACCTTCGCCGCGGTGTCCAACACCTGCGCCATGGGCACCCTGCTGGGAAAGCTGCCGTACAACCGCGGCAACGCGTGTGACGCACAGAACGTCGTCGCCCAGTTGGTGCAACGGTGATCGCGCTGGCCGTCGGCCTTGCCGTCTTCGTCGGAATTGCGCTCGGACTGCTCGGCGGCGGCGGGTCGATCCTGACCGTGCCGTTGCTGGCCTACGTCGGCGGCATGGACGCCAAGCAGGCGATCGCCACCTCGCTGCTGGTGGTCGGCGTCACCAGCCTGGTCGGCGCGATCTCCCATGCCCGCGCCGGGCGGGTGCAGTGGCGCACCGGCCTCATCTTCGGCGCAGCGGGCATGGCCGGCGCGTACGCGGGCGGACTGCTCGCCCGGTTCATCCCGGGCACAGTCCTGCTGATCGGCTTCGCCGTGATGATGATCGCCACCGCCGTGGCCATGCTGCGCGGACGCAAGAACGTCGACGCCCCCGCGCAGGGCCCTCGCCTTCCGGTGCCCAAGATCGTCGCCGAGGGTCTGGTGGTCGGTCTGGTGACCGGCCTGGTGGGCGCGGGCGGCGGCTTCCTGGTGGTGCCGGCGCTGGCCCTGCTCGGCGGGCTGCCGATGCCCGTCGCGGTCGGCACCTCGCTGATCGTGATCGCGATGAAGTCGTTCGCCGGCCTGGCCGGTTACCTGTCCAGCGTCCAGATCAACTGGACCGTGGCGGCCGCGGTGACCGCTGCGGCCGTGGTGGGCAGCCTCATCGGCGCCCGGCTGACAGCGAAGGTCAACCCGGATTCCCTTCGAAAGACATTCGGCTGGTTCGTCCTTGCGATGTCCTCGGTGATCCTGGCCCAGGAAATCCATCCGGCGGTCGGCATCGCCGCCGCGGCGCTGACCGCCGTCGCCGGAGCCGTCACGCTGGCCTGTGCCCGGACTGCGCACTGCCCGCTGCGCCGCCTCTCCTCCGGCAGCCACCCCACCGGAGGAGCACCGGCATGACCGTCGACACCACCGAACGCAGATGCGCTATACCCCGAGCGCACGGAACCGGGAATACCCCCGCGGGTACCATGGCTGTACCGTCTGTCGAAGGGATACATGCCATGGTTGGTGACGAGGATGCGATCGCCGCGGTGCTCAACAGGCTGCGCCGGGCGCAGGGTCAGCTCGCCGGAGTGATCTCGATGATCGAACAGGGCCGCGACTGCAAGGACGTCGTCACTCAACTGGCAGCGGTGTCGAAGGCTCTGGACCGGGCCGGCTTCAAGATCGTCGCCACCGGTTTGCGGGAGTGCCTGACCGGAGATGCCGCCGACGGCCAAGAACCGATGACCGAAGGTGAGCTGGAGAAGCTCTTTCTGGCCCTGGCCTGACCTGACCGGGGCGTCGACGACGACGAGAACGGAGGAACTATGAGTTACGCGCTGTCGACCACACTGCACACGACCTTCGAGGACGCGGTCCAACGCACCCGGAAAGCCCTGGCGGAACAAGGTTTCGGTGTGCTCACCGAGATCGACATGAAGGCGACACTGAAGGCGAAGCTCGGTGAGGACATGGAGGACTACCTGATCCTCGGGGCCTGCAACCCGCCGCTGGCGCACCGTGCGGTCAGCGCCGACCGGCAGATCGGGCTGCTGCTGCCCTGCAACGTCGCGGTTCGTGCCGACACCGCCTCCGGCGGCGACGCCGTGATCGTGGACGCGATGGATCCTCAGATCATGGTCCAGGTGTCAGATCAGCCGGGGCTGCGCGAGGTCGCCGACGAGGCCGCGGCCAAACTGCGCGCCGCGATCGACGCTCTCGGGTCCACCGACCGATAAGGAGTCGCGACTTCATCGACGTTGCCGTCATCGACACGTCAGGTCCGGACGACCATCAGCTGGGCATGGTCGGCTGACGCTCACCAGGCGAACAGCAGCACCCCGGACACGGCCAGCGCGAAGACGACCGTCGCAGCGCCGATCAGCACGACCTCCGTCTGAGGCTCGGCGAGGACCATGCGGTCGTCGGCCCCCGTGCCGGCTCTGATCTGGTGGGACCGCCGGTATCCGAGCACGAGGACCAGTAGGGCGAGCAACGCCGCGGTGATCGCGAGCCAGCCGCGCTCCGGGCCGAGCGGACCGTGCTGACGTAGCAGGATCAGCGCTCCGCCGACCAGGAATCCGAATGCGCTTCTCTCCCAGGACAGCAGGGTGCGCTCTGCGGGCAGTCCGGGCTTGGCGGGCTCAGGCGGTGCCATGTCACTGCCCGACTGGCGGCCAGATCACCAGGATGACCAGCACGATCAGGGTGACCACGAATATCCCGCCGCCCAGCAGCATCGGCACACGGGTGGCCGGCAGTTCCTCGTTGCGGCGCATCGCGGCCTGGACGCGCTGCCAGCGGCGCACCGCCAGCGCGGCCAGGACTCCGCCGCCCGCCGTGAGCACGATGCTCAGGCCGTGGCGCGTCCCGGGGATCCCGAACTCCGGCACGAACTGCACGACCGCGATCCCGCCGGCGATCAGCGCCAGCGCCGTCCGGATCCACGCCAGGAAGGTCCGCTCGTTGGCCAGCGTGAAGCGGTAGTCGGGATCCTGTTCCTCCGAGCTCATCGACCGCCGTCCATCCGATCGCCCATTGCGGTCACCCTACGTCGCCGCCCGCCGGCTCAGCGCGATGTCGCCATGCGCTTCCACACCGCCTCACAGGTCTGCGCCGCGCTGTCGAGTGCCTGTGGCGACACTTTGGACGCCTGGTAGAAGCTGCGTTCGATCATCCAGCACAACGCGCGTGCCAGTGCCGGCGCATCCGCGGGCCCGTCGCCGGTCGGGACGCCGCCGCGGTGCAGGACCTCGGCGATCGCGTCGATGGACACTTCGGCGGCGCCGGTCCACAGACGGTCGACTTCGGGCACGGTGGATCCCAGATCGACGGCCATGCGCATCACCGGGCCGTGCTCGCGCCAGAGTTGCGCGGTACGGTGCAGAGCCTCGGCGATGACCCGGTCGACCGGGCCGGTGTCGGTGCGGGCTGCACCCACCTTCTCCTGCAGTGCCTGCACGGTGCGGGCAACCAGCGCCGTGAGCACCTCTTGTTTCGAGCCGAAGTAGAAGTACAGCGCCCCGCGGGTGATTCCGGCCGCCGCGGCGATGTCGCCGACGGTCATGTCGGCGTAGCCGGTGGATGAGAGCAGGTCCTCGGCCGCATCGAGGATCTGCCGCTCACGCAGGTCACCCTTGCGTACGGCGGAAGCCGTACGACGCGACGGCCATGCCTTGGTCACCGTCCTCCAATGCTTTCTAGCCGGCCAATTGTGCGCCGTCGGCGAAATCGGTACTGCGAGAGAGGCATTCCCACCCCAGTCCGCTGCTCCTCCTGGAACCTCGCTAATCTACACAGTGTCGACTTTTTTCAGCGATGCGTCAAATAGGATGCGGACGGGCCGCGGTGGCGCTAGCGTCGTCGGGGTGACCACGATGTCGTCGTCGGCAGTGGAATGCGATCCGACGCGTCGGCGTTGTCCGGTTTTGGTGCCGCATCGACGCCGATACGGCAGGGTCTCGATGTGTTGCGTGTAGACCACTGCGCAATGCCATGTTCCATTACCCATGTGCCGCCGTCCGGACGCGACGAGCCGTTGGGTCAGAGCACGGACGGAGTTGACGTGGGGATAGGCACACGAATCGGCACGATGATCGGTAAGGCCCTGGCGGTGCCCGGCGGGGTGGTACTGGGATTGACGGCGGTCACGACCGGCCTGGCGGCGCCCGGCGCAGCGCAGCAATGCCCGGACGTGGAGGTTGTCTTCGCCCGCGGCACCAATGAACCGCCGGGCGTGGGTCCGACAGGTCAGGCGTTCATCGACGCGCTACGCCCGCAGATCGGCGACAAATCGCTGGCCGTCTACCCGGTGAACTACCCGGCCACCGATCAGTGGGCGACCGGCGCGGAGGGCGTCAGGGATGCGGGCAACCGGATTCTTTCGATGGCAAGTAGTTGTCCCCGTACGGATCTGGTGCTCGGCGGGTACTCCCAGGGCGCTGCGGTGGCCGGTTTCGTCACCTCTGCCGCGGTGCCCGACGGCGTCGACCCGGCGACGGTGCCCAAACCGTTGCAGCCCGACGTCGCCGAACACGTCGCCGCGGTCGTGCTGTTCGGTATGCCGAATCCCCGGGCGATGAACTTTCTCGGCGAGCCGCCGGTGACCATCGGTCCGCTGTACGCGTCGAAGACCACCTCGCTGTGCGCTTTTGAGGATCCGGTCTGTTCGGACGGACTGAACTTCGCCGTGCACAATCCCGGCACCTACACCGGCGATCTGGCGCAGCGGGGCGCCGCGTTCGCGGCCGTTCAACTCGACGGCGGTGGCACACCACAGCGCTGAGACGGTGGCCGCGGCATTTCGCGTACCCGCACTAGTGAACCAGCGCGCATCCTCAGGACGGAACGTTGGCCTTCAAAGTCCCCAGCGCGGCCTGGCTGAGTTGTGAAAGCTCTTCGGCCTCACTGCCTTCCAACGCGGCGGCGAAGATCTCCGCCATCCGGCGGTTGGTCGCCCGCTCGATCTCGACGTATTGGTCCTTCTTCTCCGCCCCGTCGGCGTACGGCTCAGGCCAGCCGAACATCGCAGCGTAGCGGGGTCCCTTGTTGAGCATGTGCGCTTCGATCGGGGTGAGCCCGGACAGCGACAGCGCGTTGAAGTGCAGTGCGGCCCGCAGCTCCCGCAGCACGAACATCACCTGCAGCGCGCGGGCGGGAGCGTCCTCGGCCAGCGGCATCGCCCGCCAGCCGACGAACAGCGGCAGGCCCCAGTTCGGTGCCGCGGCGATGAGCCTCTCCCCCAGCGCCGCGATGCGATCCAACCCGTCGGCGCCGGTCAGGTACGTGCGGCCGAACTCGGCGGCCTGATTCCAGTAGACCTCGGCCGCCCCGGCGGCACCGCGCACCGCGACACCCTCGTCCCACAGCGCCGCGACCGCGTTCGGTTCGAACACCGCGAACACCGCGGCCACCGTGGCGCCGGTGGTATCGCCGAGCACGCCGCCACGTCCGGCGATGTAGCCGGCCAGCGGGTTCGTGTAGCCCGCCGCGACGCTCCCGGCGTACGTCTGCGGATGCAGCATGAACACCGCGACGGCCTCCTCGACGGCGGCGCCGGCCGCGGCGACGGATTCGTTCGGATCCACGTCGGTCATGTCCAGGTCCTCCCACGATCAGTCGGCGTACTGACCGGCAGCGTATCGGCCGGCCCGCCGCGCTCACGGCCCGGCAGCAGGTTGTGCCGCCCGGACAAAGCCGCAGCCGGTCGTTGTCCGCCGGGTCCAAGCCGAATTGCCGAAGTCGGCGCACCCTGGAAGGTGCCGGGCCGAAGGGGCTCGGCTCCAACGTGTCCGAGGAGGAATCAAGGTGCGCCCGCACGAGGCCAGGGATCGGCGCGCGACAGTCGGCGGCAACACGCTCGACGACGATTGGACCACGTTCACCGTCGGTGTTCCGCGGCCTCTCGTCGCCACCCGGTTGAGGGGCAAACACCCGTTGGTCCGTGCCGTGGACCGCATCGAGGCCGCGGTCTTGACGATGGCGGTGCTGCTGTCGGTCGTGGCACTGCCGTTCGCCGGTGCGCTCGGCACCGCGGTCTACGACGCCGGCGCGAGACCCGGCCAGGCTGCTGCGGGCGGAGTTCTGCTCTGGGCGGGTGTCACCGTCTTCGCCGTCGCGATCTTCGTTGCCGTGCACCGGATCTGTGACCGGGCCCGACGGTCACGCTGGGACAAGGGGCTTAACCAGCTCGCCGAGGCCGGCGACGGAACGACGCGGGACCAGGCGTGACCTGACCTCCGGCGGGGTATAGGGCGGCACGTCAGCCCACCCGCCGCCCGGAGGTCCGAGTGAGTACCATCGACGATGCCGCCAGCGACGCCGCCCGCGATGCCGCCCGTGATGACGCCGCAGCCCGTCAACGGACTCCGGGACAGCTGACCGGTTCGGCGATCGTCGTCGCGCTGGTCTCGGCGATCTCCGGGATGCTGTACGGATACGACACCGGCATCATCTCCGGCGCGCTGCTGCAGATCACCAAGGACTTCCAGATCGAAGAGAACTGGAAGCAGTTCATCGCCGCGAGCATCCTGCTCGGCGCCGTCATCGGCGCGTTGACGTGCAGTTTCCTGTCCGAGCGCATCGGTCGCAAGACGACGCTGCTGATGCTCGCGGTGATCTTCGCGGTCGGTGCGCTGGGGTGTGCGGTCGCCCCGGACCCGCTTCTGCTGTCGGTCGGGCGGCTCGTGCTCGGATTCGCCGTCGGCGGCGCCACGCAGACGGCGCCGATGTACGTCGCCGAGCTGGCACCCCCGAAGTACCGCGGACGCCTGGTGCTCTGCTTCCAGATCGCGATCGGCGTCGGCATCGTGATCGCGACGATCGTCGGCGCGTCCGAGTCGGTGCCGTGGCGGTGGTCGATCGGCGCGGCGTGTGTGCCCGCGCTGCTGATGCTCGGATTGTTGTTGCGGCTCCCGGAGAGCCCGCGCTGGCTGGTCAAGCACGACGACCGCGACCGGGCCCGCGAGGTGCTGGCGCGCGTCCGGCCGGAGAACTACGACACCGACGGTGAACTCGAGGAGATGGCCGCGCTGGCCCGCGAAGAGGAGACCGCGAACACGCGCGGCTGGTCGGGGCTGCGCAAGGCGTGGGTCCGGCCCGCGTTGATCCTCGGCTGCGGCATCGCGATCTTCACCCAGCTGTCCGGCATCGAGATGATCATCTACTACTCCCCGACCATCCTGACCGACAACGGGTTCGACGAGTCCGTCGCGTTGCAGGTCTCGGTCGCGCTCGGCGTGACGTATCTGGTGGCCCAGCTCGTCGGGTTGTCGATCATCGACAAGGTCGGCAGGCGCCGGCTGACGTTGATCATGATTCCCGGTGCGGCGGTGAGCCTTTTCGTCCTCGGCGCACTGTTCGTGACCGGTAACAGCGGCCGGGATTCGGTGCCGTTCATCATCACGTGCCTGGTGCTGTTCATGTTGTTCAACGCCGGCGGTCTGCAGTTGATGGGATGGCTGACCGGCTCCGAGACCTATCCGCTGGCGGTCCGTCCGGCCGGCACCGCAGCCCAGTCCGCGGCGCTGTGGGGCACCAATCTGCTGATCACGCTGACCCTGCTGACGCTGATCAGCGGAATCGGTGTCGGCCCGTCGATGTGGCTGTACGGGCTGTTCAACGTCGCGGCGTGGCTGTTCGTGTACTTCCGGATGCCCGACCTGACCGGCAGGAGCCTGGAGGAGATCGAGACCAAGCTCGCCAAGGGTGAGTTCCGGCCCGCCGACTTCGCCCGCTGACCACGTGTCACGGTCCTACTACTCGCTGATCGGTGCGGGCGCGGCGCTGATCGGCTGCTGCTACGGCTTCGCCCGTTTCGCCTACGGCCTGTTCGTCCCGGTGTTCACCGACCGATTCGAGTTGAACGCGACCGTGATCGGGCTCGTCGGCGCGGGAAGCTACGTCGGGTACTGCGCCGCGATCACCGTCGCGTTGGTCTACAGCGACCGGGTCGGGGCGCGCCGGATGGCGGTCGCCGCGGGCGTGGTCGCGACCGTCGGCATTCTCGTCGTCACCGCCGCGCAGTCGGCCGCGGTGCTGGCGATCGGGATCCTGGTGGCGGGGATGAGCACGGGCCTGGCCTCGCCACCGCTGGCGAGCGCGCTGGCGCAACGCCTGAGCGCCGAGCGGGCCGACCGTGCCCAGACGATCGTCAACGCGGGCACCGGGATCGGCGTGGTGGTGTCCGGTCCGATCGCGCTGGCGCTGTTGGATCAGTGGCGCTTGGCGTGGGCGATCTACGGCGCGATCACCGTCGCCGTCACCGCGTGGGTCGCGTTCGCGTTGCGCACCGGATCGCAGGCATCACGGTCGAGCGCCACGGTGGGGCGGCGGTTCCGGCCCGGCACCGCCGGACTGCTGGTCGCATCCGTGCTGACGGGTGCGGGCAGCATCGCGATCTGGAACTTCGGCCGTGACCTGATCGGCGCGGCATCGGGCGGGGACGCGATCGCGACCGCGGCGTGGATGCTGTTGGGCGCCGCCGGGATCGGCGGCGCGTTCGGCGGCGCGGCGGTGCACCGGCTGGGTTTTAGCCGGACCTGGGTCGCGACGGTGACCGCGATGGCGGCGGCCACCGCGGGGCTGGCGCTGGCGGCCGACCACGTCGCGGCCATCCTGGTGTCGGCGAGCGTGTTCGGTGCGGCCTACATCGGGCTCAGCGGGCTGCTGCTGTTGTGGGGCACCCGGGTGTATCCCGACGCGGCCGCCTACGGGGTCGGTCTGGCGTTCTTCGCGATCGCGGCCGGTCAGGCCATCGGCGCGCCGGTGGTGGGCGCGTTGATCGAGTCGTTCGGCTACCAGGTGGCGTTCCTGGTGTTCGCGGCCGCCGGCGCACTGTCGATGCTGGTGCGGCCCGCGTCAGCGGCCACCGACGAAGTCCCAGTGTCCGGTGGTGACGGAGACGACGACCGCGGCGGTCGCGATCGCCGCGGCGGCGGTGATCAGCGCCAGCTCTGAGGTGCCGAACGTCGACGGTCGCGCCCACGTCCTGGCCGGGTACGCGCCGAACCCGCGCGCCTCCATCGCGGTGGCCAGTTTGGTACCGCGGCGCAGCGCGAAGACCAGCAGCGCGAAGGCCTGACCCAGGAACCGCCGGATCCGGGCATGGTCGGCGACCCCGCGCGCGCGGCGGGCGTGACCGAGGTACTCCCAGTCTTGGCGCAACAGCCCGACCATGCGCATGCCGGCCAGCGCGCCGACGACGAAGCGCGCGGGCAGCTTCAGCACCTGCCCGAGCCCGTCGGCCAGTTCGGTCGGGTGGACGTCGATGAACAGGACCACCGACGGCAACGCGATGGCCAGCACCCTCAGGAACATCGCCAGCGCCAACTCGATCGATCCGTCGCTGACATTGATCAGCAGGAAGTGCCAGTGCACGGTGCCGGTCGGCTCGCCGTAGAGCAGGTTGGTCATCGCGGTCAGCGCGGCGGCGACGGTGATCAGACCGGCGCGGATCAGGAACGGGCGCAACGGGACTCGCAGCGCGATGAACAACGGGATCTCCAGGACGAGCGCGGTCAGCGCGGACACCCAGTCGACGCTGAGCACCAGCACCACCGCGATCAACGCGGCGGCGAGCAGCTTCGCGACGGGATTGACACGGATCACGGTCGCACCGGGGCCGACAACACGAACCGGTGATCGGCCAGCGCGTCGACGAATTCGGCGTCGTGGGTGACGGCGACGACGGCTGTTCCGGCATCGGCGATTTCGGCCAGCAACTGGATCAGCTCGGCCCAGGTGCGGCGGTCCTGTCCGAAGGTGGGTTCGTCGAGGACGATCACCGCGGGGCGGCTGACCAGCACGGTGGCCACCGACAGCCGGCGCTTCTCGCCGCCGGAGAGGGCGTACGGGCTGCGCTCGGCGAGGTGGTGCAGGTGCAACCGCTCAAGCAGGTCGTCGATCAGCGTGGCGGTGCAGGAAGTGTCACGCTTCAACGCCTTTGGCCCCAGGGCGAGTTCGTCGCGGACGGTGCCGGTCAGGAACTGGTGCTCGGGGTCCTGGAAGACGGTGCCGATGCGGGTGAGCAGTTCCTTGGATCGCCACGTCGCCGGTTCCCGCCTGCGCGGCGACGGGGCGAGTCCGTCGGCCGCGTGCAGCGTCCCGGAGCGGGCCGGCAGCAGCCCGCCCAGGGTGAGGGCGAGGGTCGATTTCCCGGAGCCGTTGGGCCCGGTGATCGCGGTGACGCGACCGCGCGGGATCTCCAGTCCGATCCCGCCGCGCACGGCAGGCCTGCCCCGGTACCCCACTGCGAGGTCCGTCGCCGTGAGCAGCGGCTCGGGGGTCGTGACGGGATGGCGCTGCACCGGTGCGATGGGAGTGTTCGGCACCCAGATACCGGCGTGTACCAGGTGGTCGCGCTCGCGGGTGATGGTGTCCTCGGGTGCGCCGTCGGCGACGACGGAGCCGTCACCGCCGAGGACCACGACCCGGTCGATGACGGGAAGCCACACACCGGTGCGGTGTTCCACCACCAGGACGGTGGCGCCGGTGATCTCGGCCGCCCTGGTGACCGCGTCGCGGACCTCGAGCACACCTTCGGGGTCGAGATTCGCGGTCGGTTCGTCCAACAGGATCAGCCCTGGCCGCATCGCGAGTACACCGGCGAGCGCCAGCCGCTGCTTCTGCCCGCCGGAGAGCTGTGAGGTGTCGCGGTCCAGCGGGAGGTCCAGGCCGACCTCGGCCAGTGCGGCGGTCACCCGCGGCCAGATCGCCTCGCGCGCAACGCCGAAGTTCTCCATACCGAATGCGACGTCGTCACCGACCCGCGACAGGATCACCTGCGCGTCGGGGTCCTGCAGCACCATCCCGATCCGGTCGCGCCGTTGCGCAGGTGGTGCGCCGTCGACCAGCAAGCGGCCCTGCGCGTGCCCGTCGTCGGCGCCGCCCAGCAGCCCGGCCAGGCCCTGCAGCAGGGTCGACTTCCCGGACCCGGACGCCCCGAGCAGCAGCACCCGTTCGCCGGGGAGGATATGCAGATCGAGATCCTTTGCCGCCCAGTGCTGTTGACCGGCGTGCTGCCAGCCCCAGCCTTCCGCCCGCACCTCGGCTCCGCCGGTGCGGGGATCCGGCGTCATTGAGGTTGGCGGGTCGGCACCACCCTGCCGGAGGCGAAGCGGCTCAGCGCACCGGTTTTGGCCAGTCCCCGCACCACGAACCACGACAGCACACCGGCCAGCAGGGCGCCCGAGATCACCGCGGATCCGGTGTAGATGGCCGCGAACGCGGTGGTCGATCCGGGGTACCAGAGGATCAGGTCGTTGATCGCCAGCGTCACGCCGGCCGCGGCGCCGGAGAGCACGGCCACGGGCAGGTTCCAGCGCCGGTACAGGAACAGCGCGAACACCAGTTCGGCGCCGAGGCCCTGCACCAGGCCGGATTCGATGGTCAGCACACCCCACTGGTTGCCGACGAGGGCGGACACGGTCGCGGCGACCAGTTCGCCGTACAGCGCCGCACCCGGTTTGCGGATCACCAGCGCGGTCAGCACCCCGGCGAACAGCCAGCCGCCGCCGGCCAGCGCCTGCAGACCGGGTAGCGCCGCCGACAGCGGGGCGGTGATCGGGTTCGACGCGACGTTCCAGAACACGAAGACCAGACCCGCCGCGACGGCCAGCACACTGGCGACCACGATGTCGACCACCCGCCAGCGCAGGACGGGTCTGGGGTCGTTGTTACCCAGCTCGTTTCCAGGGTCGTTTCCCAATGAAGCGTTCACGTGCATCTCCCTACGCCGGCATTACCCGGTCAGGTTCGTACGGTCGACAGCCGGTCAGCCGTCCTCTCAGCGCACTCGGTGTGCACTCCCGTGTGGATCGCGTCCAAGCTAGCGCATGCCCGGGGCCCACACCAGAGCGCCGCCGGCCTCGGTCACCACGTAGTCGGCCGAAGCGATTGGGTCACACCGGATGATGAAGTCGAGTTCCTGTGCGGCCCAACGGTCCCAGTGCGGGCGGTAGGTGTCCCCGTCGCGCTGCAGCGCACGGTGCTTGCGGACCTCATCGGGGGTCTCGACCCAGATGCCCAGATCGGCCTTCGCGCGGTTGTCCGCCGACAGGGCTCCGACGCCCTCGACGATCAGCCGCTGGCCGGCCCCGACGGCGTGCCATCGGCTGGGGGCGCCGGTGTCCCAGTCCCACTGCCGCCAGCGGCCGGTCCGACCCGCGGCGCGTGGCCGGAGCAGTTCCGTGCCGATGTGCTCGCCGGCCCACGCCAGCCCGTCCCAGCCGGGATAGATGTCGTCGAGGCGCACGACGACGCTGCAGGGCCAGCAGCGCTGCAGCTGATCGGCCAGGGTGGACTTGCCCGAGCCGGAGCGCCCGTCGATCAGCACCGTGGTCGCATCCGACGCCAGCAGGCGGCGCACCACAATGTCGACGGTCACCTCCAGCATTCTCCACATGCATTGACCGGAGACAGTCTCCGTGTTTACCCTCGGCTCGATGGAATCCTTGTCCATCGGTGTCATCGGGGCCGGTCTGATCGGTGGCACGCTCGCCGTCCACCTGGCCGGACTGGGCCACCGGGTGCGTATCGCCAACTCGAAGGACCCGTCGACGCTCACACAGTTCGCCGGTGTCGAACGGCTGACCCCGTCGTGGGCGGCCGATGCCGCCGCAGGCGCGGACGTCGTGATCGTCAGCGTGCCCGAGAACCGGGTCGCGGCGCTGTGCGCGCAGCTGGCGCCGAAGCTAACCGATGATGCCGTCGTGATCGACACCGGCAACTACTACCCCAACCGCGACGGCCGCATCGACGAGCTCGACAACGGCACGCCGGACAGCGTCTGGGTGGCCGGATTGCTGGGGCGTCCCGTCTACAAGGCGTTCAACAGCATCATCGCTTCCAGCTTGAAGCACAACGGAACTCACGACCGGGCCGGCCGGATCGGGCTGGCTGTCGCAGGCCCCGCCGGACCGGGAAAGGACACGGTGTTCGGGTTGGTCGACCAGCTCGGTTTCGAGCCGGTGGACGCCGGGCCGCTGGCGGACTCCTGGCGTCAGCAGCCCGGAACACCCTCGTACTGCCAGGATTTCGACGCCGACCGGCTCCGTGCCGCACTCGCCGCGACCACCTCCGACGGCATCGCCGAATACCACCGGAGGCGGGACCGCATCACAGATTTCGCGGCTGCCGCCGCCGATGTCGCCGCGCGGATGTGAAAGTTCAGGATCCGTTGAGGTAGGTCAGCACCGCGAGTACGCGGCGGTCACCGTGCTCGGGGATGGGCAGTTTGGCGAAGATGTTGCCGACGTGCTTGCGCACGGCCGCCTCGGATACCACCAGCCGGTCGGCGATCTGCTGATTCGTCAGGCCCTGTGCCATCAGTCCGAGCACCTCCTCCTCACGCGGTGTCAGCGCCGCGAGGACTCCGCGCCGACGCGACGCGCCGACCAGTGCGACGACGATATCGGGATCGATGATCGTTGCACCGGAGGCGATCTCGCGGACAGCGTCCAGGAAGTGGCGGACATGGGCGACGCGGTCCTTGAGCAGGTAGCCGAGGCCGCCGCGGCCGGTGTCCGCATCGCGGTCGAGCAGCTGATCCAGCGAGCCGACGGTGGTGTACTGCGACAGGATCACCACCGGCAGACCCGGGGTGGCCCGGCGCAGCTCGATCGCCGCCCGGATTCCCTCGTCGGTGTGTGTCGGCGGCATCCGCACGTCGGTGACGATTACATCCGGCCGGTGGGTTCGGGTGGCCTCGCGCAGTTCGTCGGCCGATCCGACCGCGGCGCAGACCTGGTGCCCGTCGGACTCGAGGACGGTGACGATCCCCGTACGCAGCAGCGGGGCATCCTCGGCGAGCACGACGCGCAGGTTCGTCACAGCGGGCTCCGCATCGTCACCTCGGTGGGTCCCCCGGCGGGGCTGATGATCGTCATGGTGCCGTTGAGGGCTTCCACGCGGGCAGCCAGGGTGGACAGCCCGCGACCCGGTTCGATCGCGGCGCCACCACGGCCGTCGTCGCGGATCACCATCTCCCACATCATGTTCCCGCGCCGCGCGGCGATCGTCACCGACGTGGCGCAGGCGTGCTTGACGACGTTGGTCAGCGTCTCGTTGAGCACCAGGTAGGCGGCGTGTTCGACCGGTGTGGGCAGCCGGACCGGTGTCTCGGTGTCACCGAAGTCGACGTCCACCGGCAGCGGGTACTGGGCGATCAGATCGGCTGCGGCGGCGGCGAGGCCGTGTTCGGTCAGCGCCCGCGGAAGGATTCCCAGCAGCACCGAGCGTAGTTCGGCGGCGATGTCGTCGACCTGGCGGTGGGCCTCGGCGGCGAGACGACCGGTGGCGTTGTCGCCGTGGGTGTTCTCGGCGATGCCCAGCGTCAACGCCAGCGCGACCAGCCGGTGCTGGACCCGGTCGTGCAGGTCGCTCTCGATCCGGCGACGCTCCTGCTCGACGGCGTCGAGCAGTGCGGACCGGGACTGTTCGAGCCGGGTCACCTCGCGCTGCAGCGCATGCGGATCCGTCAGCGCGGCCGCCGTGATCTGTCCGACGGCGGCGGCATAGCCGCCGTTGAGATACGCCGTCAGGGTCAGGACCGCGATGCCCAGCGGCACGGCGGCCCACGCCTCGGCGGGCGAATCGACGAGCCACAGCCCGACGTTGATCGGCTCGCCAGGATGGACCAGCCAGGGCGCCGCGAGCAGCACAGCGGTCAGGATCGCCGAGAACCCCACGCACACAACACCCCACGGGCCGGTGCCGAGCGCCGTCAGACACAGGTAGCCGACCTGCCGCAGAGTCGGTAGACGGTGCTCGGCACGCGCCGCCGCCAGATCCCGCCTGGCCCGGTCGGCAGCCGGCTCGTCGATCAGCGCCAGCCGCGCACATTCGATCTCCAGCAGCGGCGCCCATACCGCGCTGCGTAGCGGCCGGGACAGGCCCGCCAGGATCAGCACCGGAGCAGCGACGAACAGCACCGCGCCGAACACACCACCGAACAGCGTCCACAGCAATGCGCGCCACGGCCACGCCGACACCAGGTACCCCGGCCCGGACACCATCGCGGCACCCACAGATCGCGCCGGGGCCGAGACCATCACCTGAGTCTAGAACCGGTGCACACGATGGCCGCGACGAACGGTGCCAGGCCGATGCAGAGCAGCAGCGTCGTCGCGTTGATCCCGACCCGGTCACCGAAGAGTTCGGACATGCCCACTGCCACGACCAGGTTCGCACCCGCGTGCAGGACCGCGCAGGGCCATACCGAGCCGGTCGCCGACCACAGCCAGCCGATGACGAACTCCAGCATGATGCTCAGCGGCACCCACCCCAGCATGCTCCAGACCGCCTCGGCCGCAGGCACTTCGCCGCCGAAGTAGCCGACCCACGGCAGTGGCCAGTGCCAGACGCCCCAGATCAGCCCGGTCAGGAACGTGGTGGCGACCGGCCGTCCCGGCACCAAACGGTCCCGCAGATATGCCGTCCAGCCGAACTCCTCACCCCAGAAGATCGGCGCGGCGGCGATGCAGACGAGGGGGCCCGCCGCGAGATAGGCCCACGCGGAGGCGGGCATGGCGAGGTCGGCTATCGACCACCAGCCGAGACCGATGGCGGCGCCGACCCCGATCAGCAGGACACCCCACGGGATCGTCGCCGCGGCCAGCCAGTACCGCCAGGACGATCGCAGATTCAGGCGCAGGCCGCAGCCGGCGAATCCCTCGCGGGTGATCCACCGCCGGACGATGCAGGCGGCGATCGCCGGGACGAACGCCGCGGTCGCCAACTGGGTCCACGGGTCGTCCAGCGACCCGCCCAGGCCGTGGACCGCCAGCCACGGGACCCACGCGCCGACGAATGCCAGCGCCAGAAACCAGGGCACCCCTCGCGTGCGGTGCGCCGGCGCTGCGGTGGCGGGCGCACCGGTGGTGGGTGCACAGCGTGCGGTTGTCGTGTCAGCCGGTTCCATGTCACCAGTTCAGCGCCCGCGGCCGGTCACGTCGCTCACCCCGGCGCCCGTCCTGGGGTAGCGCGTGCGCTACCCCAGGCGGCCGGTACTACGCCGACGCCAACTGAGCTCCGTCGCCGAAATCGGTGCTGCGCGAGAGCGGTTCCCGCAACATCACCGAGACGATCCGCCGGCTCAATGGACGGCGTCATGAACGACCGACGATCAAAGTGTCGAACAGCAGGCCGAGACCGATCGTGGTGCTGCCCAGCCTCGGATACCGGGCTGCGGCAGGCGGCTGACCCTCAGCTCCGCGACACCAGGCCCTCGCGCGCAGATGCGGCGACCGCGGCGATACGGGCGATGTCGTCGGCGGTGTCGACCACCGCGTAGGACGCGCCGATCCCCCGAGATCCGTTGACTTCGCACTCGTACTCGATGCGGCGGGCCGCCCTGCGGGCCACCCCGGCCGCGCGGGTGCGCTGCCCGAAGGTCAGGTGCCGTCCGTCGGACACCACGACCAGCCGCCGCGCCCCGGTGTCGAGCACCGCGCCGACCGCGGTGTCGCAGAGGGCGTCGGTGGACGCCTTATTGAGCACCCGCGCGGCGGCACGGTCGGGGACGAGGACGACCACCATCGAGTCGACGACGCACGACGCCGGCCCCTCGATCACATCGGCGCCGAGCCGTCGCAACGCGGCGACCATCGAGGCGGTCAGATCCGGTGACCTACCGACCACCATCACCGACGACACGTCGGCCGCCTGCGTTGCCACGACACCCTCGCTTGTCAGGAGAACAGAAATTGCCCGCGCATAATTCAGCGGCCGCAATTAAGAATTGCGGAGAATGCGAAATGCGAATGCGAACAGCTATCAGGCAGGGGTGGGGCGCTTCCGCCGAGGAGGTGCCTGCTCGGACTGAAATTGCTTCTCGCGCTTCTGCGCCCGGCGTTCCTTGATCGTCATCGCCGGTTTCCGGCGTTCACGACTCTGCGATTTATCAGCCATCGTTGCTCCTTTGCTCGCAACCATCACCAACGCCGACCATACCCAAGAAAAAATTAAAAGCCAGTCGCCGAGATATTCGCTCGTACTACCGTCGATGCGGTGCCGATGTCCCGTCCGCGTATCGCCGGGTGGTGCGCTGCCGGCGCCCTCGCGGCGATCGTCGTCGCCACGGCGTGCACGCCCTCGCCCGCACCGCGTCCGGCACCGCCTGCACCGTCCACGGTGCCTTCCCCGCGTGCGGCCCCGGTCCCCGCCGTCCCGCCGGTGAAACCGCGCGGTGACTTCTCCGCTGTCGTCGCGCTGGTCGAGGACGCGGTCGCGGCGCGACGGCTGCCCGGTGCCGTGGTGCAGATCGGGCACGGCGGGGAGATCGTGTTCCGGCAGGCCTTCGGTGCCCGCAAGCTCGACGGCGAACCGGGGTTCGACGGTGCACCGTCGGCCGCCGAACCGATGACCGAGGACACCGTGTTCGACATCGCATCGCTGACCAAGGGTGTCGCGACCGCGACGGCGATCACCCAGCTCGAGGTGCGGGGCCTCGTCCGCCTCGACGAACCGGTCCAGACCTATCTGCCCGGATTCAACCCCACCGCCGATCCGCGTCGCGCACAGGTGACGTTGCGCATGCTGTTGACGCACACCTCCGGCATCGCCGGGGACCTCAGCCTGGACGGCCCGTGGGGACTTACCAAGCCCGACAAGGCCGATGGCATCCGCCGGGCGCTCGCCGCCTGGGTGGTCTTCGACCCGGGCACGGTGTTCCACTACTCCGACATCAACTTCATCCTGCTGGGGGCCCTGCTGGAGAAGCTGACGGGCCGGCCTGAGGACGGGTACGTCCGCGACAACGTGTTCGCCCCGATGGGCATGGCCCACACCCGCTACCTTCCCGTCCCCGAAGTCTGTGGGCCGCACCGTGTCCGGGGCACGGCGGTGGCGGCCATCCCGGGGGCCGCACAGGTGGTGCACTGTCCGGAGGGGACGTGGAACATCGGGCTGCTCGAGAGGATCGCGCCCACCGCGCTCGACGAGGACACCCCCGGCCTCAACCCGGACTTCGGATATCCGTTGCGCGGGACGGTGCACGATCCGACCGCGCGGCGCATGGGCGGCGTCGCGGGCAATGCCGGAGTGTTCACCACCGTCGGCGACCTCGGGCTGTTCGCCCAGGCCCTGCTGGACCGGCGGGCCGGACGGCCGAGCAGCTTTCCGCTGTCACCCGAGGGTGCGACATTGATGACGACACCGCAGCAACCCGATGCCGCCGCACCGGATCTGCGCGGTCTCGGGTGGGACATCGACACCGCGCATTCGGGACCGCGTGGTGCGGTCTTTCCCGTCGGCGGATTCGGCCACACCGGATTCACCGGCGTCACGATGTGGCTGGATCCGGGCTCGGACACCTACGTGATCGTGCTCGCGAACGTCATCCACGTACGCGGCGGACCACCGATCGTCGGACTCAGCGGCGACATCGCGACCGAGGCCGCGCGCGCCCTTCACCTGTACGGCGCTTAGCGGCCCATCCGTGCGGCCAGGTACGGCGCGGTCCGGCTCGTCGGGTGGGCGGCCACCACCTCCGGCACCCCTGCGACCACGACGGTGCCGCCGTCGTCACCGCCGCCCGGCCCGAGGTCGATGACGTGGTCGGCTCGCGCCACCACGGACATGTCGTGCTCGGCCACCACCACCGTGTTGCCGGCATCGACGAGGCGGTGCAGCTGCTGTTCCAGCAGCTCGACGTCGGCCGGGTGCAGGCCGGTGGTGGGTTCGTCGAGCACGTAGAGGGTGTGCCCGCGCTTGGCGCGCTGCAGCTCGGTGGCCAGTTTGATGCGCTGCGCCTCCCCGCCCGACAATTCCGTGGCTGGTTGCCCGAGCCGCAGATAACCGAGGCCGACGTCGCGTAGCGTCGCCAGACTCCTTGCGGCGCTGGGAAGTTCGTAGAGGAATTCGGCTGCTTCGTCGACGGTCTGGGCCAGCACCTCGGCGATGGTGCGGTCTCGGTAGGTGACCTCGAGGGTTTCGTCGGAATAGCGGGCGCCACCACAGGCCGGGCAGGTCGCGTAGGTGCCCGGCAGGAACAGCAGCTCGACCGCGACGAATCCCTCCCCCTGACAGGTGGCGCAACGGCCCTCGGCCACGTTGAACGAGAACCGTCCGGCACTCCAGCCCCGCCTGCGGGCCTCGGGGGTGTCGGCGAACGCCTTGCGCACCGCGTCGAACAGCCCGGTGTAGGTGGCCAGGTTCGAGCGCGGGGTGCGGCCGATCGGTCGCTGGTCCACCGTGACCAGTCGGTCGATCACGTCGGCTCCGTCGACGCGCACCCCCACGCTGGAGTCCACGTCGATGTCAAGCAGTTCGGCGTCGCTGTCGGCGCCGTCGTCGGCGGGTTCGGCGGACCGGCCGAGTTGCCGGGCCATCACGTCCCCGAGCACCTTGCACACCAGCGTCGACTTGCCGGAGCCGGAGACCCCGGTGACCGCCACGAACGCACCCAGCGGGATGTCGACGCCGACGTCGTGCAGGTTGTGAAAAGTGATGCCGCGCAGGCTCATCACGCCCAGTGGCCGACGGGTCGCCCGCCGCTCGGGTGGCGCGTCGGCGAACAGATATCTGCCGGTGACCGAGTTGCCGACCTCCGCGAGCCCGGCCACCGGTCCGCTGTAGAGCACCTCACCGCCCCATTCGCCCGCGCCGGGACCGACGTCGACGACCCAGTCCGCGCGGCGCACCACATCCATGTCGTGTTCGACCACGAACAACGAATTGCCCGCGCGCCGAAGCCGATCCAGTACATCGAGCAGCGGTTCCGCGTCGGCCGGATGCAGACCCGCCGAGGGTTCGTCGAGCACGTAGAGCACGCCGAACAGCCCGGCCCGCAGTTGCGTCGCCAACCGCAACCGTTGCAACTCCCCCGGCGACACCGTCGGTGTCCGGCGGTTCAGGCTCAGATAGCCGAGCCCCAGGTCGACGAGCACACCGATCCGCGCCACCAGATCGGCGGCGATCATCGTCGCGACTTCGGTGAACTCCCCGGACTCGGTGGATTCGAACGCAGCCGCGAACTCGGTCCGCGTCGCGGCCGGTTCCAGCACATCGGCGAGCGTCGTCAACGGCAGCGCCACCAGATCAGCGATCGTCTGGCCGGCGAACGTGACCGCGAGCGCCTCGGGCCGCAGCCCGGAACCGTCACACACCGGACAGTCGGTGCTGTGCACGTACTGCAGGACCCGGCGCCGCATCGCGGCGCTCTGCGAGTTCGCCAGCGTGTGCCGGACGTGGCGTTCGGCGCTGGAGAAGGTGCCGTTGTAGTAGTAGTCCGCGGTGACCGGATGCTGGCTCGGGTCGATCTCGACGGTGGGCTGGTCCTCGGTGAACAGGATCCAATCACGGTGCCGCTTGGGCAGTTTGCGCCACGGCTTGTCGATGTCGTAGCCGAGCGTGATGAGGATGTCGCGCAGGTTCTGGCCCTGCCAGGCGCCGGGCCACGCCGCTACCGCACCTTCGCGGATGGTCAGCGACGGATCGGGCACCAGCGTCTGCTCGGTTACCGCGTGGATGCGGCCGAGCCCGTGGCATTCCGGGCAGGCGCCGATCGTGGTGTTGGGTGAGAACGCGTCGGAGTCGAGCCGCTCGGTGGCCCCGGGTGGATAGGTCCCGGTGCGGGAGAACAACATTCGCAGCAGGTTCGACAATGTGGTGACCGTGCCGACGGTCGACCGGGACGTCGCGGCGCCGCGACGCTGCTGCAGCGCCACCGCCGGTGGCAGGCCGGTGATGTCGTCGACCTTCGGAGCGTCCTGGGGCAGCAGCAGCCGACGCGCATACGGCGCGACCGATTCGAAGTAGCGGCGCTGCGCCTCGGCATAGATGGTGCCGAACGCCAGCGAGGACTTGCCGGAGCCGGACACCCCGGTGAACGCGACGAAGGAGTCCCGGGGCGCAGCGAGATCAACGGTCTTCAGGTTGTGCACCCGGGAGGCGAACACCCGGATGTACGGGTCCGGTCCGTGTTCAGCTGTGCCCGCCCCGCCGTCCATCCCATCCATTGTGTACGACGACCCCACCCTCTGCGTTGTCGCGGATTCCGGAGGAGCTGTCATCCCCCATCTTGAGCTGTCCCTCCTCGGACAGAACGTCGTGTTCATCGAGGACCGACCCCTGGCGACCGCGCTCCGCCGTGGAACCCGGGGGTTGCCGACGGTTAGGCTGGGTAACCGGTGGGCGCAGCGTGGACCCGCTTTCGGGGGTTCGGCTACCTGAAGGAGAGTCATGCGTCGGCGGCTACTGAATCGAACGATCACCGGGACGGCGGTCGTGTGCGCGGCTCTGCTCGTCGCCGGTTGCGAGGCGCACGCCGGCGGCAACCCGCCTGCCGTCGAGGACGCCCCTCAAGCGCCGCCCGCGGTCGCAACGGCCCCGCAGCCCGCGGCCCCCCCCGTGCAGCGGGCAGGATCCTTCGACGGCCTCGAGGCCCGTGTGCGCCAGGCGACCGCCGCCGCGGCCGAGTCCGGTGCCGCCATCGAGACCGTGATCCTGGATCGCACCACCGGACAGACCGTCGCCGGCGGGGGCGGCGCGCAGTTCCCGATCGCATCCGTGGTGAAGCTGTTCATCGCCGACGACCTGCTGCTGCAGGAGGCCGAAGGCAAGACCACGTTGTCCGCCGCCGACCGGCAATCGCTCGACGTCATGCTGCGCTCCTCGGATGACAGTGCCGCACAGATGTTCTGGGACCGCAACGGCGGCAATGCGGTGATCTCGCGGATCGTCGCCCGGTACGGCCTGACCGGGACGACCGCTCCCTGGAACGGGCACTGGGACGTCACCGAGAGCACCGCTGCCGACCTCGTCCGCTACTACGACATGCTGTTGACCGGCGCCGGCGGACTGCCCCGCGAGCAGGCCGACATCATCATGGACAACCTCGCACGCTCCACCCCGACCGGCACCGACGGCTACCCGCAGCGCTTCGGGATCCCCGAGGGCCTCTACGCCGAGCCCGTCGCGGTCAAGCAGGGCTGGTTCTGCTGCTGGAACGGCGGCAACCAGCTGCACGTGTCCACCGGCGTGATCGGCGCCGACCGGCGCTACGTGATGGCGATCGGTTCCCTGGATCCGACGGGTGAGGCCGCGGCCCGCGCGAACATCACCCAGGCCGTCGAGACGATGTTCCCGGGCGGAAAAATCTAGCCCGTACGGCCCGGCGAGGCACAGCTGTTAACAACCGTCCCGTTGTTAACATCCGCGCCGTGGAGCATTCGGTTTCTCGTCGCGACGCCCTGCGGTACGCGGCCGCCGCGTCGGCGGCGATGGCCGGCGTCGGTGCTGCCGCGGCCGGCGCTCCGCACGCGCGAGCCGCCGCGCCCACCCTGATCGACTTCGCCGCGGCCCAGATCCCCGCCGACGCGATCCGGGCCGCCGGCCACGCCGGGGTGATCAACTACGTGTCGTTGTCCCGGCCGGGGTCGAACTTCGGTGCGAAACCGATCACGCGGCCCTACGCCGAGTCGCTGACCAAGGCCGGGCTGGTGATCGTCAGCAACTACCAGTACGGCAAGCCCGGCGGGACGGCTCCGTCGGACTTCACCCGCGGATACGCCGGCGGCGTCGCGGACGCCAAGACCGCATGGCAGTTGCACACCGCGGCGGGGGGTGCGCGCAACGCACCGATCTTCTTCTCCGTCGACGACGACATCGACCGGCAGACCTGGAACGACCTGGCGCTCCCGTGGTTCCGGGGCATCAACTCGGTGCTCGGCGCCCAGCGCACCGGGATCTACGCCGGGATCCGGCCCTGTCAGTGGGCGGCCGCCGACCGCGTCATCGGCAACTCCCGCACCCCCGGGCACGTGTGGGCATGGCAGACCCGGTCGTGGTCCAACGGTCAGATCTACCCCGCCGCGGTGCTGTACCAGCGCATCATCGACACCGCCTCGAACCCGGGGCCGCTCATCGGCGGCGTCAGGGTCGACGTCAACGACGTGCTGGCCCAGGACTGCGGGCAGTGGAACTTCCACCAGTGACGCCTTCGCGCTGACACCGGGTGGGTGGTCCCGGCCCGGGTGGGTATCCCGGTGCCCATGGCTGACAAGAAATCCCGCGCCGACACCCCGGATGAGCCCCAGCCCGTCGTCATCTTCGCGCCGCTACCCGTACTGACCGTCACGGTCGAAGACCGCTCCGGTGCCCCCGACATCCACGTCCACGCCGGGGGCCAGGGCGTCTGGCAGTCACGCATGATGTCGTCCCTCGGCGTGCCGGTGGTGTTGTGCGTGGCCCTCGGCGGGGAAACCGGTGACGTTCTCGGGCATCTGCTGCCGATCGAGGGCGTCTCGGTGAAATCGGTTCCGGTCAGCGCCCGCAACGGCTCGTATGTGCACGACCGCCGCTCCGGGGACCGCGACGTCGTGGCCGAAGCCGCCGGCACCCCACTCGATCGTCACGAACTGGACTCCCTCTACGAGCTCACCCTGACCGAGGGGCTGACCAACGGACGGGTGTTGCTGTCCGGCCCGCAGGAGGACGACGTGGTGCCCGCCGACCTCTACCGGCGGTTGACCACCGACCTCGGCGCCAACGGTTGCGCGGTGGCCGCCGACCTGTCCGGGGACAGGCTCGAAGCGGTGCTCGCCGGCGAGCCCAGCCTGGTCAAGGTCAGCCACGAGGAACTGCTCGACGACGGCCGAGCGAAATCCGACGACGCGAAGGATCTCGTCACCGCGATGCGCTCGATGCGCGACGACGGCGCCGGCACCATCGTCGTGTCGCGGGCCGGGTCCGCCCCGGCGCTGGCCCTGATCGACGACGGCGACATCGTCGAGATCTGCATGCCCACACTCGAACCCGCCGACTCCGCGGGAGCCGGGGACTCGATGACCGCGGGCATCGTCTCAGCGCTGGCTCTGGGTCGGCCGGTGCGCGAGGCGCTCCAGATCGGCGCCGCGTGCGGTGCGCTCAACGTGGTGCGGCACGGGCTGGGCACCGGCGGCGCGCGGGCCGTCGAAACCCTGGCCGAACGGGTGGAACTCCGCGAATGGACATGACGCAGAAGGAGGCCGCGTGCCGCTCGCACTGGTGACCAACGACGACGGAATCGACTCCGCCGGTTTGCACGCGTTGGCGAGTGCCGCGGTGAAAGCCGGTCTCGACGTGATCGTGGCCGCGCCGGTGGAACAAGCCAGTGGTGCGAGCGCCGCGCTCAGCGCGGTCCGGCACGACGGCCGCACCGTGGTCGAACCCCGTCAACTCCCCGACCTCGACGTGCAGGCGTGGGCCGTTCACGCCCAGCCGGGGCACATCGTCGCGGCCGCGCTCAACGGCTGGTTCGACCCGCGGCCGGATGTCGTGCTGTCCGGAATCAACCACGGCGCCAACGTCGGCCGGGCGGTGCTGCACTCGGGAACCGTGGGCGCCGCACTCACCGCCAAGATCAGTGACACCCGCGCGCTGGCGGTGTCCCTCGACGTCGCGCTGCGTCCAGACGGCGCACGGCATTGGGACACCGCCGCGGGCCTGCTCGCCCCGGTCCTGGAGTTGCTGTTCGCTTCCCCCGACGGGACGGTGCTGTCGCTCAACGTCCCGGACCGGCCCGCATCGGAGCTGGGTCCGCTGCGCCACGCACGCCTCGCCCGCGGCGGGGCGGTGCAGACGCGCGTCGAAGAGGTCCGGGACGGCGGCGTGCGCCTGACCGAGGTGGAGTCAGAAGAGCGGCCAGGCCAGGACACCGACAGCGCGCTGCTCGACGCCGGACACCCGACGCTGACCGAACTGCGGTCCGTCGAGGCAGA
The DNA here is from genome assembly GCF_010725485.1 of Mycolicibacterium parafortuitum. Lineage (NCBI taxonomy): Bacteria > Bacillati > Actinomycetota > Actinomycetes > Mycobacteriales > Mycobacteriaceae > Mycobacterium > Mycolicibacterium parafortuitum. The sequence goes on along the minus strand of NZ_AP022598.1, from coordinate 1,584,993 downwards.
TGACGGCGACCTGGTGCGAGATTGGTTGGCGCAGAACGCTAACCGGTGAAACCCTGCCCCGATGTCGAGCTGTCGTGGTGGGTGTAGGTCAGCGGAATCTGCCGGCCAGCGGCGATCTTGTTCAGCATCGCGATCCGTTCCCGGGCGGCCGCGCCGGTCCTCTTGCGGTGCTCGCGGATCGGATTCGAGAACGGCAGGCGGTCGGCAACCCGTGCGATGCCGACGTTCAGTCTGGTGAACCGCGTGAAGTCGCGCACCCTGCGCTCGAAGTCATAGCCCAGTCTTTCGAAGCGGGTGTCGGCCACCATCGCGTCGATCTGCTCATAGCCGAACACGACTCCGGCCGAGGCCATCGCGACGGTTGCGGTGATCTGGTCGGAGTAGCGCGCCACCACGCTTCTCACCCACGACGGAAGGGCATCGGTCAGGAGCTCGAGGTGTTCGCGGCTGGCGATGGCGTCGACGAGTTCGGCGCGCCACGGAGACGGATTGCCTCCCCTGGCGAGTACGTAGTTCAACGACTTGATCAGTTCGACACCGTCGGCGGAGCGCAGCCGCTCCGGCGCCCCCCACAGTTGTCCGGAGAACGACGAGTATTCCGCGAGATCCTCGAGCTGCTGCCTGGTCAGCTTGCGACCGAAGGCGTGGTCGACCAGACGACCGAGGAGCATGCCGCTGCCGAACCCGAGCAGCGACGTGACCGGAATGGGCTCGCCGAACTTCAGATAGAGGGCATCACCCCACTTCCGTCGCAGACCCCGACTGGCCAGTGCATGCATCAACCGCACCCGCACCACGTCCTGGAACGCCTCGGACTGCCGGTCGAAGATGTCGGGCAGAGTGAACTCGGCGAACACCCGAGCGGTTTCGATGTTGCGGCGCGGACCGTCGTCGGCGAACCGTCCGGTGGCGCCGGTCGCGGCGGAGATGTCGCCGGTCATCGCGGTCTCGTACAGCGCCCATCCCCGGATGATCGTGGTGGCTGCCATCGTGCTCGACATTGCCAGCATCCGACCGCGTTCGGCGGCGACGAGATCGAATTGCTCGGGCAGGTTGTCGAGATGGGCGAACAGGTCGACGAACTCCTGCGGCGGATCCTCGAGGGTGTCGATTCCCTGTGTCAGCGCCTGTTCGAACAACGCGCGGCCCTGCTCGTGGCCGATCCGCTCGAACGCGTCGACGACACCGATCATCAGTTCGTCACGCTGCCAGAAGTAATCGTCGCGCAGGCGGGTCAGTTCGCTGGGCTCGACCTCTTTGTCAATGTCGATCCACTCACCGAACATGACCTCACGCATATGCCGCCATTGCGGGGCGAACTGGTCACGTCCGGGCGGGATGGGCCTCAGCGGCCGATCGGGATGGTCACGCCGGTTGAAGTCGACATCCTCGAGCAGGATTTCGGGGCGCTCGCCGGTCACGGTCATGCAGGAATCCCATCTCACTCATTGAGGGCACTGATTCATGAAGGTATCGCACAGCGCCAGTCATGTGAACCGTGGTTCGTGAAACGAAGGCTCGTCTGTGGGACCGACGGCGCTCGCCGGCGCGGCGCCGAGTCTGAACTTGTTGGCGAGTTTCGGGCCCGAAACTTGTCGGTGGTCGAATGTATGTTCGAACCATGTCGAGGACGGGCCTGCAGGACGCGGTCAGCGCGCTGCGCGCCGCCTTCGACACCGTGGCGGCCTGCGATCTGGAGCTACTGACCCGCGACGAACTCCTCGAAGCCCTCGACGAGTTGGAGAGTCTGAGCTGCCAACTGCCCGGGCTCGGTCATCGGCTGCTGGCGCGGCTTCAGACCGAGACCACCGCCCGCGAGATGGGCGCCAAATCCTGGAAAGACGTGCTGCGGATCCGGTGGCGGCTATCGGTCAGTGACGCCAATCGGCGCCTGACCGAGGCTTGCCTGTTGGCGCCGCGCCCCTCGGTGACCGGACCGGCGCTACCGCCGCTGCTGCCGGCCACCGCGATCGCCCAAGAACGCGGACTGATCAACCCCGAACACGTCGAGGTCATCCGCAAATCCGTGGCCAAACTCCCGTCCAGGGTCGACGCCCCCACCCGCGAACAATTCGAAGTCGACCTGGTCCGCACCGCCGTCGGCGCCGGACCCAAAGAGCTGAAGGACGCCGCCGAACTGATCCTGTTCCTGCTGGATCAGGACGGCCCCGAACCCGACGACACCGAACGCGCCCGCCAGCGCGGGGTCACCAAACACCAGCAGCGCCCCGACGGGATGATCGACCTCACCGCAACCTTGACACCCGAAGCCTGGGCGGTACTGGAATGGATCTTCGCCAAATACGCCGCCCCCGGCATGTGCAACCCCGCCGACCCAGAACCCTGCACCTCGGGCACACCGTCACAAACCCAGATCGACAACGACTCTCGCAGCCTGGCCCAGCGCCAGCATGATGCGTTGATCGCCGTCGGACGCATCGCGTTGATGAGCGGCGAGTTGGGCACACTCAACGGGCTGCCGGTGTCGATCATCATCCGCACCACGCTGCAAGACCTCGAATCCCGCGCCGGGATCGGCGTCACCGGCGGCGGCACCAGGATGCCGATCAAGGATGTGATCCGGATGGGCGGGCATGCCAATAACTACTTGGCGGTGTTCGACAAAGCCACCGGGGCAGCTCTGGATTTGTTCCGCACCAAACGCATCGCGTCACCTGAGCAGCGGATCATGTTGATCGCCCGCGACGGCGGCTGCACCAAACCATGCTGCACCATCGGCGCCTACGGCAGCCAAGTCCACCACGTCGTCACCGACTGGGCCCGCGGCGGAAACACCAACATCAACGACCTCGGCCTGGCCTGCGGACCCGACAACCGCAGCGTCAACCCCGACGACCCCACCGCCTGGACCACCCGCATCAACACCCGCGGCGAAGTCGAATGGATCCCACCCGAACACCTCGACACCGGACAAACCCGCGTCAACACCTACCACCGCCCCGAACGACTCCTGCGCCCACCCGAGGAACCCGAAAACGACAGCGCCGCGGCTGAACCCGCCGACCCCGACAACCCCGGCGAACCCGGCGGACCCGCACCACCGAAAGGCTCTGCAGCCTGACGGTGCTACCGGCGCGGCATCCCCGAGCTAACGTTTGTTGAGCAGTCCGGCATCCACGGGGACGACGGTGCCGGTGACGTAGCGCGCGTCGTCGGAGGCCAGCCAGGCGACAGCGTTGGCGACGTCGCGCGCCTCGACGTAATCGACGGGCATCGCGTTCTCCAGCGAACGGGCGATCGCGGGTTCGTACTTCTTGAGCATGCTCAGGTCGCCATTGTTGGCCATCGGCGTCGCAACGGTCGTCGGCGCAATGCTGTTCACCCGGATATGGTGCGGGGCAAGATAGTTCGCGTATGCCCGCATGATTCCGACCACGCCGTGCTTGGCCGCGGTATAGGCGATCATGCCGCCGTTGACGACGGGTGTGCCGATGAGTCCGCCAGTCGAACTGGTCAGGATGATCGACCCGCCGCGGTCCTGGGTCAGCATCGTCGGGACCGAGACGCGCAGGGTGTTCCACACCCCTTTGAGATTGACGTCGACCACGTCGTCCCACTGCTCGTCCTCGGTGGTCTGCCCGCCGGGGCCGATCCCGGCATTGGCCACCACGATGTCCACACCGCCGAGTTCGGCCGCCCCTTCGTCGAAAGCCTTCTGTAGTGCCGCGACGTCGCAGACATCGGCCTCGCTCGCCACGATTCGCCGGCCCTGGGCCTCGACCAGGCGCACCGTCTCGGCCAGGTCCTCCGGCCGCGACATCGGATAGACGACGGTGGCGTACTGCGCGCACACGTCGACCGCGATGACGTCCGCGCCTTCCTCGGCCAACCGCACCGCATGCGCACGCCCCTGACCCCGCGCCGCACCGGTGATGAAAGCGACCTTGCCGTCGAGCTTGCCCATGGCGCCAGCTTGATCGATCGACCAGTCTTTGGCAATACTCTCAGGCGCTACGCGCCTGCACCGAGCAGCGCAACGGCCTGCTCGGCGGCGGCTTTCACGGTGGCCGCCGAAGCGCCACCCTTGCGCAGCGCCTCTATCCCACGCAGCACCGCCAGGAGCAGGCTGGCCAGCCTCTTGGGGTCGGCGTCGGCCGGAATGTCGCCGTCGGCCTGGGCGGCGCGGACCGTCGCGGTCAGTTCCCGCAGCCAGATGTCCAGCGTGCGCTTGGTCAGCTTGGCGACATCCGGGTCGACGGAGGACAGTTCGGACGCGCTCTTGGCCAGCAGGCAGCCGCGCAGTTCGGTGTCGGAGGCCGCGCCCGCGGCTACCCTGTGCAGATGCGCGACCAGTCGCTCGTAGGCGGTCAGATCGGGATCGCGTAACTCGGCACGGATGCCGTCGACGGCGTCGGTACAGTACAGCTCAAGGCCGCGCAAGAACATGCTGTGCTTGTCACCGAAGGCCTTGTAGAAGCTGCCGCGGCCCAAACCCGTTGCAGCGCTGAGGTCGTCGATACTCGTCGCGGCGTAACCCTGGTTCCAGAACACATCCCGACTGGCCGCGACGACCTGCGCTTCGTCGAACTTACGCGGACGTGCCATGAGTCGAGAATACCCGTTTATGACATTTCGGTACATAACCCGGATTCGGGAATAGCGGCGCGCCCTGTTCTGTACTAGTCAGTACAGAACATCTGAGTTCGAAGGAGATGCTTTTCATGACTTCCGCAGTTGTCGCGCCGACGGTGGAGACCACCGGTGTGCCGGACCTCAAGGGCAAGACCGCCGTCATCACCGGTGGCAGCAAGGGGATCGGCGCGGCCACCGTCGCCCGGTTCGTTCAGGGCGGGGCCCGCGTCGTCACGTCGGGCCGGTCACAGCCGGAGTCGCTGCCGCCGGGTGTGGAGTACATCGTCGCCGACGTCGCCACCGCCGCCGGGGTCGAGCATCTCGCCGCTCGCGCTATCGAGGTCCTCGGCGAGGTGGACATCCTCGTCAACAACGCCGGGGCATCGACCGCCTACCCCGGCGGTGTGCTCGCCATACCGGACGACGAATGGATCAACGACCTCAATATCAACTTCCTGGCTGCCGTCCGCCTCAACGCCGCGTTGCTGCCTGCGATGTACGCCAACGGCAGAGGCTCCATCATCAATGTGGCTTCGGCGGTCACACTGAGTCCGCCTCCGCCGATGCTGCACTACGCGGCCGCCAAATCGGCGCTCACGACCTACACCCGGGGCCTCGCCGCCGAGGCCGGTCCCCGGGGCGTGCGCGTGAACACCGTTACCCCCGGCAACGTCAACTCCCCGGGGGCCGACGCCATCCGGCTGACGCTGACCGCCGCGGGCGGCAACGGTCCAGAGGCCGGTGGCGGGTCGATTCCTCTGGGCCGCAAGGGTGAACCCGCCGACATCGCCGAGGCGATCGCGTTCCTGGCCTCCGACAGAGCCGCGTGGATCACGGCCGGCAATCTCGTCGTCGACGGCGGTCAGGTCCAGGCCGGATAGCCGGTGGCCGGCGAAAGTTCCTCCGGCCGTGGCTTGATCATTCCCCTCCCCACCGGGGGTCGGGTGAGGGGTTACCGCACCTGATCCCCGGTTTCCTCCTACGATGGGGAGGTTCACCGGTTTTCCGACAGAAGGACCGAACATGGCCATGAACCGTCTGGGTCGTCGCATCTCGCTAGCGGTGGGCGGTACAGCCGTCCTCGCCATGATCGGCTTCACCGCATCTTGCAGCACCGAGAGCGAAGCACCGGAAGAAACGACCACCACGACCACGACGACGACGACGACCACGACGCCGCCGCTGAGCCCGACCGAGAAGGCCCCCAACCCGGATGTCTCGGGCATCTTCACTCCTCCCGTGGTGGCTCCTCAGCCCACGCACAACCCGAACCGCGACAAGTACGGTCAGTAACCTCGGTGTGCCCGGACCCGGTCCGGGCACACCCGGTGTTCGTGCCGGCCGATGACCACGGTGATTGCGCGCACGCTGACGGTCCTCCTGCTCCTCGCAGCGGCGCTGACGGGTAGCGACCCGTCAGCGCGTGATGTCGTGCTTGGGGACAGGCGCATTGCGGGCCCGTACGCCTCGCTGCTCGGCGCATCCACCGATCTCGGACCGGCGCGCGACCCGAAGATCGAGTTCACCGTCGGTCTGACCGCCCCGTCGCGACCCGCGGAGCTGATCGACTGGGCCCGGGAGCGCACCCTGTCGGTGCGGTGGCGGCCGGGTGACGACTGGGCGGTCATCGAAGGGACGCCTGATGCCGTCGGGCAGGCGTTCGACGTCTCCGTCCACAACTACCGGGGCCGCAAGGGGCAGTACTTCTATGCGTCCCCGCAGCAGCCGGCGGTGCCGGGCCACCTACGCGGGGAGGTGGCCGAGACCGGCCGGATCCTCAGCTACCTGCCGCACCGGATGTCGCGTCCGGACAACTTCCCGCTGGACGTGCCCGATCGCGGGCTCGGCCCGGATGCGCTGCTGAACACCTACAACGCCGGCGAGTTGGCGAAGGCCGGGTTCACCGGCAAAGGGACCACCATCGTGATCTTCGCCTTCGATTCGTTCCGTCAGTCCGACCTCGACGCGTTCACCGCGATGAACGGACTGCCGCCGTTGATCCCGGAGATCGTCGGCGGATTGCCCGGCGAGGCGCGTGCCGAGTCGTCGATGGATCTGCAGGTTGCCCACGCCCTCGCCCCCGACGCCCGCAAGGTGGTGGTGAACGCCCGGCCGACCGTCGAAGGCGACGGCGGCTACCGCCGGATCGGCGAGATGCTCGAAGACACCGATCGCCGGTTCCCCGGTGCGGTGTGGAGCTTCTCGATCGGCTGGGGTTGCGACCGGCTCATCACCGCCGCGGACCTGGCCCCGGTGCGATCCGCGCTGCGGACCGCGCAATCGCACGGCACCACCGCCTACAACGCGAGCGGTGATCTCGCCGGCATGGAGTGCCGCGGCGGTCAGGACTGGTCCTCGCCACCGAGCGAGCAGGACATCGGCCTCGACTCGATCGCGTCGCTGCCGGAGATGACCAGCGTCGGTGGCACCACGTTGTCCACCGCAGCGGACGGGACGTGGGTGTCCGAGCAGACCTGGTTCGACGTGCCGCTGTCGCAGGGCACCGGTGGCGGTGTCTCCGCCTTGTTCGACATGCCACCGTGGCAGCAGGTGGCGTCCGCCGCGGTGCCGCCGGAACGCCATGCCGGGAAGCGGATGACGCCGGATGTCGCCGCCGTCGCCGACCCGTTCACCGGCGTGAAGATCGTGATCAACGACCAGGTCGTGGTCGGCGGCGGCACCTCGCAGTCCGCACCGATCTGGGCCGGTCTGACCGCGGTGATGAACCAGTACCTGCTGGAGCACGGCGGCTCCCTCATCGGCGACATCAACCCGCTGCTGTACCGCATCGCCGAAGGCGCTCCCCGACCGTCCTACCGCGATGTCACGTTGGGCGGCAACGCCGTTGACCATGCCGGGCCGGGCTATGACCTGGTGACCGGGCTCGGCACCCCGGACGTCGACAACCTGGTGCGGAACCTGCTGCTGGCTCAGAAGGTGAATGCCTGATGAGCGCTCGCGCGAAGAAGCGAAGGTACCGATGAGTAGCCCTACCGGCATGGTGGAATGCCCCGTCTGCCAGGCGGACGTCCCCGCGGGGGAGTACTGCGGGCTTTGCGGGGTGCCGCTGGCCGAGCACCGCGGCGGGGACGGCCCGCACTGGCTGCGAGCGCGGACCTTCGGCGCCGCCTCCGGGCAACGGCTGATGACGCCGGCGCTGACCAGTTCCCTTTTCCCGCACCTGACCCCGCGGGGTCGCACCGTGTTCCTGTTCGCCCTCGGGTTGATCGCGGCGGCACTGACGGCAGCGACGCTGCTGCGGATGCCTGCGGCGCTCATCGCGGTCGCGTCGCTCGGCCTGCCTGTGCTGTTCGTGCTGTATCTGCGGGAATCCGGTGTATTGCAGGACATGCCGCGCGGTGCCGCGATAGTGACCGTTGCGCTCGGCGTCTCCCTGGGTGTCGGATGGGCGCTGCTGACCGGCGCGGCGGTCGCACGCGCGTACGGCGTCCCTCTCGGCGCGGGGATCGCCGCCACCCGGGTCCTCCGGGAGGGGATCGCGGTGCCGCTCGGCAGCATGCTGCTGATGCTGGCCCCGGCGTTGGCGGCGCGCCGGCTGTGGCGAAGCGACCGGGAAGCGTTGGACGGCTACGTCGTCGGGGCGCTGGGTGCGTTGTCCTTCACGGCGGCGGCGACGCTGACCCGGCTCGCGCCCCAGTTCACCACCGGGATGATCAACCGGGTACGCCCGCTGGACGGCCTGCTCGTCGAGGCCGGCGTCCGTGGTATCGCCATGCCGCTGACTGCGGTCGCGGTCGGTGGTCTGGTGGGCACCGCACTGTGGTTCACGCGGCCTCCGACCAAGGTCAACCAGCACCGAGGCGTCGTGCGGGCGGTGCTGGTCCTCATCGCCGCCGTGGTCGTGGCCATCTACGCCTCGGTGGGCGTGATCGATATCGCGCGTCTGCCCCAATGGGGCCAGCTGGCACTGCATCTGATGCTCACCGCGATGGCGCTGTTCGCGCTACGGGTCGGACTGCAACTCGCGCTGCTGCACGAGGCGAAAGACCAGTACCAGGGCGACGAACCGATCCTGTGTGTCGAGTGCGATCACGTTGTGCCCGATGCCCCGTTCTGCGCCCGATGCGGCGCCGCGATGCATGCGTGCTCCCGGCGCGAGCGGCGCGCGCTGCGGGAAGAGCGCCCCATCCGACTGGCCGACACACCCGCGCCCGGCCAGATCGTGGTCGGTTTGCAACCCGGCTACTCCATCCACTCCGGGACATTCGAGGCACCCGAACCGAGGCCCGGGATGTCGCTGCGCGCCGTGATGTCGGCGCTCGCGATCGCGATCGCCGTACTGGCCGGCAGCCTGGTGGCGTTGTCGGGGCTGATCACCAAGCCCGCGGCGCGGTATGCCTGCCCGCCCGACTGCGGGAGTCCGCCGATGAACCGGTCGGTGGAGGTCAACCCGCGGTTCACTGCGGCCGACGGATCGTTCTCGGTCTCCTACCCCGCGGACGGGTCGGCCTATGAGGTCACCACGCATGCCGACGGGATCACCGCGGTGCTGAAGGCCGGTGACGGCGGCACGATGCAGCTGTTCAGCCGTCCCGCCGGAGGCCGCACCGCACAGGAGATCGCCGTCGCGCTGGTCAACGAGACGTTCCCGGACACCAAGAGCGCCTACGAGATCCCGAACACGATGGTCGGCTATCAGCCGGGCTACGGATACGCCGCGGATCTCTGGCCGCAGGGCGCGATGAGCAGTGCGACCCGGATGCGCGTCCTGGTGATGGTCGCGGTCAAGAACGACGTGGCCCTGATCGCCGGCGCGGTGGGTCCCTATCGGGCATTCGGCCCCGACTTCGGCTCGGGCAAGCCGTCGGCGGCCAATCTTCAGCTCGCGCTGGATATGGGCAAGTACGTCAACAGCTTCAGCTGGCGTGGGGATCCGCCGCGGTGACGGTCGCGTGGGCGGCGGCGATCTCGAGGATCCGCAGGTAACCGGGCAGCTGCCAGGCGGCGCGACCGATGAACAACCCGCTGACATGCTCGATTCCGAGCAGCTCCTGGGCATTGTCCAGGTTCACCGACCCGCCGTAGAGCAATCCGCTTGTGCGACCGCCGTATTCACGGGCCAAGTCGGCGAACGGCCGGCGTAGCTCCTCGACGGTGGCCGGCCGCCCGTGCTCGCCGATCGCCCAGATCGGCTCGTAGGCGATGAGCACGCGCCGCAACTGTTCGTCGGCGAGGCCGTCGAGTGCGCCTGCCGCCTGGTCCAGGATGAATCGTGATGACCCGCCGGCCTGTTTCGTCTCGGCGCTCTCGCCGATGCACAGCAGCGGCATCAAGCCGTGAGCCAGTGTGGCCGCCACCTTGCGCCGGGTGGTCTCCACGGTTTCACCGAAATGCTCACGTCGCTCGGAATGCCCGATCTCGACCAGCTGGGCTCCGGCGTCCTTCGCCTGGGCGACGGAAACCTCACCGGTCCAGGCACCTTCGTCTTCCCAGTGCGCGTTCTGCACCCCGAGCAGCACCGGGGAATCGGCGCCCAGTTCCTCGCGGACGGTCGTCACCGCGGTGAACGACGGGATGATGAACGGCTGGACTCCCGGAAGCGGGGTGGACTGCACGTAGTCGCGCAATCCGCGGATGTATCGACGGGACTCGTCGAGGCCCTTGTTCATCTTCCAGCTGGTGCCGATCCACAGCCGGTCGGCCCCGAACGCGCCGGCGTCAGTCACCCTCGTACGCGCAGATGTCGTCGACCTTCGCGGCCGAGGAGGACTGCGGATCGAACTCGAGGCCGAGCCACTCCTTCACCAGGGCGCGCGCCAATTCCAAGCCGACGACGCGTTCGCCCATGCACAGCACCTGCGCGTTGTTCGACAGCACGGACCGCTGCACCGAGTACACGTCGTGCGCGGTGACGGCGCGAATCCCCTTGACCTTGTTGGCCGCGATCGCGACGCCCAGCCCGGTGCCGCAGATCAGCAGGGCCCGGTCCGCCTCGCCGCGGGCGATCTTCTCGGCGGCCGCGACGGCCACGTTCGGATACGACGTGGTGTCTTCGGCGGCCATCACGCCGACATCCTCGACGCTGGCCACCCGCTCGTCGGACTCCAAGTCCTCGCGCAGCGCTTCCTTGTAGTTGAAGCCGGCGTTGTCGCCGCCGATGACGATCTTCAACGCCATGGTCATCTCCTTCTCGAATTCGTGTTCATCGGGTCAGGTGCTCGCCCAACGCCTTCATCAACAGCGCGAACGACACCGCGCCGGGGTCGGGAGTCCCGAGACTCTTCTCACCGAGTACCCGCGCCCGGCCCAATCGCGCCGAGATGTCCGCGGTTTTCTCGGCCGCTTCGCGCGCCACCTCAGCGGCGCTGGTGATGGCCGGCCCTGCCTGGGTGTCGAAGGCCTCGGCCAGCGCATCGCGGAACGGCACGGCGGCGTCGACCATCGTCTTGTCGCCGGGCTGGGCGCCACCGAGGCGCAGAACGGCATCGATGCCGGCGCGTACCGCGTCCACGACCGTCTTCTCGTCGGCTCCGCCGGTGTCGGAGAAGACACCGCCGGCGCTGGTCAGCGCCGCACCCCACAGGGCACCCGAGGTTCCTCCCGCGGCGTCGGCCCATGCGTGCCCCGCCAGCAGCAGCGTGGTCCTGGCACCGGCCTCCCGGTCGGCGGCGGCGCGGGCCGCCTGGACCGCGCCACGGGAACCGAACGTCATGCCCTGGCCGTGGTCGCCGTCGCCGGCCACCGCGTCGATACGGCCCAGTTCGGCTTCGTTGTCGGCGCACACCTGCTGGAAGGTCTCAAGCACCGCAACGATATTGCGGGCGCAGGCCCGCGAGTCTTCGTCCGCCTGCGGGATCTCGGCCTCGGCGGCATCCCAGATCTCGGTGCGCGGAGCCCGCTCGACCGCGGGCATGGCGCCGCGGCGGTAGGCCGGGGTCTCCACCGGCGCTGTCCACAGCCTTTCCAGTTCGTCGTCGAGGAACACGAGCGTCAACGACACACCGGCCATGTCGAGGCTGGTGACGAACTCGCCGACCTCGGGGCGCACCGCGGTGAGCCCTTGCTGCGCAAGGCGTTCCGCGATGCGCCCATAGACGACGAACAGCTCTTCGTACTTGACGGTGCCGAGACCGTTCAGGATGACGGCTACCCGGCCGTCATAACCGTTCTCGCCGCGCGGCGGTTCTTCGGCGATGACTTCGTCGAACAGCAGGTCGGCGACCTCGGCGGCGGTGCCGAGCCGGTTGTCGCGGACGCCGGGCTCACCGTGGATGCCGAGACCCACGCCCATCCAACCCTTTTCGACGTGGAAGAGCGGTTCGGCTGCGCCGGGCAGGGTGCATCCTTCGAAGGCCAAACCGAACGACCGGGTCGCATCGTTGGCCTTCCAGGCCACCCGCTCGGCCTCGTCGAGATCCGCGCCGGCTTCGATCGCGGCGCCGGCGATCTTGAAGACGGGCAGGTCGCCGGCGACGCCGCGCCGGTCACGATGGTTCTCCGGGCTGTTGGAGGCGATGTCGTCGCTGACGGTCACGATGCGGACGTCGATGCCCTCATGACGCAGTTTCTCCGCCGCCAGACCGAAGTGCAGGACGTCGCCGGCGTAGTTGCCGAATCCCAGAATGACGCCGCCGCCGTTCTCGGCGTTGCGCACCACCGAGTAGACCTCGGCAGCTGACGGCGAGGAGAAGATGTTGCCGCACGGAGCGCCGTGGCCCATACCCGGACCGACCCATCCGGCGAAGGCCGGATAGTGCCCGGAACCTCCGCCGATCACCAGCGCGGGCTGGCCCTTCGGCGTTTCGGTCGAGCGCACGACACCGCCGGCGACCTCGGTGAGCAGGTCGGGATGCGCGGCGACGAGGCCACGGACCGCCTCATCGGCGAACTCGTCGGGCGAGTTCAGGAGGTACGTCATTGTTCCGTCCTTAGGAATGGGCCTTCGGAAAGGGCTGTGTGACCGCAGCACGGCACTGCGCACACGCCGCAAGCGTGCACCAATCCTATAGGATTTGACCGGTTACGTCACCGGTGGAGGCCGTTGCCGTGCGCCGAACCCCAACTACCGGTGCGCATCGCCTCGGCATGCTCGGCCAGCGCGCGCTCCTTCACCCCGGTGATGTGGGTGTGCATGATGCGGTACACGTCCGGGCCGTAGCCCCGGCGGAAGGCGTCGAGCAACTCGCGGTGCTCGGCGATCGCGTAATCGGAGTCCTGGACGCCCTTGCCGATGAAGAGGCGGAATCGCTGTCCGTGGCCACCCAGCGCGTCATAGGCGCGCAGCAGCGCGGCGTTGTCGGCGTGTTCGGCGATGAGCCGGTGGAACTGCTCGTCGGCGCGGTGGTACTTCCTGATCGCCGCCGCATCCGACGTATGCGGCGCCTGTTCCTGCTCGTCAATCGCGTTTTCCAGGCCGTCCAACCACTCGCCGCCGCCCCGGGCGCACGCGAGCTCGGCCATCCGGGGTTCGATGAGCAGCCGGGCGTCCATGATGTCGGAGATCTCCTTGGCATCAGGCATCTCCGGCACGCGGTACCCCCGCATGGCCACCCGGACGACATTGCCGGTGGATTCCAGCCGGGCCAGCGCCTCACGGACGGGCGTCGGCGATACCCCCAGGTAGCGCGCGGTCCCGTCGATGCTGACCGGGTCTCCGGACTTCAGGGTGCCGTCGAGCAGTAACTCCATCAGCCGCTCGTAGACCTGGTCGACGAGCGTGCTGCGTATCGGTTTCGAGTCCTCGCCGGCTTCCATCCCAGGCCTTTCCGCACGCCACGACGACGCCCCCTCCAATTCGAGAAGCGAATCTTACCCGCCGTTGACACGTGTAGGCCGTACCCCTATATCCTATGGGATTTAGGGAGGGTTTTGTGACTCAAACCACTGGAGGTTCGGCGATGTACTCCGCTCACAACTGGCCGATCGCGGCCAACATGCTCGGGTTCGGCAACAGAGCTCCCGACGGCGGGCACATCAAGGACGCCCCCTCCACGGTGTGGGCCAAGCAGCTGCGCCAGGTCCGGGAACTGGGTTTCGACTACATCGACCCCACCGATGCTTGGGTGCCGCTCGCCGCACTGTCCGACGGCCGCGTCGAGGAGTTCCGCACCGTCCTCGGCGACGAAGGCCTGGCGATCTCGTCGATCTCGATGACCCGCAACTCGGTCGTCGACGTCGAGAACGGGGAGAAGAATCTCGCCGACGCGCACCGCCTGATCGACCTGGCCCCGACGTTCGGTGCCACGATCGTGAACACCGGGTTCATGCAAGCCATCACCCCGCAGCAGAGCGAGCAGATCTGGTTCTGGTTGGCCGTGGGCCACGTCGACGACCCGGCGCTGCGCGATCTGGCCGTCGACCGTATCCGTGAACTCGGTGATCACGCCCGCGCCAACGGGATCCAGCTCAGCTTGGAGATGTACGAGGACACCTACATCGGCACCCCGGACGATGCGGTCGCGTTCATCAAGGACGTCGACCACGACGCGGTCGGACTGAACCCCGACCTGGGCAACCTGATCCGGCTACATCGGCCGATGCCTCACTTCACCGAGATGTTCGCCAAAGTGCTTCCCTACTCGAACTTCTGGCACATCAAGAACTACTCACGGGACTTCGACCCGGCGACCGGCGCGTACAGCTCGGCGCCGCTGCCGTTGAAGTACGGCTACATCAACTATCGCCAGATCATCCGTCTCGCACTCGAACTCGGCTACACCGGGCCGTTCTGCTGCGAGCATTACGGCTCCGATTCGTTGGGCGTATGCGCCGAGAACCGGGAGTACATCCAGCAAGTTCTCACCTCCGCCCTCGCCTGATCCCAACCTGAAGGACATCTCATGCGCAAGATCAACACCGTCACAGTCGTCGGCGCCGGTTACATGGGCGGCGGCATCGCCCAGGTGTTCGCCCTGAACGGATTCAAGGTCCAGATCGCCGACGTCAACGCCGATGCCACCCGCGAGGCGCTCAAGCGCCTGGACAAGGAGGCCCGGGAGTTCGAGGAGCAGGGGCTGTTCCCCGAGGGCAGCGCCGACACCATCATGGGCAACCTGACCGCGGGCGAAAGCCTCGACGAGGCCGTCGCCGACGTCGACTTCGTGATGGAGGCGGTGTTCGAGGATCCCGACGTGAAAAAGGAGGTGCTGGCACGGGTCTGCGCGAACGCCCGGCCCGACACGATCATCGGCACCAATACGTCCACGATCCCGGTCAAGGTGCTCGTCGAAGCGGTGACCAATCCCGAGCGGTTCCTCACCGTGCACTTCTCCAACCCCGCGCCGTTCATTCCCGGCGTCGAGCTCGTCGCCGGTGAGGCGACCACGCAGGAAGTCATCGACTCGGTCAAGGATCTTCTGGTGCGTACCGGGCGCGAAGGCGCCCAGGTCGCCGACACCCCCGGGATGGCGCTCAACCGCTTGCAGTACGCCCTGCTCAAGGAGGCGACGCTGATCGTCGAGCAGGGTGTGGCCACCAAGGAGGACGTGGACACGATCGTCCGCACCACCTTCGGATTCCGGCTCGGCTTCTTCGGCCCGTTCGCGATCGCCGACCAGGCCGGTCTCGACGTGTACGTCAAGGGTTTCCGCACGCTGGAGAACGAGTTCGGTGAGCGCATGGCGACTCCGCGGCTGCTCACCGAGAACGTCGACGCCGGCCGGCACGGCACCAAGAACGGCAAGGGGTGGACCGGCGATTTCGACGACGCGACCAAAGCCGAGCTGATCGCCTACCGCAACAAGGCGTACTCCCGCATGGGTGAGCTGCTGCGCGAACTCGGACCTGCGCCGAAGGGGTCCTGACCGACCGTTCCACCCGGCCGTCGTCGGCGTTGACGGCCGTTTCCCGTCACCACTCCTGAAGGGTCCCCATGGACGAGATAGCCATCGCGGAGCGGCCTGCCGCCCTGCTCGTGATCATCGCGCTCGTCGCGATCGTGGTCCTGCTCTTCCTGATCATCAAGGTCAGGCTGCAC
Source organism: Mycolicibacterium parafortuitum (assembly GCF_010725485.1). NCBI lineage: Bacteria > Bacillati > Actinomycetota > Actinomycetes > Mycobacteriales > Mycobacteriaceae > Mycobacterium > Mycolicibacterium parafortuitum. The sequence continues at coordinate 1,569,464 of NZ_AP022598.1, read as the reverse complement.
GCGTTCTTCTCCCTGATCGTGGTGAGTGTGCTGACCGGTCTGGCGGCCGGCATCGGGATGGGCGACGTCATCAACGTCGTCATCGCGGGCTTCAGCAACACCGTCGGCACCGTGGCACTACTGGTCGGGTTCGGCACCGTCCTCGGACGAATAGTCGAGATGACCGGCGGCGCACAGGTTCTCGCCGACAAGATGCTGAGCAGGTTCGGCGAGAAGAGGGCGCCGCTGGCGCTCGCCGTGGCCTCGCTGTTCTACGCGTTCCCGATCTTCCTCGACGCCGGCTTCATCGTGATGCTGCCCATCATCTACACGGTGGCCAGGCGGCTCGGCGGGTCGTTCATGTTGTACGTGCTGCCGTCCATCGGCGCGTTCCTGATGATGCACGCGCTGACCCCGCCGCACCCCGGACCGACGGCGGCGGCGACGGTGATGGGCGCCGACGTCGGCATGGTGGTCATCGTCGCGCTACTCGTGGGCCTGCCGACCTGGTACCTCGCCGGCTACCGGCTCAGCCTGATCATCGCCAAGCGCTACCCCAACATGCCGGTGCCGAACCTGCTGGGTGAACCGAAGGACTACCCCGAAGACGAGCGGCCCGGCTTCTGGACCGTGATCTTCGTCCTGCTGCTTCCGCTGGTGCTGATCTTCTTCAACACCATCTTCTCCACCCTCGAAGCCGACGGCGCCGTCACGAAAGACAATATCGCCTACCAGCTTTCGCGCCTGATCGGGACGACCTCGATTGCGCTGCTGATCAGCGTCCTGCTCGCGATGGTATTGCTCTACGTGCTGCCGCGCCGGCGCCGCGGGGAGCCGATCGGCGGATTGCTGGAGAACCTCGTCGACGACGCGTTGGCGCCGGTCTGCTCGATCATCCTGATCACCGGCGCCGGTGGCGCCTTCGGCAGGATCCTGACCGAGACCGGGATCGGCAAGACCCTTGCCGACGGCTTGGACGCCCTCGGATTGCCGGTCATCCTCGCGGGCTTCCTGATCGCGATCGCGTTCCGGGTCGCGCAGGGTTCGGCCACGGTTGCGGCCACGACCGCGGGTTCGATCATGGCGCCCGCCGTCATGGAGATGGACCTCGGCGCTGTTGCGCTCGCCGCGGTCGTCGTCGCCATCGCCGCGGGCTCGATCACCTTCTCCCATGTCAACGACTCCGGCTTCTGGCTGATCGGGCGCTTCTGCGGGTTCGACACCATCACCACGTTGAAGACGTGGACCGTCATCGCGACGGCGATCGGCTTCATGTCGTTCGCGCTCGCGTCGGTGGTCTATCTGGTCGCCGTCTGACCTGAGTCGCTCAGATGACGGGCGCCGGTTGCGGTAGCGGGTGCGCCCCGTCGGGCCGGAGGCCGTCGAAGATGATCGCCAGGTAGCGCTGCCACAGCAGCGGGCTTGGCGCCGCGAGGTTTTCGACGATGTGGATCGGTGCGCACATCATCAGGAAGATGTCGGCCTCGGTGACGTCGGCGCGGATCGCCCCGGCCTGCCGGGCCCGCTCGACCAGGGTTTCCAGGTTCGTGTGCAGCGCATCGCCGGCCTCGGCGACCCTCGGGTCTCCGGCGCTGGCCGATTGCAGAAACGTCAGATCGTGGCGTTGACGCTGATCGGCGGCGATGGTCAGGAACTCCAGCAGCGCCGCACCAGGGTCGGGGGCATCCGCCAACTGCCGGGCCGCATCGGCGAGGACGGCGATATGCCCGCAGACGATCGCGGCGATCAGATCCTCTTTGGTCGGAAAGTGCCGGAACAGCGTGCCTTTCGCGACCCCGGCGCGGCGGGCGATGTCGGCCACCGACGCCGACGGGCCACGTTCGGCGAACTCTGCCTCGGCGGCGGCCAGCAGCAACGCACGGTTGCGGGTCGCGTCGGCGCGAGTCGGCCGGTCGGTCGAAGTCACCGGCCGAGGATACCAAGTTGACCGATCGGTCATGTTATGCGAGCCTGGTCCTGTCAACATGACCGATCGGTCATGTTCAGCCGGCTGTCGAATACCGAAGAGGCACAAGATGAATTTGCACGGAGCCACCGCGCTGGTGACCGGATCGAACCGAGGGATCGGCCATCAGTTCGTCGTCGAACTGCTCGCCCGCGGCGCCAAGGTGTACGCCAGTGCCCGCCGTCCCGAACTGGTGAACATTCCCGGCGCCGAGCCGATCGGCCTCGATATCACCGACCAGGCATCGGTCGACGCGGCCGCCGTATTGGCCGGGGACGTGGACCTGCTGATCAACAACGCCGCCGACACCGCAGGCGGCAACCTCGTCACCGGAGACATGGCAGGGATCCGGTCCACGATGGACTCGAACTACTACGGAACGCTGGCGATGATCCGCGCGTTCGCACCGATCCTCGCGCGCAACGGCGGGGGCGCGATCCTCAACGTGCTGTCCGCGGCGGCGTGGACGACCGTCGACGGAAACACCGCCTACGCGGCCGCGAAGTCGGCCGAGTGGGGTCTGACCAACGGCGTGCGGCTCGAGCTCGCGGCTCAAGGCACCCAGGTCGCCGCGCTGGTGCCCGGCCTGGTCGGCACGCAGACGCTGTACGACTTCGCCGAGCGGCACGGCATCGAGTTCCCGGACGGCGCGGTGATGGATCCGGCCGAGCTGGTCGGGCTGGCGCTCGACGGTCTGGAGGCCGGCGAGATCGAGATCCTGGACCCGATGGGCGCTCAGGCCAAGGCGCGCCTCAGCGAGCCGCCACAGGCCTGGGCGCTGTAGACCGGTCGCATCACCGTCATTGCGCGTCCCCTCCGAACAGTGCCGTGTTCCAGACGTGGATGACCGCCGCCAGAAGCGGGCCTGCGGCTTCGACACCGGCGCCGGAACGGATGTGGCGGTCCAGGACCCGCTCGTTCATCGAGATCAACGCGTGGGCGAGGGCCGCCGGATCGGGGATGTCGATGGTGGGCTGCTCGGCGATGAAGTCACTGACGAACTCCTCGTAGCGCTGCAGCCACTGGTCCCAGATCGCTTTGGCCTCCGCGTCGGAATCGCGGGCGTCGAGCATCGCCCGGAACAGCGTGCGGTGGGTGTGCCATGACTCGAAAGTCCTTGTCATGGCGTCGACCACGGAAACGCGGGGGTCGCCGCCGCCGGCCAGGAAGCCGCCGATGGTGAACACGTCGTCCTGAAAGATCCCGCTGAGCAGTTCGGTGACGACCTCGTGCTTGCCTGCGAAGTAGAAATAGAACGCCGGCCGTTTCAGCCCCGCCGACCGTGCCACCTCGGCGACGCTGATGTCGGCCAACGACTGGGTCTGCAGTTGCTCCTCGAACGCCTCGAGGAGCCGCTGCCTTCGCTCGTCACCACGCGGTTGGGGCCGGGTCGCGTTGCGCCGGGAACCCTGCGTGGATTCAGGCGGCACCGGCCGCCTCGCGCGTCGCCCGGCCCGCCAGTGGCACCGGTCCGTACTTCTCGACGCGGCGGCGACCGGCCGGCAGTTCGCGTTTGCGCATGTTGCGTTCGTAGTCCCAGTAGTCCACCTGCTGGGTGTGACGCGGCTTGTCGACGAAATGCCCGATGTACTTTCGCTCGTCAGCGGCGATCGTGCGACGCATCTCGGCCTCCGACGGAGGCCGGTACGTGCCTGCGAGATACGCCGCGGCCAACCGGGCCTGACATTCGACGAACGGGAACAGTGTGGGCAGCGCCTGGGCGAAACCGATGAAGAGCAGGTCGTCGATGCCCGGCTTGAGGATCCGCTTGTACAACGGCAGCCGGTTGTCAGGGGCCTCGAGGAAGCTGCGGTCGAAGAACGGGAACGTGATGTTGTATCCCGTCGCGTAGATGATCACGTCGGCCTCCACCGACGACCCGTCCACGAAGACCACCGAACGGCCGTCCAGGCGTTCGATATTCGGCTTCGCGGTCGCGTCACCGGACCCCAACCGCATGAGCAGTTCGGCGGACTGCGTGGGATGCGCCTCCAGGAAACGGTGGTTGGGTTTCGGCAGCCCGTACCGCTGCGGATCGCCGAACATCAACCGGGCGAACGGCTGCATCGCCCGGCGCTGCCACGCCAGCGGGATCACCGGCAGGGAGTGCGCGATCTTGTCGGCCGTCATCCCGAAGACGTACTTGGGCACGACCCACGCCCCGGACCGGGTGGACAGGTAAACGGTGTTGCGCCAAGACTTCTGGGACAGTTCGGAGACGAGGTCGGCGGCCGAGTTGCCGATGCCGACGACGACGATGCGCTTCCCGCGCAAATCCAGTGGTTCGGTGGGGTCGATGTATTCGTGGGCGTGGATGCTCTCGCCGGTGAACTCCCCCGGGAAATCGGGCGTGCGCGGATCCCAGTGATGGCCGTTCGCGACGACCAGGACGTCGTAGCGGCGGGTCTGCCCATCCTGGGTGTCGAGTTCCCAGCCGCCCTGCGGCAGACGCCGCGCATGCTCGACACCGTTACGGAACTGAATGCGCTCCAGCAGCCCGAAGGCCTCGGCGTACTCGTCGAGGTAGTCCTTGATCTGAGAGTGGTGCGGGTAGTCGGGCAGGTCGGACCGCATCGGGAAGTCGCGGAACGACAGGCAGTCGCGCGAGGTGTCGATGTGCAGCGACCGGTAGGCGCTGGAGTGCCCGTTCGGATTGCGGAACGCCCAGTTTCCGCCGATCCGGTCCGACGACTCGAAGCAGTCGTAGTCGATGCCGGCGTCGGCAAGATTCTTGCCGGTGGTCAATCCGCTGATACCGGCGCCGATGATCGCAGCCGTGGGTGATGTGGACATGGTGTCTACCGTTCTGTGAGCTCCGCCACCGGGCACGCTACCAAGATTCTGACAGCTGTCAAAGAACTGGCCGGGGGTTCGGATCGGCGCACCGTAGGTGTGCGGTTACCAGGAAAACTCCGGCCTGGGCAGGACGCCTTCGCGTCGCCACGCTGGCAGCATGGCCGTGACACTGGACGATTCGTTCTTTCAGAACCCGCACGCGGTGTACGCCGACCTGAGCCGCCGCGGCGCGGTGCACCGCGCGCAGGCCTGGGGCGGCGTGGACGTCTGGATCGTCACCCGCTATGCCGAAGCCCGAGAACTGCTCGCCGATCCCCGCCTGAAGAAGCACGGCCCGACCGCCAGCAGCCTGTTCCCGCCGGGAAACACCACCACCATCGGGACGGTGCTGGGCGACAACATGCTGTTTCGCGATCCGCCCGATCACACGCGGTTACGCCGACTCATCACCGCGGCGTTCACGGCGCGATCGGTGCGCGGGTTACGCCCGGCCATCGTCGACATCGCCGACGACCTGCTCACCACGATGAGCCGCCAGGCACCGGGGCGCGTCGATCTGATGCAGTCGCTGGCGCTGCCGCTGCCGATCCGGGTGATCGGCGAATTACTGGGTGTTCCACCAGAACTGCGCACCCGGTTCTCGTCGCTGGTGATACCGATCCTCGGTTCCAACCTCTCGGACGAGGTGGATCACGCGCGGATCGAACTCGCGCAACTTCTGCAGACGATCGTCGCCGCCAAGCGCACCGAGCCGGCTCAGGATGTGCTGGGCAATCTCGTCCACCTCCGCGACGACGGTGACCGATTGTCCGAGGAGGAGCTGCTGGGGACGGCGTTCCTGCTGATCGTCGCGGGCTACGAGACCACGGTGAACCTGATCGCCAACGGCGTGCTGGCGCTGCTGCGCAATCCGGCGCAGATGGCGGCGTTGCGTGCGGACCGCTCGCTGCTGCCCGCCGCCATCGAGGAAGCCCTGCGCTTCGAGAGCCCACTCAACACCGCCACCGTCCGCTACACCGACGAACCGGTCTGCGTCGACGACGTCGAGATCCCGGCCGGCGAACTGGTATTGATCGCGCTGCTGGGCGCCAACCGCGACGAGCGGCAGTTCCATGACGCCGGCAGTTTCAACGTCTTTCGGGGCGACAACCGTCATCTCGCGTTCGGTCACGGCATTCACCACTGCATCGGCGCACCACTGGCCCGGATGGAAGCCGAGATCGCGCTCGACGGACTGCTCTCGCGGTTCCAGCATCTGGAGCTCATCGAGGACGAACCGCTGCAGTACCGGTCGAGCACCCTGATCCGCGGTCTGCTGAGCCTGCCGATCTCCATCGGCGGCCGCCGACCCTGCCGGTCCGGGGCCGGCTAGCAACACCGCTCCATCGACCGAATTCTCAGAACCCCAGAAAGAGAGTGTCATGACCACCGAGACGACCCGCCAGGACGGGACGCTGCACCACGACTACATCATCGTCGGCGCGGGATCCGCGGGATGCGTACTTGCGGCCCGGTTGTCCGAGAACCCGGACACGACCGTGCTGCTGTTGGAATCCGGTCCCGAGGACACCCGCCCGGAGATCGGAGCACCCCCCGCGTGGCCGGCACTGTGGGGCACCGAGGTCGACTACGCCTACAACACGATTCCCCAACCGGGCACCTCCGGGCTGCGGCACGACTGGCCGAGGGGGCACACCCTCGGCGGAAGCAGCAGCATCAACGCGATGGTCTTCCTGCGCGGGCACCCGAACGACTTCGACAGCTGGAATTGTTCCGGTTGGGACTACGAGTCGGTGCTGCCGTACTTCAAGCGCATGGAGACGGTCGAGGGCGGCGATCCCCGCTTCCGCGGCGCGGACGGCCCGATGCGACCCGCGCCCGCCAGTCCCGACGTCGCGAACCCGCTGTCCGAGGTCTTCCTCCGGGGGGCCGCCGCGGCGGGCTTCCCGCTCACCGCCGACTTCAACGGTGCCTGCGCCGAGGGGGCGGGCTGGCACGACCTGTCGATCTCCGAGGGCACCCGGCAGAGCACCGCACGGGCGTATCTGCACCCGGTACGTGCCGGCAGGCCCAACCTGACGGTCCTGACCGGTGCGCGTGCCCGTCGCCTCCTGATCGACGGGATGCGCTGCACCGGAGTGGAATTCGATCATCAGGGCGGGGCCGTTTCGGCATACGCCGGCGCCGAGGTGATCGTCAGTGCGGGTGCGGTGGACTCGCCGCGGCTGCTGCTGTTGTCCGGGGTCGGCCCTGCCGCCGAACTCGAAGCCGCCGGCATCGAGGTGCTCCACGACCTGCCCGGCGTCGGACGCAACCTGCACGACCACCCGGTGTGCGGGGTGGTCTACGAAGCAGCACAACCGCTTCCGGTCGGCCAGAACAACCACGCCGAGACGTCGATGGCGTGGCGCAGCGACCCGTCGCTCGCGGGCCCCGACATGCAGGTGATGTTCATCCACCTGCCGTTCATCCCGCCGCACCTGGAGGCCCCGGCGAACGGCTTCACGTTCGGCGTTGCCGTGATGGTTCCGGAGTCGCGCGGCTCGATCCGCCTTGCGGGACCGGACCCGCGGACGCCACCGCTGATCGACCCGAACTACCTCGGGGCGGAAGCCGACCTGCGCCGGATGGTCGAGGGCATCGGGGTGGCCCGCGAGATCGCGGCCACTGAGCCGTTCGCTCCGTGGCGTGCGCGGGAGGTGCTGCCCGGGCCCGACGCGCGCGATCCGAAGGCGTTGCGGTCCTTCCTGTCTACCGCCACGGCCACCTACTTCCACCCGGTGGGCACCTGCATGATGGGTTCGGGATCGGCGGCGGTGGTGGACCCCGAACTGCGGGTGCACGGACTTGACGGGCTACGGGTCGCGGACGCCTCGGTGATGCCCCGGGTCGTGTCGGTCAACACCAACGCCGCCACCATCATGATCGGCGAGAAGGCCGCCGACCTGATCCGCTACGGGGCGGGGGCCTAGAGACCGCCCGGCATACGGCGTCCTCCGACGATGCGAGAGTAGACGTTGCCTCATCGGAGAATGTATGTTTCCGGCGGGACACGATTGGAGGGCCGGCGTGACATACACCGTGGTCCATGCCGGCACCGGCATCACCGGACGAGAAGCCCTGCGCGGTTTGATCGACGACCCGGAGCTCGTGCTCGCCGGGGTTCTCGTGTCGTCGCCGGACAAGGCAGGCCGGGACGCGGGTGCGTTGTGCGGGCGCCCGGACACCGGCGTCATCGCTCACGACGACTTCGACGCGGTGCTCCGCGAGAAACCCGACTGCTTCTGTTACTGCTCGACCGCGGTCGGCCGGGAAGAGGACGCCTACAACGACATCGCCCGCCTGCTTCGGCACGGCATCAATGTGGTGACCATCTCGACGATCCCGATGGTGTACCCGGCGGCCGCCCCCGAGAAGTGGCAACGTCTGCTCGAATCAGCGTGCGCGGAGGGCGGTTCGACGTTCTACGCCTCGGGCTGCGAGCCAGGGATCGTCAGCCTCAACCTGCCCGTGGCGCTGATGGCGGGCGCAGGGCAGGTCGACAGCTACCGGATGGACGAGTACGCGATCGACCTGGACCTCGTGTATCCGATCTGGGAGGTGCTGCACGAGTCGATGGGATTCGGTAAGCCCGACGGCCATGTCCCCGCCCGGATCGCGTCCGGAAAGGTCCGCCATGACTGGGAAGCCGTCGTGCGCTACACCGCCGACGCGCTCGGGATCGCACTCGACACTGTCGACCTCGACTGGGAGACGGTGCTCGCCCCCGAGGATCTGACCACCGCGTTGGGTCCGCTGCCCAAGGGCACGATCTGCGGTCATCGCTGGCGGCTCGCGGGGATCAGCCGCGGCGAGGCGGTCGTCGCGGTGCAGTACTTCGCGACAGTGTCGTCGACCCCGTGGCCCGGCAGTTGGCCCAGGCCGGAGGGCGGAGCCGGGATGGTGCACCGCATCGAGGGTCGGCCCAGCATGCGCCTGCAGATGTCGTTCGAGAGCGGCCCGGGCGAGCGGGCCATGCCCTCGCTGTCGTTCACCGGCCAAGCCGTCGTCAACGCGATTCCGCACGTCGTCGACAGCGCGCCCGGCCTGCTCGAACCGGTACTCGGCCGGTCAGTGGTCACCCGGCAGGCCCGTCGCAGCTGAACATCCGTGGCTGGTGGGTCAGTCGCCGCCAGGCGATACCGAGGCCGCTGCCGCCTCGTCGATGATCGCGCGCATCCCCGCCTCGGCCTGATCCTCCTCGCCCATCCTGATCGCACGTGCGACCTCGTCGTGCAGGGCGATCGCCGCGATCTTCGGCCGCTCGGGCATCAAGCCGTGATGCGTTCGGCCGGCGAGTAATTCGGCGACCACACTGTTGAGCCCACGGAACATCTCGTTCCCACTGGCTTCCAACAGAGTTTGGTGAAAAAGCTTGTCCGCCAGAAGGTAAGCGTCGAGATCACCGGAACGTCCGTGCACCATCATGTCGGACACTGCCGCCGCCATGACCCGGCACTGGTGTGGTGTCGCCCGCCGAGCGGCCAACGCCGCTGCTGCCGGCTCGAACCCCCGTCGCAACTCCGACAGAGAGACGAGTTGCGCGGCCCGGTCACCGGCGTCCAACCGCCATCGGATGATCCTCGGGTCGAACACGTTCCACTTCTCCGCGGGCAGAACCGTGATGCCGACACGACGGCGGGACTCGACCATGCCCATGGATTCGAGCACGCGGATCGCCTCGCGGGCGACACTGCGGGACACGCCATGGTCGGCGCTCACCCCGTCGAGGGTGATCACCTGCCCGGGCGCGTAGCGGGCGGACACGATGGCCGATCCCAGGGCAGTCAGCAGGCTCCCATGAAGAGCGCTCGCCGGTAGCCGATCGGACATGGATAAATCATGCCAGATCGCCTACTTGCGAATTACCGAATACGTATTTCGGCATAGCTCTTGCAATAGTATGCCTATTCATCCAAGCTATGTGATGTCACCCACGCAGTTAGGTACAGCGGATGCCACCACCGATCGTCGTCATGGGCGTCTCCGGCTCCGGGAAGTCGACGGTTGGGGCCGCTCTGGCACAGCGTCTGCGCGTCCCGTTCGCCGACGCCGACGATTTCCACCCACCGGCGAACATCGCGAAGATGTCGGCGGGCCATGCTCTCGACGACGACGACCGGTACCCGTGGCTCGAGGCGATCGGAGAATGGCTCGCACGCCATCGCGACGGCGGCGTCATGGGCTGCTCCGCCCTCAAACGCAGCTACCGCGACCAGATGCGCCGGCATTGCGCCGAGGTGGAGTTCCTGCATCTTGCGGGCTCCCCCGACATCATCGGTCGGCGCCAGGCCAGCAGACCCGGCCACTTCATGCCCGCGTCGCTGCTCGCATCGCAATTCGAAACCCTCGAACCCCTCGAGGACGACGAGCGCGGTATCGCCATCGAGGTCGATCGCGACATCGATGCCATCGTCGAAACCTATGTCACCACAAGGAAAACCCCCACCACCGAACAGGAGAACCGATGAGCCCGGCAACCGCCATGTGGTCAGACAGGAGTAATCGTGGAGGCAATTGATCCGGCATTCGGAACCGCCACGCTGCTGGTGATCGCCGCGGCCGCGGTCGCCGTCCTGCTGTTCCTCATCATCAAGGTGAAGTTGCACGCGTTCCTGGCGCTGGTGCTGGTCAGTGCGTTGACAGCGCTCGCAGCCGGAATTCCGGTGGCCGATGTTCCCAGCGCACTGTCCTACGGGTTCGCCAATACGCTCGGCTCGGTGGCGCTGCTCGTCGGCTTCGGTGTGATGATCGGCCGCCTGCTCGAGGTCACCGGTGGCGCTCAGGTGCTCGCCGACACCCTCATCGGCCGGTTCGGCGAGAAGAGAGCCCCCCTCGCCCTCGGCGTTGCCGCGCTGTTGTTCGGCTTCCCGATCTTCTTCGATGCCGGTCTGGTCGTCTTCCTCCCGATCATCATGACCGTCGCACGCCGCTTCGGCGGTTCGATGCTGTTGTACGCGTTCCCTGCTGCCGGCGCGTTCGCGGCCATGCACGCGCTGGTGCCGCCGCACCCGGGTCCGGTGGCGGCCGCCGAAGCGCTCGGCGCGAACATCGGGCTCACCCTGATCATCGGCGTCCCCGTGGCCGTCGTTGCGTGGTACGTCGGCGCCTTCCTGGTGTCCCAGGTGATCGGGCGCCGGGTGTACGTCGACATCCCGGTGTCGATATTCGGTGAGATGAACGGTGGGCGCGATGACGCCGCGGGGGACGGCGGCGCCGGCGCGCAAGGCAGCGTGCGCACGGAGACCCGATCGGCGCCGTCGTTTTTGACGGTGCTCGGCGTGTTGATGCTGCCGTTCGTGCTGATCTCGTTCAACACCGTACTCAGCACGCTGATGACTGCCGGGGTGATCGAGGAGGGCGCCACCTGGGCGGAGTACCTCAAGCTGCTCGGCAACACCTCGATCGCGCTGTTGATCACGGTGATCGTCGCGACGCTGGTCCTGGGACTGCGGAACAACTCGATGGCCGACGTCACCGAGATCCTCGACAAAGCCCTCGGCCCGATCTGCGCGATCATCTTGATCACCGGTGCCGGTGGAATGTTCGGAGGTGTGTTGCGCCTCAGCGGTATCGGCGACGCGCTGAGCGGTTCCCTGTCGAATCTCGGGATCTCGCTGATCCTGCAGGCGTTCCTGATCTCCACACTGCTTCGCGTCGCGCAGGGTTCGGCGACGGTCGCGCTGACCACGACGGCGGGCCTGCTGAGTGCCGCGGTCGCGGCGGCCGGCTTGAGCAACGTGCAACTGGTGGCGCTGGTGATGGCCATCGCGGCGGGCGCCACCGTGCTCTCGCACGTGAACGACTCGGGCTTCTGGTTGGTCAGCCGGTTCTTCGGGATGGACGTCAAGACGACCCTGAAAACGTGGACGGTTCTGGAAACCACACTGGGCCTGACCGCGTTCGCGCTCAGCCTCGCGTTGTGGGCCGTGGGCTGACGGAGAATCGACCACGATGGCAGAACCCACGCGCCTCGACAGCTGGCCCCGTCTCCGCGTCGACGATTGGACGCCGACGCGGGAAACGCTCCACATGTGGACGCAGATCATCGGCAAGATCCGGCTCGCCCACGCACCACTGGTGAACCACTGGTGGCAGGTCACGTTGTACGTGACGCCGCGCGGCCTCACCACATCGGCGGTGCCGCACGGCAGCGAAACCTTCGACATCGAGTTCGATTTCATCGATCATCAATTGCGGATCCGCAGTAGCAACGGCGAAATCCGATCCATCCAGCTCAAGGCACAGTCCGTCGCAGACTTCTACTTCAAGGTCATGACGGCGCTCGACGAGTTGGGTCTGGACACGCAGATCCAGTCGCGTCCCAACGAGGTCGACCCGGCCGTACCGTTCGCCGAGGACGTCGAGCGCGCCTCCTACGATCCCGTAGCCGCGAACCTGTTCTGGCGGCAGCTGCTGCAAGCGAACCGCGTCATCGGTCAATTCCGGTCACGATTCGTCGGCAAGGTCAGTCCGGTGCACTTCTTCTGGGGAGCAATGGATTTGGCGTGTACCCGGTTCTCCGGCCGTACTGCGCCGACGCACCCCGGTGGCTCACCCAATGTCGGTGACTGGGTGATGGTGGAAGGGTATTCCCGCGAACTGAGCAGCTGCGGGTTCTGGCCCGGCGGTGGCGACGAGGGCGCCTTCTATGCCTACGCCTACCCCGAACCCGAGGGATTCGCCGATCATCCGGTCGGCCCGGCGGAGGCGTTCTACAGTCAGGACTACCGCCAGTTCCTGCTGCCGTACGAGGCGGTGCGGCAAGCGGCCGATCCCGACCGGGCGCTGATGGAGTTTCTTCAGGGCACGTACGAAGCCGGGGCGATCCTCGGCAACTGGGACCGCGATGCTCTGGAGGACGATCCCGACCGCTGGAAGGCCCGGCAGTCACGCGCGTGAAGGAGTGTGTGGACGGTCGATGTCGTCCACACACGATCGGTGGCGACGCGCTCACCGCATGGGCGAGGCCCACGATCTGCTGGAGAACAGGCGGTCATATGCGCTGCACGGCAAGGTCGCCATCGATGTCGCGGGGGACACTGTCGCGCTCCCACCGCGCGCCGCGTAGCGGGCACCGGGTCAGAACGCCGCCCCCGGATTGAGGATCGCGTCGGGGTCCAGTGCCTGCTTGATCCGGCGGTTGAGTTCCATTGCCTCCGGGCCGATCTGGCTTCCCAGCCACGGCCGCTTCAGCCGGCCGACTCCGTGCTCACCGGTGATCGTGCCGCCGAGGCCCACGGCGAGCTCCATGATCTCGCCGAACGCCTTCTCCGCCCGCTCGGCCATCGCGGCGTCGGCCGGATCGAACACGATCAACGGGTGGGTGTTGCCGTCGCCGGCATGCGCGATCACCGAGATCAGCACGTCTCGGTTGGCAGCGATCTTCTCGATGCCCGCGCACAGGTCGGCGAGTCTGGGCACCGGCACGCCGACATCCTCGAGCAGTAGCGAACCCTTGGCCTCGACCGCGGGGATCGCGAACCTCCGGGCGGCGACGAAGGCTTCGCCCTCGGCCGGGTCGTTGGTCGAGAACACCTCCGCAGCGCCGGCTTCGGTGAACACCTGAGCCATGAACTCCGCGTCCTCGGCGCCCGCGGCGCCGCGATCGTCGGAGGCGGCGACCATCATGGCGGCGGTGTGGCGATCCAGCCCCATCTTCAGTTTGTCCTCGACGGCGTTGATCGCCACGGAATCCATGAACTCCAGCATCGACGGCCGGATCTTGCCGGTCACGGCAACCACCGCTTCAGAGGCTGCCTGCACCGAATCGAACGTCGCCACCACGGTGCACTGCGGCGGCTGCGGTGGCAGTAGCCGCAACGTCACCTCGGTGATGACCCCGAGCGTGCCCTCGCTGCCGACGAACAATTTCGTCAGCGACAGCCCCGCGACATCCTTGAGCCGGGGCCCACCGATCCGCACCGCGGTGCCGTCGGCCAGCACCACCTGCAGGCCGAGCACGTAGTCGGTGGTCACGCCGTACTTCACGCAGCACAGTCCGCCCGCGTTGGTGGCGACATTGCCACCGATACTGCAGATCTCATACGACGACGGATCCGGCGGGTACCACAGCCCGTGTTCGGCGACGGCCTTCTTGACCTCGGAATTGAGCAGGCCGGGCTGTACCACCGCGGTGCGGGTGACCGGGTCGACGGTGATGTCGCGCATCTTCTCCGTCGACAACACGATGGCACCGTCCAACGCCGTTGCGCCACCCGACAATCCCGTGCCCATGCCCCGGGGCACCACCGCGATCTTGTGTGCGGAGGCCCAGCGCAGCACGGCCTGCACCTCCTCGGTGCGGGTGGGCCGAACGACGGCCGCGGCGGTGCCGGCCCGCGGGTCGGCCGCGCGGTCCTGCCGGTAGGAGGCCACGATGTCGGGGTCGGTGACGACGGTGCCTTCGGGTAGTTCGGTGATGAGATCGTCCAGCGCGCCCATGAACTCGTGGGTGCTCATGCCGGCACCATCCACGACAGGACCGGTGACGCCTGCAGAGCCGACAACGCGCACAGCAGCACGAGGAACCCGAGACTCCACAGCACCACCCGTCGGAAGATGTCGCCCTCCTTGCCGTCGAGGCCGACAGCCGCGGCGGCGATGGCCAGGTTCTGTGGCGAGATCATCTTGCCCAGCACCCCGCCGGAACTGTTCGACGCAGCCATCAGCACCTCGGACAGTCCGGCCTGGTTGGCGGCGGTGACCTGGAGCGCACCGAACAACGAGTTCGCCGACGTATCCGACCCGGTGACCGCGACGCCGAGCCAACCCAGGATCGGTGACAGCAATGCGAACAACCCGCCTGCCGCCGCCATGAACGTGCCCAGCGTGATCGTCTGGCCGGACAGGTTCATCACGAAGGCCAGCGCCAGGACGGTCATCACGGTGACGATCGCCCAGCGCAGTTGATGCAGCGTCACCCCGTAGGCCTTGACCGCTCGGGGCACCGACAGGCGCAGCGCGATCATCGTGAGCAGTCCCGCGACCAGCATCTGGGTTCCGGGGGTGGTCAACAGGTTCAGCGTGAACTTCGTCAACGTCGACGGATCGCCGTCGGCGTCGACAACATTGAGCCCCGGCCAGTTTCCGGCGACGGTGGCGGTGTCGAGCAGGCTTTTGACCGCCGGAATCTGGCACAGGACGAAGACGGCGATGATGATCCCGTATGGGGCGTAGGCCTTGACGACGTCGGCGCGGGAGTCCTTCACCTCGCCGTCTCGCGCGGGACCATCCCCGGTGCCGCCGCTGCCCCCACGCGGACGTGGTCCGTCCGCGGAACGCGGTCCCCCGCGCCGGACGTCGCCGCTGCCGGCCTCGGCCGATCCGACGCGCACGGCGACCGCTTCGGGTTCGGCGAGCTCGGTGTAGGTGTTGGCGGGGCGCCATACCCGTACCAGCGCGACCACCGCTGCCGCCGACAGCAGCGAGGCCACCACATCGGCGAGCGGAACCGACAGGAAGTTGGACGTGGCGTACTGCGCAAGGGCGAACACCAGACCGCACACCACCGCCGCCGGCCAGGTCGCGCGCATCCCGCGGCGGCCGTCGATGATCGCCACCAGTGCCAGCGGGACGAACAGCGCGAGGATCGGGGTCTGGCGGCCCACCATCGCCCCGAGGGTGTCGGCGTCCAGCCCGGTGACCTTGCCCAGCGTGATGATGGGGGTGGCCATCGCGCCGAACGCCACCGGAGCGGTGTTGGCGACCAACGCCAGTACCGCGGCCTTGAGTGGACGGAACCCCAGCGCCATCAGCATCACCGAGGTGACCGCCACGGGGGTGCCGAAGCCGGCCAGCGCCTCGATCAGGGCGCCGAACGAGAACGCGATGATGATGGCCTGGATGCGCTGATCGTCGCTGACCGAGCTGAACGACCGCCGCAGCACGTCGAAGTGGCCTGTCTCGACGGTCATCTGATACACCCAGATGGCGTTGATCACGATCCACAGGATCGGGAAGAAGCCGAACGCGGCGCCCTCGGTGGCCGCCAAAACGGTCTGGCCGACGGGCATTCCGTAGATGACGACGGCCACCGCGACACTCACGGCCAGCGAGATCAGCGACGCCTTCCAGGCGGTCATCTTCACGGCGCCGAGCAGGACGAACAACAGGAGCAGCGGGACGGCCGCCACCGCCGCGCTCCAGCCCAGCGAGCCGGCAACGGGATCGAGAATTTGCTGGTACACGACCTACCTCCACTGTGGCGTGGCTCACACCAAGCGTCGGTTACCACGGCCCGCGGCGAGGTAAACGCCGCTACCCGACAGGGCCGGCCTCGCGCGCAGCGAAGCCGGCCCGGTCGCGCTGAGCTACCGGTGCGTGACCGAACTCCGGCCGCCGACGCGCAGCCAGATCAGCAGGACGATCACCGCACCGATGACCGAGCCGATGATCCCGGAGGGCTGCAGGAATCCCTGCGATGCGTCCTTGTGGAAGAGCAGGTATCCGAGGAACCCACCGACGAAGGACCCGACGATTCCGAGAACGATGGTCATCAGGATCGACAGGTTCTGCTTGCCCGGAACGAGGAGGCGAGCGATGGCGCCGGCGATGAGTCCGACGACGATGATGCTGACGATGAGTCCGATCATGGCTGCGTGCCTTTCTGGTGCAGCGCCGCGGGGCGCTGGATCGGGATGGCCGGGCGATTGCTCGACACTGCTGTCAGTCGACCACCCTTAAGGGGGATGGCGATACACCCTTAGGTAGGTAGCGTGAACCCATGGCATCGCCGCCGCACACTCCCATCACGGTGGCGCTGGTCGACGACTACGACGTCGTGCTGATGGGTGTCGCGAACATGTTCGACCGCTACCGCGACCGTGTCGTCGTCGCGGAGATCGACTCCAACATGAGCCTCGACGACAGCGTCGACATCGTCCTCTACGACTCCTTCGCCCAGCCGGAGTCCGACCACGACGAGATCGCGGCGCTGGTCGCCAATCCACGGGCTCGCCGGGTTGTGGTCTACACGTGGAACTTTCACCCCGAACTCATCGAGAGCGCCCGCCGGAAAGGGGCCCACGGGTATCTGTCCAAGACGCTGCCGGCCCGGGAGTTGGTCACTGCGCTGGAGGCGGTGCACGCCGGCGAGATGGTGATCAGTGACGTCCCGGCGCGTGGGCGCAGCGCGGTCGGTCTCGACTGGCCGGGCCGCGGGGAGGGGCTCAGCGACCGGGAGTCGGAAATCCTGGCGCTCATCACGCAGGGCAAGAGCAACGCTGAGGTCGCCGCGCTGACCTACCTCAGCCCCAACACCATCAAGTCCTACATTCGCACGATCTACCGGAAGATCGACGTGGCCAGCAGAACCCAGGCGGTGCTGTGGGGTGTCGAGCACGGGTTCACTCCCGATCACCACCGCATCGAGCACTGGAAGGGTGGCCCCTGAGCAGACCTCGGGACCACCAAATCGACTTGTCAGCAATCGATCTCGGTCACATCGCCTGCTGTTCGACGGCGTGGTGGATGGTGCGCATGCTGGGCCGGAAACCGAGTCGGCGTGCCAGCGCACCGTCCATCTGCAGATGCCAGGGGTGATCCAGCGGCTGCGACGACGGGTCCATGGCGCCGCCGGCGATCGCGACGAGTTCGTACATCGACGTCGGCGCCTCATCGGTGATGTTGACGATCCGGCCGTCGAAGGCCCCGGTGAGCGCCAGCCGGGTCGCGGTCGCGACGTCACGGTGGTGGATGAGGCTCATCCGCTGCGCCGGATGCATGTTGGCGTTGGCGGCTTGACCCGGCAGCGCCTCCAGATGACCGTCGCCGTCACCGTAGACGAAGCCGTAGCGCTGAATCGCCCACGTGAGTCCGCTACTGCGCAGGGCATTTTCGGCAGCCAACTTGCTCGCCGGGTACGCGTGGCCAGGATCGAGCTCGTCGCTCTCGCGGCCCGGACGCGCGCACTCGGCGCCGTAGACGTGCGCGGTGCTCGCCATGATGAAGCGCGCATCCGGTGCGTGCTCCTGTGCCGCGGCGATGAGATTGCAGGACCCGTCGCGGTTCGTCGTCCAGATCAGCTCGGTGTCCGCCGTACGGAACACCGCGGCAAGATGGACGATTGCGTCGACACCGCTGACCGCGGGGGTGAGCGACTCGAGATCGGAGAGGTCCCCGATCACCTCTGTCACGTCGTGCGACACGGCCCCGCGCCGGCGCACCAGGGTGCGGCAGTCGTGGCCGTCCTCGACAAGGCGCGGAAGTAGTCGGGCACCCACCAGACCCGTCGCACCGGTCACCAGGATCTTCATGACAGCTCCTTTCCCAGATGTTGTTCGAGTCGTTCGGTCGCGGTGCGCAGCACCCGTATCGCGACGTCGATGTCATCGGCATCGAGGCCGTCGAAGGCCACTGAATGAATCCGGGCCAGGTCGGGCAGTTCAGTCCACAGCGCTTCCCCGGTCTCGGTGATACGCAACAGCTTCTTTCGCTGATCACGACCGTCGGGGATCTGCTCGACGAGCTTCTTCTTCACCAGGGTGATGACGACGGCGCTCAGCGTCGCGCGTTCGACCTGCAGGATGCGCTGCAGATCGCGCTGCCGGGTGGGCCCGGCGTTCACGAGTTGGTACAGCACGTACCACTGGGTTGCCCCGAGGCCGTAGGGCCGCAGCGCGTCCTCCATGGCGGCACGGGCCGCGAGGTAACACCGCTTGGTCCACGCACCGATCGTGTTGTGCCGCCCAGAACCGAGTTTGTCTGCCACCCGACGAATAATGTCAGGTGGCAGACAAACTGTCAATCGTCTAGATGGCCACGGTCTCGATGACGGCGAACTGACCGGCCCGGCTGATGCCGGTACGCCGCAGCCCGGCCGAGTCGAAGATCGCATCGAACTCGGCGATGTCGCGCTCGCGCCCACCGGTCATGACGAGCATGTTCATGTCCATGAGCGGCGGCAGGCCCGCGGCGCCGGTCTCACCCACGAGGTAGTCGACGACGACGACGCGGCCGCCCTCCTGCAGGGACGCGTGGCAGTTCTTGAGGATTCGTATGCAGCTGTCGTCATCCCAGTCGTGCAGGATGAACTTGAGCACGTACAGATCGCCGCCCGGAACCGACCTGAAGAAGTCGCCGCCGGTCGCTGTGAAGCGAGGGAGCAATCCGTCGCGGCGTGCGGCCTCGACCGCGTCAGGCACCACGTGCGGCAGATCGAAGACGCCCCCGCGCAGGTGCGGGTTGGCCCGCATCATCGCCCGGATGACCTCGCCGTTCGCGCCGCCGACGTCCCACGCCCGGTCGACGCCCGCCGTATCGATCGCCTGGGCGATCTCGGCCGCCACAGCGGCGCTGAGGTTGGACATGGCCTCGGTGAACACGGCGGCCTCATCAAGGTTCGCACCGAAATAATCGAACGCGTTCTCGAAGCCGAGCGCGGCCCTGATCTGCCGGTCACCCGTGCGGACCGCGTCCACGAACCGCCCCCAGGGCAACCAGTGCCCCCGTGCACTCATCGCGAGCACCATGCCGCGCAGCGAGTTCGGATCGTCCCTGCGGAGTGTGCCCAGCAAGGACGTGGCGCCGAAGCGCGCGCCGTCGGTGGACGTGACAAGCCCGATCGAGGCCAAGGACCGCAACAGCCGGCGCATGGCGTCGCGGTCGGCATATTCGGCATCGGCGATCGCATCAGCCGTGTCCGCCCCGGCCGCGAGATGGTCAGCGATGTTGAAAACTGCTGCGGCATTGACCATCTGGCTGACCCAGTAGCCGGTGAGCAGTGCCATCATTCGGTCGTAATCCCCGACTTCGGCCGGAATGGAACTCGACATCACAACTCTCCAGTGCTCGGTGGTATTGCCCCTGTCACCGGAGAGTCAACGTGTTTGGCGGCGCCCGCAACAGGCACCCGTCTTCCTAGGAAAACAGCTACCAGGGCTGGCGATGTCGGTAGGGACGGAAGAAGTCGCGCAATTCCGCGGCGTAGAGCTGAGGTTGCTCGAATGGGGCGAAGTGCCCGCCGTGAGCGGGTTCGCTGATGTAGACGGCATTGCTCATTCGGTGCAGCCATGCGCGCGGTGGTCGCACGATGTCGCCGGCGAACAACGAATAGCCCGAGGGCGCTTCGATGCGCCGGGCAAGCTGTCCGGCGTCGATCTGGGCGTTCGCCCGGTACATCCGCATCGACGAGCCGATCGTCGACGTGAACCAGTAGATCGACACGTTGGTGAGGATCTCGTCTTTGGTGAAGACACTCTCGATATCGCCGTCGCAGTCGCTCCACGCCCGGAGCTTCTCCACGATCCACGCGGCCAGACCAGCCGGCGAATCGTTGAGGGCGGTGGCGGCGGTCTGCGGTTTGGTGCGGTGTATCGCGGCGTACCCGCCCTCTACGGCACCCCACGTCGTTGCCGTGGCGATCCACTGCCGCTCTGCCGGTGTCAGATCGTTCGCCGTCGGGTCGCCGGTCGGCAACCCGGCGTCCATGCGATGCACCGCGACGACACGATCCGGGAAGTCCAGGGCGAGAAAACGGCTGACGCTGCTGCCGATGTCGCCGCCGACCGCCCCGAAGCGCCGGTAACCGAGGATCTCCATGAGACGCGCCCACATTCGCGAGACCTCAATGGCGTCGAGGGCCTGCGGTGGCCGCTGCGAGAACCCGAACCCGGGTAGGTCGGGGACGACGACATCGAACGCATCGGCCGGGTCGGCCCCGTAACGGCCCGGATCGGTCAGCAGTGGAATGACTTTCGAGTATCGCCAGAACGAGTCGGGCCACCCGTGACTCAGCACCAGGGGCAGTGCGTCAGGCGACGCGGCTCGGGCGTGGACGAAATGGATGTCGAGTCCGTCGATCGGCACCGAGAAGCGCGGCGACGTCGCGAGGGCTTCCTCCTGTTCGGACCACTGGAAGTCGTTCGCCCAGTACTCGACGAGCTCGCGCAGATAGGAGGTGTCCACACCGATCGACCACCCGACGTCATCGGGGGTATCGGGCCATCGAGTGGCCCGAAGTCGGTCGCGGAGGTCGGCGAGCTGCTTGTCGGTGGCGTGCCACGTGAAAGGTGCCGGCATATCCGGCGTGCCGGTGCCGCGGTGGCTGTTGTTCATCGCCCCCCTTACGGTTGGTGGCAATCGCGCCCCGGTTGGCGTGCGATCAGCTGGGCAGCTGGCTCAGCGCCTCCCCCACCTTCGTGACGAGCCCTGGCGTGTAGCCGTGCGTCGGCAGGTTGATGATCACCCCGTCGACTCCGACGTCGAACACACGTCGCTGGATCTCCTCGGCGACCTGTTGGGGTGTGCCGTGGACAGCGCGGCCGCCGGTAGCTTCCTCCATGTCGACCGAGGGTTCGCCGTCGATCACCACGGTGAGAAAGCCGCTGGTTTCCAAGGTCGCTGGATCACGACCGATTTCGGCACATCTCTCCTCGAGCACGCGCAACTTGGCGGGAAGCTCGTCCATGGGCGCGATGATGTTGAGGTGGTCCGCGTACCGGGCTGCCAGCCGGAAGGTCTTCTTCTCGCCGCTTCCGCCGAGCAGCACCGGGATATGGTCGCGGTACCGGGGCTCGTTGATGGCGCTCTCGGTGTGGTACCACCTGCCCTCGAAGGTCGGCCGGTCTCCGTGGATCATCGGAATCATGATCTGCAGAGCTTCTTCCAGCTTCTCGAATCGCTCGGCGAACGTGCCGAATTCGTAGCCGAGCTGTTGATGCTCCAGCTCGAACCAGCCCGCTCCGACGCCCAGGATCATGCGCCCGCGGTTGATCACGTCCAGTGTGGTGATCTCCTTGGCGAGCAACGTGGGGTTCCGGTAGGTGTTCCCGGTGACCAACGTCGCGAGCTGCACGCGGTCGGTGACGGCGCTCAGCGCTCCCAAGGTGGTGTAGGCCTCCAGTATCGGTTCGTCCGGGGCGCCCAAGCCCGGCAGCTGATAGAAGTGGTCCATCAGGAACACGGTGTCGAATCCGGCGGCCTCAGCCTCCTGCACCTGCGACTTCACCGCCGCGAAGAGTTCGCCTACGGGTAGGCCATAGGAGAAGTTCGGTATCTGTAGCCCAAGTCTCACGGTCACGGCTAGTACGACAGGTCACAGGGTGGTCGTATTCCCGAAGCGCAATGCCGGCCACCTCCGGGGCCATGGCTGCGCGGTCCATCTCGGCGGTAACGACTACGGCTCGGGTCGTGTTGGAACGGGCATGAGCCCCGTCACTCACCACCGCATCACGGTCGACGGCGTCGACACGTTCTACCGCGCCGCAGGCCCTGCCGATGCCCCCGTCCTGCTGCTCCCCCACGGCTACCCGGCCTCGTCGTATGTCTACCGCAACCTGATGGCCGCACTCGGCCACCGATGGCGCCTCCTCGCCCCAGACCTGCCCGGGTTCGGCTACAGTGCAACGCCTTCCGTCGACAGCTTCGAGTACACCTTCGCCGCGTACGCGGGCTTCCTGCAATCGTTCGTCGACGCGATGAAGCTCGACCGCTACGTCATCTGGCTCCACGATTACGGCTCCCAGTTCGGTTTGCAATTGGCAATGGCCCATCCCGGCCGAGTCGCCGGGCTCGTCATCCAGAACGGCGACATCTACGAGGACACCTTCGGTCCTAAGTACGACTTCCTCAGGGAGTCTTGGAACAACCCCGGCCCGGGCGCACGGCGTGCGATCGCCCAGCACGTCACGCTCGGCGGCTTCGAGAGCGAGTTCCGTGGTGAACTTCCCGCCGACATCGCCGACCGCATCGGTCCCGACCTGTGGACGCTGCACTGGTCGCTGATGAACACCCCCGAGCGCATCGCCAACCTGATCCGTCTGCTCGAGGATCAGCCGACCAACCTGGCGTGGTTTCCGGCCGAGCAGGCATACCTGCGTGAGCAGCAGCCTCCCGCGCTGATCGTCTGGGGTCCGCACGACGGCTATATGCCCGAGCAGTCGGCCCGTGCCTATCACCGCGACCTGCCCGGCGCACCGCTGCATCTTCTCGGTGGCGGCCACTGGCTACTGGAGACCCATCTCGACGATGTGGTGCCACTGGTCGACGACTTCCTGCACCGAGCCTACGGTTGATCGCCTGGCGCCCTGACGACACTCACATCTGGCCCGATTCCTTGGCGGCTCTGTCGATCACGTCGGCGACGACCCCGGGATGGGTGAGGAACGCGACGTGACTGGCTGCGACCTCGGTGATCTGTGCGCCGATCCGATCGGCGCTCTGCCGCAGCATCCTGGGGTCGATCGCCTGGTCCTGAGTGGCGATCACCGCCCAACTGGGCTTGGTCCGCCAGGCCGCGTCGGTGAAGACGTCTTGGAAAATCGACATGTTGATCGGCACCTGGGCGTCGCGCAGGAACGCCGCGACCTCGTCGGTGGTGTCCGCGGCGAAACCGGCTTTGAACTTCTCGGCGTTCAGGAACCCGAAACCGTCGGGTCCGGTCTCGATCACGAAGGCGGGTGGGGCGGGGTAGTCGGCGTACTGCTGGGCGATCGTCTCGCCGGCATCGGGCGCCAGTCCGGAGACGTAGACCAGCCCGCTCACCTTCGGGTCCACTCCGACCGCGGTGATCACGGCACCACCGTAAGAGTGGCCGACGAGCAGGGTGGGCCCGTCTTGGCGTTCGACGACGCGGCGGGTCGCGGCGATGTCGTCGCTCAGCGAGGTGAGAGGGTTCTGCACGATCGTGACCCGGTATCCCCGGCCGACGAGATCGTCGTAAACGCCCCGCCAGCCGGACCCGTCGGCGAAGGCGCCGTGGACCAGCACGACGTTCTTCACCTCCCCGGGTTGCGCGTGCGCCGGGCCGCCGGGAGCGACCGCGGCGAGGAACACCGCAGCAGATGCGGCGCAGGTGAGCAGACTGCGGAAGGGGATGTTCATAACGGTCCTTTCGTGGGGATGTGCTGGTTGTTCCACGGCGACTCCGCCGTGCGATCGGGAAACGGTTCGGTCTCGGCGCGGACCCGTTCCAGCAGGCGGGTGACTCCGTCGACGACCGCGGTGAACAGGGCCGTGCCGGTCTGCGCGGACGCCGACGTGGGTCGGCCGACGACGCCGCTGTGAGTCACGTCGGGCATCGGATAGGTCAGCACACGCCCAGCGGTGCGGTCCTCTTCGTCGACCGCGCGGTCGAGCATGACCAGTCCCGGGTCGAGATGCAGCACCATCGAGGTCTCGGCGACGTTCGCGTGCGGATCGGTGGCGTCGCTGAAGTAGCCCGCGTGCGCCTCGGCGCTGATGTCGTACAGCGATGCGAAACAGGTTCGTAGCGCGGGATGTTCGTGCCGCAGTGTGAGCAGCGCGCTCTGCGCCGAGGGGCCGTTGGTGGCGTGGGAGTTGATCACCACAAGCTTGCGGAAGCCGGAGGTGAGGACCCAGCGCCCGATGTCGGTGACGATCGCGGTCAACGTCTCGACCGACAGCGACACCGTGCCCGGCCACCGCGCGGTGTGCCCGAGCGAGCAACCGTACGCCACCGCGGGAAGCAGCACGTCGCCGGTGCGTGCGACGGCTGCGGCCGTGGCGGCGACGGCCAGCAGGGCATCGGTGCCGGTGGGCAGGTGGGCGCCGTGTTGTTCGATCGCCCCCAGCGGCAGGACCGCGACCGCTCCCGAACGTGCGGCCGCCGCCACGTCATCGCGATTCATGTCGCACCAGTTGGGCATTCCGCGTCATCCTCCGCTCGCGGCGTCGACGACCGGTTCGGCCGTGAGCAGAAGCTATGTCGCCGAACGGGGCCTGCGGCCGGCATGCCATGAAACTATGGACACCCTGCACGCAGACCGCGTCGACGCAGTCGGGTTAGGTTCGTCGTGATGTCAGGTGACTCCGTTGCTTCGGAAGGAGTTCGACGATGACCGACGTGTCCACTGACGGCACGCAGACCCGGACGGTGAACGGACGGGCGGGCTCCGCCGTGGACGCCGCCCGTGCACTGTTCGAACGCCATCACATCACCACCGTGCAGTTCGGGATGACCGATCTCGACGGCCAGATGCGCGGCAAGTTCGTGCCGGCCGACTTCTTCCTGGACTCGATCGCACCCCGTGGATCGTCGATCCCCAACATCGTTTTCGGCTGGGACATCGAAGACACGTTGATGGACTGCTTCACGCTATCCGGTTGGCACACCGGGTATTCCGATGTGGTGCTGATGCCGGACCTCACGACGTTGCGACCGGTGCCGTGGGAGCCGGGACACGCGTTCGTGCTGTGCGACGTCGTGCACACCGACGGTTCCGCGGTGCCCGTCGCCCCGCGCACGGTGCTGGCCCGCCAGGTGGCGCGCGCCGCTACGCTCGGCTACCAGCTCACAGCCGGATACGAACTGGAGTTCTACCTCTACCGCGAGACGCCGGAGACCGCCGCCGCGAAGGGATACCGGGACCTCACCCCCGCGGCACCGGGCATCGCGACGTTCAGCCTGAACCGGCACAGCGCGCTCGAACATGTCATCGGGGCGATCCGGGAAGGCATGCGCGCCTGCGGCATCCCCATCCTGGCGTCCAACACCGAGTACGGCGCCGGCCAGATCGAGATCAACATCGAGCACGCCGACGTGCTCACCACCGCCGACCGCGTGGCGATCTACAAGAACGGTGTGCGGCGGATCGCCGAGCAGCACGGATATCTCGCCTCCTTCATGGCTAAGGTGTCCACGGACGCGGCCGGCTCCAGTGCCCACATCCACCAGAGCATGCAGTCGCTGGCCCAGCCCGCCCGCAACGCGATGTGGTCCGGCGACGGCCCGTCGGCCCTCATGCGCCACGCGGTGGCCGGTCAGTTGGCCACGATGGGCGACTTCACCGCGCTGTACTGCCCGACGGTCAACTCCTACAAGCGTCGTGTGCCGGGGTCCTGGTCGCCGGTCGCAGCGGTGTGGGGCACCGACAACCGCACCGCGGCGCTGCGCGCCATCGCCAATGACGAAGCGGCCTGCCGGATGGAGAACCGTCTGCCGGGCGCCGACGCCAATCCCTATCTGGCGTTGGCGGCGTGCCTGGCCGGGGTGCTGCACGGCGTGGAGAACCAACTGGAGCCGCCCGCACCGGTACTCGGCAACGCCTACGACGGCGACGCACCGCCACTCCCCCGCTCGCTGGCCGAAGCCGTCGACGCGCTCGCATCCAGCACCACCGCCCGCACCGCGTTCGGCGACGCGTTCGTCGACCACTATCTGGCCTCCCGCATCTGGGAGCGCGACCGCCACCGCGAAGCCGTCAGCGATTGGGAGACCGCGCGTTATCTGACCCGCATCTGAGTCACCGGCAATGCTGCCCGGCCACGGATCCGGAGAATTACGATGGGTCATGCCCGATGACTCGCTACCGCAGGTGGAACTGCGCGCCGTCGAGCACATAGCGCAGGTCCTGTTCTCCACCGACGATGTGGCGCTCGTCGCCCAGGGTGTCGCCGAGGCGATCCAGGCGCAGCGCACCACCCGCGATGTCTACGCCTACGTCTACGACACCGCCACAAGGGAACTCGTGCTGACCGGCGCGACCGAAAGCCCCGCCGCCGAGCACGTGGGTGCGTTGCGGTTGGCCTACGGCGAGGGCGTCACCGGCTGGGTGGCCGCCACGAAGCAGAGTTACCTGGTGCCCGACGAGCCCGCGGGTGACCCGAGATTTCTGCCCTACCCCGGTATCGGCGAGGAGCGTTACGGCGCGATCTTCTCGGTGCCGATCGTCTCCTCGCGCGCGGAGCCGCTGGGATCGATCACGGTGTGGGCCACCACCGGTCATCAGTTCGAGCCCGGCGAGGTGGAGTTCGTCGAACGGATGGCGGCACTCGTCGCGCCCGTGTTCGACACCGCGCGGGAACGTCAGGCCGGACGTCGCCTGGGCGCGGTGGCCGACGGCCTCACCGAGTTGGCGTCGATGGTCGCCTCGGGGTCGTCGACCGGCGCGACCGTCGATTACGCGGTCGAGTTCCTCGCCGAAGCCGGGGAGGTGGACGTGGTGGTCGCCCTCGTGACCGATCCGTCGGGTGCGGACCGGATGCACACCAAGGTGCGCACCGATGCGCCGGGAACCGAGGTCGAGACGCTTCGCGCGCGACTGCTCACCGTCGACATGGACGTCCGAAACGGGATCACGGACTGGCACAGCGCCGCGCAGTCGGTGAACCGTGCGTTCGAGGGTATCGCCGGCGCGGTGACGAGCTGCCCGGTGCGCGTCGGCGCCGAGGAGTTCGGCGTGCTCGCCTGCTACCGACTGACCGCCCGGCGGTTCACCATCGCCGAGACGGCCCTGGCCGCAGCCGTGGCGCATCAGGCCGCGCTGGCGATCCGGTTGGCGATGCTGACCGATGAACTGTTCTCCCGCAACAGGCTCAACTGGTTCCTGCGCGATCTGACCGCGGGACGGCTCAGCGCCGACGAGTTACGTTCCCGCGCAGCGGCCGTCGGGTTGGATGCCTCGGCCGGTCATGTTTTCGTGGTGGCCAGCACCTCCACCGTCGCGTTACGCGCGGCAGAGCGGCGCCCGGCCACCCCGGCACTCGGCGAGCTGCTGGCCGACAGCGCGGCGCTGCCCTCGGGCACCCTGTTCTCCTCGACCCCGCACCAGACGGTGGCGATCGTGCCGTGGCACGGCGACGACGCGTCGGTGGACGCGCTGCGAATACCGTTGCTGGAGGTGTGTTCCCGGTTGCGAGCTGCCGGGCACGCCGTCACCTTCGGGGTTTCGCGGCCGGTGTCGGCGGCGGCGGAGCTCGGGAGCGCACTGGCCGAGGCGCGCGACGCGATGGCGATCGGCAGCCGCCTCGACAATCCGAACGGCGTCTTCACCCTCGACGACGTCGGGCATCACATGCTGCTGATGCGCGTCTCCGGAGTGGACACCATTCGTGATCGGTACGCCACGGCAATCGCCAGGATCGCCGAGTACGACCGGGTCAAGGGCACCGAACTACTCGACACGCTGTCGGTGTTCCTGCACTACCGCAGTCAGAGCGTGGCCAGCCGTGAGCTCATCGTGCACCGCAATACCCTGACTCAGCGGCTGGCTCGGGCCGCCGAACTCAGCGGCATCGACGTGATGGAGCCGTCGGAGTGGTTCCCGCTGCAGCTCGCGTTGAAGGTGCACCTGTCACGCACCCGAGCGCCGGGAGCGACGAGCGACGACTGAGGTCAGGGCCGCTGGTAGACACCGGTCAGCGTGCCGCGAGCGATCGCGTGCTCGCTCATCGACCGCAAGAGTCGGCCTTTGGTGCCGACGGTCGCGGGCACCGGGGCATTCAGTGCCAACAGATGGAAGCGGTAGTGGTGACAACCGTGACCGGGTATCGGGCGTGGCCCTGAACATCCCTGTCCAAGCGGGGTTTTGATGAACCGGATCTCGGTGCTGATGGGTTGCAGTGCACCTTCGTCGATGTGGTCGGTCCTGGGATCGAGGATCGCGATCGTGTGCGTCAGGGGGCGGGGCAGCGGTACGTCGTCGTCTTCGATGATCAGCACCAGTGCCTCGGTGCCGTGGGGCACACCGGACCAGCGCAGCGCCGGTGATCGGTTGTCGCCCACGCCTTTACCGGCGTACTCGACCGGGATGGTTCCGCCATCGTCGAAGGCATCGCTGGTGACGACGATCGTCTCGGGAACGTCGATCCGCGCCGGCCTGCTGCGGTGACCACCGGCCCGAACTCCGCGGAGCAGGCAGCCGAGGTTACTCATGCGCCGCGTCTCAGATCCAGTGCCCTTCCGACCGGGCCGGCCAGAAGCTCCACCAGCGGTGCGACGTCTGCGGCCTCCGGTAGCCCGAGGACCGCGTGCTGGATCGCGGTGGCGCGGTCCCCGGGCATGACGGGCTCGACCAGGTTGTGGAACTTGTCCACGATCTCGTCGTCGGTGACCGGATCCGACGGGTTGCCGTGCGGCGCGATCATCGATGCGGTCTCGATGCTGCCGTCGGTGAAGGTCAGCGTGAGGTGTGTCTGGAAGCGCTCGATGGGTGCCAATTCGTCGATGCCGGTGTCCAATTCGACGTGGACGCGCTCCAGCAGCTGCCACACATCGTCGGCGTCGAGGCGTTCGGCGGTGAACTGCTGCGGTAACGCGACACCGTCGAGCAGCGTGACCGCGGCGGCGTAGCCGATGTTCATCTGGGCGCCGATCGCGGTCAGCGGTCGTTGCGGCCGCCACCAGCCGTGGTGGTAGACGACGTCGCCGACGCGGATGTCGATGCGGTCGATCGTGCGGCCGGCCAGGCGGTCCCGAAGAGTGCGGGCGGCCTCGACCACACCGTGCAGGCCGCCCATCACCGCCCAGGATTTCACCATGATCGTGGTGGTCTCCCAGTCGTCGCCGAGGCCGCGGGTGACTGCCGCGGGCTCGGGGTGATGGCCTTCGCCGTAGACGGCCAGGAAGCCCCCGTAGGGACGCTCCAGGACCTGATCGATGCCGGTGTAGCCGGACTGCGCGAGCGCGGCGGAGTAGAAGCCGTTGCGGGCGGCGAAACCGTGTTGCATCCGCTTACCCATCGCCTCGTACTGGGCAGACATCAGTCCCGCGGATTGGGTGGCGGCGAAGCCGACCGCGTCCTCGAGCTGCTCGCCGTCGAGCCCGCGAAGCTTGCCGCCGGCGAGCGCGGCGGCGATCCCGCCGAAGATCGGACCGGAATGCCAGCCGCGGGACAACATCTCGGTGCCGCCCAGTGCGTAGCCGATCCGCGGGCCGGTCTCGAAGCCGACGATCGCCGCCGTAAGCAGATCCTGCCCGCTCACCGGTCGGTCCAGGTGCGCCGCCGTCGCGAGCAGTGCCGGAATCAGCAGTGAGGCCGAGTGCAGCGGTGCCACGGGATGAAAGTCGTCGAGCTCGAAGCCTTGGATGAAGGTGCTGTTGAGCAGTGCGGCGCCGGACGGGGTGGTGGTCCGCCCGGTCCCGATGACGGCCGCAGCACCGTGGCCCTCGACACCCAAGACGGCATCCGTGGCGATGCGCGACCAGGGCAGCTGCGCCCCGACCAGCGCGCAGCCGAGGCCGTCCAAAACCAGGTGGGCCGCCCGCGTCCGGACCGGGTCGGGCACCTGGTCCCATTCCAGGGTGCCCACCCAGTTCACCAGCCGGCCCGTCGGGCCGTCGGGGGCGCTGGGACCGTGGCCGGTTGTGTCTACTGCCGGGGGATGCTCGGTGAATGTGGTCATGCACCCAGTGCAGAGAACTGGAGCGGCCGACGCCAGTTAACTTGCGCAATCGGCAAGTACGATCGGCTGGTGGCTTCGACCGCGTTGCGCGGGCTGCATGTGCTGGAGACCCTCGCCGGGATGCGCCAACCGGCGACGCTGCGCGATGTCGCCGCCCGCGCCGGCCTCTCGGAGTCGAACGCGTTCCGCATTCTGCAGGCACTCGAACATGAGGGCTACGTGCACCATCTCGGCCGGTCCGGCTACCGGTTGGCCAGCCGGGCGTTGGCGCTGGCGACTGTCATCGGTCCGCGACCGGCCATGCTGCGCTTGATGCACCCGATCGTCGCCCGGCTGGCGGCCGTCAGCGGGGAGGCCGCCGTGGTGCACCTGCGGGCCGGCGACTTTCGGGTGCTGGTGTTGGGCGTGCCGGCGCGCTCAGGGCCGCTCCTCGACCCGGCCGGGGTGCTCGGGGAGCGCTCACCGCTGGCATCCGGCGCCAGTGGCCGGATCATCCTGGCCTACCTGCCCGAGACGGAGCTTGCCGACGTCGACTTGGACGGTGTGACGCCCCAGCAGCTCACCGCCATTCGCGACCGGGGGTATGAAACGTCCTACGGCGAGAATCACCCCGGTGTCAACGGCGTCTCGGTACCCCTGCTGGCCGCACCCGATAATCCGGCGACTGCACCAATCGTGTTGGGATCCATGACGATCGCCGGACCCGCAGAGCGCGTGCGGCCTCAGGCGCTTTCGCGCCTGGTGGGTCCGCTGCTGGGCGCATGCCGAGATCTCAGCCCGCGGCTGGCCGCACTGCTGGGCCCCAACCCGGGGGCCACGATCGAGGCGCTCGACCTCTGAAGCCCCAGGTCACCCCGCGATCGCCAGACGCAACGCGGTCGAGCGCCTCGACACCAGAGACGTCACCGCCGGAGGGCGGAACTCGGTCCTCTCCAGAGCGACCTGCGTACCGATCACCACCCCGGTGGCGGCCCCCTTCGCAGTCTCCACCGATACCGCCTGCCCGGGCTCGTCGTAGATTCCCGCGCACCCCTCGCCCGCGCACACACCCGTCGACGAATCGATCCGGCCCGCGAAGATGTCGTTGATCCACCCCGCGATCAGAGTCTGTGCGGCCTCTTTGTTCTGCTCGGTCGGAAACCCCTGGTTGAGATACGAGATGAGCTGGATGGCCCAGCTTCCGCCCTGCATCGAATCCAGATGCTGCCCGTCGTCGAGAACCACCCCGTTGAAGTGCCCGGGCCGGTGGTCGTTGAGCGCCGCATCGACCCGGCGCGGCGTGCCGTCCTTCCGGGGGGCACCGAGCTCGATCACCGGCACGTAGGCGCCGAGACTTTCCAGCTTGTCGAGAGCATCGGCCAGCACCGACCCGGGGGGCGCGCCGTCGAGCGTGACGATCCCGGCCAGCTGGTTGACCGCGCCGCTGGCCGCGACCGCATCGGCGTAGTAGCCGGCGGCACCCGCGGCGACCCCCGCACCCAGTGAATGGCCGACCAGGGTGAACCGCTGCGGCAGCGTGGCCTCGGCGCCGTACTTGCGGGCGAAGCCCGCGGCCACCGCACTGGCCATGAGCGCGTCGCGATCCCCGAGGAGAAGATCGGCGGTGGCGCGGTACACCTGGTCATCGCCAAGCCAGAACCCGTCTCGGACAAGGGGATTCGAGGACAGCGTCGGCACCACGACGATGCTGTTGGTGCGCTCGGCCAGCCAGGATGCGGTCTTGCTGTACATGGCGCCGACGCCCCGGAAGCCGTGCTGCAGGTAGATGAACCGCTCCGGCAGTTCGGTACCGTCCGGGTAGTACCAGTGCGCGCTGACGAAGCGTCCTTCGGTGATCTCCAGCCGGGAAGTGCGCACCGTGACGTTGACGCCTGCCGGGACCACCGGCGGGCCGGCGACGAACCGGATGGCCGCCCCGATGATCTCGGTGAACAGGGATTGCAGCACGTCCTGCAGCGTGCGCGGCGGCGCCTCGGCCGAGGTAGCCGACGCCTCGACGGTCGCCGAGACCCGTTGGGCGGCAACCTGGTCGACCGACGGAGCGCTCTGCGGCTCGGGGGAAGCAGTGTCTTGCGCGGGTTGTGGGTCGGTCGAAGCGGGGGCCTCGGTCTGGTCTTCTGGCCGCTCGGTGGCGCCGACAGGCTGTGCAGCATTCGACTCGGGTTCGGTCGTGTCTTCGTCGTCGACCACGGGCGTGGCGCCGGAAGGGTCCGGGCCGGGGCCGACCTCGACGTCCGGCTCCACGCTCTCCTCGGACGGGCCGGATGCGTCGTCGGCATCGGCGTCGGCGTCGTCTTTGGTGTCCGAGTCGGCGTCAGCGTCTTTGGTGTCGGAGTCCTTGGTGTCGGAGTCCGTGGTGTCGGCATCCTTGGTTTCGCGTTTCGGCGGCTTCGCGCTGTGGCGCTCGGCGGCGGTGTCGGACGCACCGGCGGTGCCTCCCGTCGCCCCGGAGCCGGTATCGGCGGTTGCGGTGTCGGCCCCGGCGATCAACGCCGCGGACACGCCCGCCGCCACCACGCCTGCACCCATCCACGCTGACAGCTGTGCCATAGATTTCCCCAACCTCGATATTGACGACCACGTTGCTGCAGTCGGGCTCAAGGTAAAGCAGCACAGCGGTGGAGCAGACAGTTTCGGGAATCTGGTCATCTTTGTGTCACCGTGCGAGCCGGGTGGCCGTCGCCTTCGGTGCGTAAGCTCGAGAAGCACTATGGCGACCCGACTCAACGCCCGGCGATCGGCACTCGTGCTGGTCATGATCCTGGCCGCGGTCGCGCTCGGATCCGCGACCGCCGCGGCTGCCGGACTCGAGGACTACCGCTGGGAGCGTCGCCCCCTGCTGGTGTTCGCTCCGACGGACGCCGATCCCCGCCTCGCGGACACGATGAGCCGAATCGCGGCGACCCGCTGTGACTTCGTCGCTCGGGACATGGTGCTCGGCCAGGTAGTGACCGAAGGCACCAGCATGCTCGACGGTGGCGTGATCGGCGCCGAGGAAACCCAGCGCCTGGCCGACCGATTCGGCATCGGCGGGAACGACTTCGCGGTCGTGTTGATCGGGAAAGATGGCGGCGAGAAATTTCGCGTCACCGACGTCCCGGATCTGCGCACCATCTACGCCGTGATCGACGGCATGCCGATGCGAAGCCGAGAGATGACCGCCGAACCGAGTGGGTGTTGAGAATGCGCAAAGGCCACCTGTCACAGCGCCGGCTCGCCGGCATCGCCGTCGCCTGCTCGGCACTCCTGGTGGTGGCCTGCGGAGGCACCGAGCAACCCGCCAATGCCCAGGAGCCGACGACCTCGCCGACAGCGGAATCGCAAGGGACCGACGTCGTTCTGGTCGACCTCGACGATCCCGGCGAGGTGGCCACCTGGACGACGGTCAACGACCCCGTCATGGGTGGTGTATCCACCTCGCAGGTCGCGTTCGGAGACGGTGGCCTCGTGTTCTCGGGCACCATCTCGCTGGCGAACAACGGCGGCTTCGCCTCGGCCCGCAGCCCCCAGGACCCCACCCTCGGGCGACTGGCGGCAGGCGCGACATCGCTGCGCGTGCGCGGACAGGGTGACGGCAAGACCTACGTCCTCGAGGCGGGCATCGAAGGGCAGCCTTGGTCCTACATCCAGCGCTTCACCACCGACGCCGGCGTCCAGCGAACCTATGAATTGCCCGTCACGGGCTTCCAGCCCGTCGGGATGCGCTTTGATCCCGCACCCGATGCGCCGCGGACAATGGACCCGTCGCTCATCAACCAGATATCGGTCTACATTCTCGACAAGCAACAGGGGCCGTTCGAGATCACCCTCAGCGGCGTCGACGCCACCCTCGGCGGTCAGTCCTGATCTGATTCGACTTTCAGTGCGGCGGCGCGGTGGTGCTGAAGATCGGCCAACAGATTTCCGTGGCGCTGAACGTCATCGGATTCGAAGGCGTCGCGCCGAGGTAGTGCTCACGGATCGGTCCCTGATGGCTGATCAGATGCTCGTTCACGTAGCGTCCGAGCGCCGCGTAGCTGCGGTCGATGCCGTCGTGGCCACCGGCGTGCGTGAGCACCGCGAACTCGGCCGGAGGCAAGACCTCGGCGAGGACGCCGTCGGGCGGGTCCGCGGATTCTGGAGCGGGGACGAACATCGTCGCTGTGCCACGTGATTCGAGAAACAGGGCTCGGTCGTAGAGGCCTCCCGGCACGACCAGCACAGGCTCTCTCCCCGCCGCCGCAACCGCGTCGCGCAGTGTGGTCAACGCCGCGCCAAACCAGTCGTCGATATCGGAAACGTCGACGGTGGCACCGACGGACCACACGGCGAGCGCCGGCTTGTGCTGCACCTCCACGTGGGCGGGCACGTGAACAGGGGAAAGCAACTCGCGCAGCGCGCCCACGGTGTCCCGAGTCTGCTGCAGCTGCGCCTCCATCTGTTCGAGATGGGTGGTGATGATCTGCGTACGGGCCGCGGCGTCCTCGGTACTCAGCAGCGCCTTGATGTCGGGAATGGACATCCCGAGCGATCGGAACCGGCGGATGATGTGGGCATGGTCGACCTGGCTGGTGTCGTAGAAGCGGTAACCGGTGTGGGCGTCGATGTGTGCTGGTTCGAGGATCCCGATGTCGTGGTAGTGCCGTAGCGCCTTTCTGCTCAGGCTGGTCATCACGGCGAAATCGCCGATCGAAACCCGTGCGCCCATGGCGTCCTCCTCTGCGATCGGCTGCCTCTGCCGTGGTGGGTGAGGCCATCGTGCACTCTCCCGCTAGGGGAAGGGCAACATCACGGCGCGTCGCCAAAATTTCTGCGCCCTGGGGTTGACCTTCCCCTTACGGCAACCTCCATCGTGGCGTCATGACCAACACCACACACTGGGATGCACTCCCGGACACCGTAAGAACGTTCATGACCGCGCTCGATGCCCGCCAGGTGGATCAAGCGCTGGCCACCCTCACCATCGATGCCGTCGTCACCGACGAGGGCCACGACTACAAGGGACATGACGACATCGGGAACTGGATCGCGACTGCGGCCAGCGAGTACACCTACACCACCGAATTCACCGGCGCGACAGTATTCGAACGGCGGCCCGGTACGACTGTCGAGGTCGGGCAGCACCTGGAGGGCGACTTCCCCGGCGGCGTCGCCGACCTGCACTACCGTTTCACCTTCGACGGGGAGCTGATCAGCCGGGTGGTGATCGAGCCATGAGCAGGAGATGGTTCATCACCGGTGGCACGCCCGGCGGTTTCGGCGTCGCGTTCGCCGAGGCGGCCCTCGAGACGGGCGACCGCGTGGTGCTCACGTCCCGGCGCCCGCACGAGCTGGCGACATGGGCCGACCAGTACGGCGACCGCGCTCTGGTCGTGCCGTTGGACGTCACCGACGCGGCGCAGGTGCGCCAAGCGGTGCGCGCAGCCGAAGAGCACATGGGCGGCATCGACGTCCTGGTGAACAATGCCGGCCGCGGCTGGTTCGGATCGATCGAGGCGATGGACGAATCCTCGGTGCGGGCGATGTTCGAGCTGAACTTCTTAGCGGTGCTCTCGGTGGTCCGTGCGGCGCTGCCGGGGATGCGCGCCCGCGGCAGCGGGTGGATCGTCAACGTGTCTTCGGTGGCCGGGCTGGTGGCAGCACCGGGGTTCGGCTACTACAGCGCGACGAAGTTCGCCATCGAAGCCGTCACCGACGCGCTGCGCGACGAAGTGGCCGGGCAGGGCATCTCGGTGCTGGCAGTCGAGCCAGGCGCGTTCCGCACCAACGCCTACGCCGGCTTCGCCGATGAGCCTGTCGCGGAGCAGATTTCGGACTACCACGAGATGCTCGAGCAGGTGCGCGCCACCTTCGTCGAGATGGACGGTAAGCAGCCCGGCGATCCGCACCGCGGTGCCCGTGCGGTGATCGCCGCGATGGAACAAGATTGGTCTCCGCCTCGACTGGTTCTGGGCAACAGCGGATACGACGCCGTGGTCGACGCGCTGGAGCAGACCTTGGCCGACATCCGGGCGAGTGAAAAGCTCTCTCGTAGCGCGGATTTCCCTACGTAGGGCCCGCTCATTCGGGTGGCGGTGCAGGCACGACGGGGCGCGGCTACGCGCCCGTCGGCGGAATGAGTACCGTCCACAGATCCGAGATCAGACCGTCCTCGACGAGAAAGGCGTCGAAGCCGCTCATCTGAATCTGCCCGTCGGCCGGATTGACCAACTTCCAGGCGAGGTGGGCAAAGCCGGGTAGCTCGTGGACCGAGCCGTCCGGTTCGAACTGAAGATCCCCCAAACCGGACTGCAACGCCGCGCATTTGGCTTCGAGCGCCTCGCGCCCGGTGGTGACCCCCTCGGCGTCGGTCCAGCGCACGTCCGCGGTATAGGTGCTGTCGATGGCCATCCTGCGTTTGACCTTGTCGCGCTCATTGAAGACCGCCATGAGGTTCTGGTGCATCAACCTCGCTATGGCATCGGACATCGATCTTCTCCTTCGATCGGTGGAGTCGTGACCTGGCGTCCCGCTTGTATGTCCGACCCTGCTGCCAGAGCGACTGTCAGCTCGGCGATCACCCGCGGATCGCGCAGTCGCTCGCCGTAGGCCTCACGCAGCTGTCGTAGCCGATATCGGATTGTCGACGGAGACACGAACAGATCGGCGGCCACGTCGTCTCTGCGCCCGTGGTGCAGCAACCACGACCGCAATGTCTCGGTGAGCCGCTCTTGGGCCGCCTCAGAGAGATCGACCAGTGGTGCGAGCGCGCGCGTACGAAGGTCCGCGAGGGCCTCGGCGTCGGCGCTGACGACCAACTCCGGAAGAAACTCTTCGGTGTCGAGCACCGCCGCAGAGTCGGTGGACCGCACGTGCACAGCGCGCATCACCCGTCGAATCGAGGATTTGGCGTTCTTCCAGTCGCGGGCGGGCCCCACCACGGCACCGGACCCGTTGAGGGAAGCCAGGAACGACGGGCGCGCTGCACCTCCGACGTCGCAGACCAGCATGACCCGGAGACCGATGTGTGAGTCGATCGCGTCGTGCGGGACGTGCAGCGTGCGCGGATCCGTCGTGACGGCGGCGCGTCCGCGCTGCGGAGCGCTGGGTATGGCGACCGCGGTCAACGTCCGCGGTGTGGCCCATGATGCGTACTCGGCTGCCAGGTCGAGTTCCCCGGAAGTCGCGTCACCCAACAGCATTCGAACCAGGCGCTCGCGCCGGCGCTCACGGTCCAGACCCGACCTGGCCTGTTCCTCGGCGTGGCCCGCGACTCCGGCCGCGGAGATCAGATCGAGGTAGGCGAAGAACATCTCGGCAAAGGCGCTGATCTGGTCGCGGTCCACACCGTCGTGAGCAGCCAGCGCACTCCAGTCGCGCCACAGTTCGCGGGCACCGACCCGATAGGCCGCCAGCTGAACCTCCGGCGGTCGACCGTTGCGGGCCTCGCGCCGGCCGAACCGGTGAGCGGTGTCGAGCACCTCCTGCATCGGCACCGCCGCACCCGCGCCTGCCGCCGGGCGGAGGCCGTCGATGAGTGAACTCAACAGCTGGGCCGCCGACGCGTCGATGATCGGCCGCCAGGATTCCTGAGCCGCCTGGGCCAATGACGGCACCTCGGCGGTGACCGCTTCGACCATCCGGTCGATGAGCGCGGGAAGTCCGGTACGCATCGCCTCCAGCGTCCGCAGCGGCAGTTCGACGGTTCTCGTCGCGTCGCTGCGCGCTTCCGGCATACCGCGATAGTAGGGCCCCTCCCGGGGTGACTGACCGAAAAGGTCAATGCGGGCGCCAAAGATTAGCCGCTGTGGGCGAGACCCTGCCCCCACTGGACATCGACAATGGCGACATGACCGCCACTCCTGCCCCCATCGTGAGCCGCCCCGACAGGGAAGGGGTTGCGGTGCGGCTGCTCAAGGGGTCAGCGAAGAAGTCCTACGAGCCCGTCGTCGACATCGACTGGGCCGCCCCGCTGGCCGACGACAAGTACTTCTTGCCGCCGCAGATGTCCTCCCTGTACGGGACGCGGCTGTGGGAGCAGATGAGTGTGCAGCAGCGCATCGACCTGTCGCGCCACGAACTCGTCAACTACCTGTCGATGGGCATCTGGTTCGAGAACATGCTCAACCAGTCACTGTTGCGGGGCATGATCCGTTCCTCACCGACGGCGGACAGCACCTTCTACGACCTGACCGAACTCGGTGACGAGGCCCGACACATGCTCATGTTCGGCAAGGCGATCAGGCGCATCGGGGTGGAACCGTTCTGGCCGACCGGACGTCACGCGCGGTCGGTCAACACGATGCCGTTCATCTTCCGCGGTCCGATGCTGTGGATCGCGGCGCTGGTAGGCGAAGAGATCTTCGACGCCCTACAGCGCAGGATCCTGGAGGACGGTCAGGAAGTACAGCCGCTGGTGCAGCGGCTGATGCGGATCCACGTGACCGAGGAGGCGCGCCACATCCAGTTCGCGCGTGACGGAATCCGCCGCGACGTCGCCGAGATGCCGTTGCGTACCCGATGGATCCTGGCGAACCTGCACGGGCTCGGCGCCACGCTGTACCTGAAGAACTTCACTCGGCGCGGCCTTTATCAGCGGGTCGGGCTCGACGGAGCCGCCGCACAACGACAAGCGCGGGCCAACAAGCACTTTCACGATGTGCAGAAGCTGGGCTTCGCATCGCTGGGCGAGTTTTTGGAGGAGTTGGGTTTGATGGGTCCGTTGGCCCGCCGGATGTGGAAGCGGAGCCACTTCCTGTGAGTGCCGTCGGCCATGACGGCGTCTACACCGGGGCGGCCGATCTGATCGTCGGCGAGGCGCGGCACGCGGTGCGAGTGCGCCTCAAGGGATCAGTCAATCCCTTCGACGGGCACTATCACTGGCAGGGCACTGTGTTCGACGCACCCGACCATGTGAAGCCTGCCGGCGAGCCGGTGCGGTTGCGCATGGACGACCACGACGCCCTCGGACGCCTCGTCGAACGGACTGCTGACGGACACCTGATGATCAGCGGCACCGGCCGACCCCCATATCCGTTGTGAATCAACCCTTGCGCGCTGTCGGATTCCGACCGCACGCCATGCAGCGCTATGGCAGCGCTGTCAGTCAGTGGCTTCGGCTGGGCAGGCGCTGCACACACGGCGGTCGCAGGTAAGCGGCTGGCGGATCCGCCATCACCTGTCAGAGTCCGCCGCGATCCGTGAGAACCTACAGCTTTGTCCCCTACCGCGCCATATTCGAGAACCGCGACAGGTGCAGCTGGTGCGCCACGGTGACCGTTCGCGTCGGTCCCGCACGGTGTTTGGCCACGATCAGGTCGGCCTCACCGCCGCGGGGATCGTCGGTTTCGAAAGCGTCGGGCCGGTGCAGCAGGATCACCATGTCGGCGTCCTGTTCGATCGATCCCGACTCGCGGAGATCCGACAGCATCGGCTTCTTGTCGGTGCGCTGCTCCGGGCCACGGTTCAGCTGGCTCATCGCGACCACCGGAACTTCCAGCTCCTTGGCCAAAAGCTTGATCTGCCTTGAGAACTCGGAGACTTCCTGCTGACGGGACTCGACGCGCTTACCGGAGGTCATCAGCTGCAGGTAGTCGATCACGATGAGGCGCAGGTCAGCCTTCTGTTTGAGTCGCCGCGCCTTCGCCCGGATCTCCATCATCGTCAGGTTCGGCGAATCGTCGATGTACAACGGCGCTTCGCTGATCTCACTCATGCGGCGCGCCAGCTTCGTCCAGTCGTCATCGCTCATCCGGCCCGAGCGCATATCGGCGAGTTTGATCTTCGCCTCCGCCGACAGCAGACGCATCACGATCTCTGTCTTGCTCATCTCCAGCGAGAACACGATGCTCGGCAGCCGGTGCTTGATCGAGCAGGACCGCATGAAATCCAGGCCCAGCGTGGAGTTGTGGGTCGGGATCATGGACCGCCCCGCCAGGTACATGTGGTCCTCGTTGTCCACCTCGACGCACCGGACCGGCACACTCGCGACCGGGCGTACATCGGTGATGAACCTCGAGCCCGACCGAACGGTGCTGGTGCTGCGCCGACGCTCCTTGTGTAGCACAGCCTTTCGATGCAGTCCGAAAACCGCGTCGTCGGTGCTGAAGTTGAGCGTGTAGGCGACCGAGCTGTCAGCGCTACGACCGGACACCGACTTCTTCATCGTTTGGCACCGGTACCCGAGCGACACGATCAGCTCGGCGACGTCCTCCACCAGACGGCGATTGGTGCCGGTGTACTGGATCGCACCGCCGTTGGTGACCGTGCCGTCCGTATCGAGGAGACCCGCCAACAACGCGCGGCGCTGGGCCTCCGATGCCCGCAGATAGTCGATCGGGATGTGCTTGTCGCCGAGGACCCCGATCGTCCGCAGGCTCGCACTCGACAGCCCGCGGTCCTCCCCCTCGATCCGCATCAGGATCTCCGGGTCGGCCGTGGTGATCTGGGCGGCCGCCGATGTCCCGTCTGCGAGCCACGCACCCAACGTGTACGGCGGAATCAGCAGATCCGCTGCCGCGCCCTGAATGGGCGCGGCGTTGGCGACGGAATGATGTGAACCCAGCGTCTCGGCGAGCTCGCGCGTCGTCCGGACGGAGGACTTCCGCGACGCCCGCGTCTCGGTCAGCCACTGATGCTCGGCATCGGCGACAATGACCGTCCCGTCAGAGAATTCGACCTCGTAGCAGGGTCGGCCAACCATCACGTCGGTCGCCGCGACCACCCGCGTCGGCTCGCCGTCGGCGCCGATCAGCAGGTCGCCGACCTTGACCTCGCCCATCGTGGTCCATCCCGTGGGCGTCGGCAGCGGGGTGTCGAGCTTCAGCGCCTTGCCCATACCAGGCCTCGCCGCCACCACGATCATCTGACCCGGGTGCAGCCCGTTGGTCAGCTCGTCGAGGTCGGTGAATCCCGTCGGCACGCCCTTGGAGACTCCGCCTTCGGACGCGATCGCGTCGATCTCGTCCATCGTGGGCTGGAGGATCTCCTCCAGGATCACGAAGTCCTCGGCCGCGCGGCGCTCGGTGACGTCGTAGATCTCGGCCTGCGCGCGGTCGACGATGTCGTTGACGTCGGCCCCGTCGGCGCCGGCGTAGCCGTACTGCACCACGCGGGTGCCCGCCTCGACGAGCCGACGCAACAGCGCCTTCTCGGAGACGATCTCGGCGTAGTACCCCGCGTTGGCCGCCGTCGGCACCGTCGAGATCAGCGTGTGCAGATACGGCGCCCCACCCACCCGGCGCAGCAGACCGCGCCGGTCGAGTTCGGCGGCGACGGTGACCGCGTCGGCGGGCTCCCCTCGCCCGTACAGGTCGAGGATCGCGTCGTAGACGAGTTGGTTGGCCGGCTTGTAGAAGTCGTTCGGACGCAGCTTCTCCAGCACGTCGGCGACGGCGTCCTTGCTCAGCAGCATGCCGCCCAGCACGGCCTGCTCGGCCGCGGGATCCTGCGGAGGCTGGCGCCCGAAGTCTTCCCCGGGAGGCGGCTCCGTCTCCGAGTACTCACCCGGACGACCCCGGTCATCGACGACAGCCACGCGGCGCCTCTCCCTCCTCGATCGCATGTGAACAAACGTTCGAAGCTACCGTCGCGATGCTAGACACAGCCTCCGACAAGCCCCCCGCGGGGAAGCGCAACCAACCCTGCGACGGACAACGCTAGACGTTGCTGGGCGGGACGCAAACGCATCCTGTTGATGATCCTGTGGATGGTGTGTGGATAGCTCTGGTGGCGCATGTTGAGGCCTTGGGGAAAACCTGTTGATAAACCTCGCCGTGAAAGCTGTTTCCGCAGCTGAGGCGACCATAGACGGGGTGAACAGCTGTGGATGGGAAATCGTCCGGCGTGTCGTGCCGGGTTTCCGTCTCGGGCGTGTTGTGTTTCCCCGCGGGGCCCAGCAGGTTAACAGTCGGTTAGGTTAGCTGGGATCGCTTTGGGCAGAAAAGTTCGCCACGAGAAACGCCGAACGGCCGGGCATCGACCCAGAAGGATCGACACCCGGCCGTGTGAGCCGAAGTTGGCTAGCCTGCGACGACGCTCAGCGTCAGCGACGCGTTCACGTCGGGGTGCAGGCGCACCGTGACGGTGTGGTTGCCCGTCGTCTTGATGTGCGCCTTGGGCAGTTCGACCGTCCGCTTGTCCAGGTTCGGGCCGCCGGCCTTCTTGATGGCGCCCACGACGTCGGCAGCGGTCACCGAGCCGAAGAGCTTGCCCGAGTCACCGGCGGTCTTGACCGACAGCTCGACGTTCTCCAGCGCCTCGATGGCCTGCTTGAGCTCGTTGGCGTGCTCGAGGCTCTTGACGCCCTTGAGCTCCTGGGCGCGACGGATGTCCTCGGCCTGCTTCTGGGCACCTCGGGTGGCGACGATCGCCAGGCCGCGGGGCAGCAGGTAGTTACGGCCGTAGCCATCCTTGACCTCGACGGCGTCGCCGGCGACGCCCAGGTGCTCGACCTCAGCGGTAAGAATCAGTTTCATCTCTTCGGCCCCTATCGCGTCGACGAGCTGAACGGCAGCAGGGCGACCTCGCGTGCGTTCTTCACCGCGATCGCGATGTCACGCTGATGCTGAACGCAGTTGCCGGTGACCCGGCGGGCGCGGATCTTGCCACGCTCGCTGATGTAGGTGCGCAGCAGCTGGGTGTCCTTGTAATCGATGGTCTGCCCCTTCTTGGAGCAGAACACGCACTTGCGTGTCTTGACCGGCTTTTCCGGAGCCGGGCGCCTCTTCGTGGAGGAGGACTTCGCCATTGTCTATCTCTTTCTGGAAATCACTTGATGAGGTTGTTGATCAGAAGGGCGGTTCTTCGTCAGCGCCGCCGAAGGACCCCGATGCGGGCGCACTGCCCCACGGATCCTCGGCCGGAGCGCTGTTGGCGGGCTGGCGTGAACCGCCGCCGCCACCGAATCCGCCGCCACCGCCACCACTGCGGCTGGCCTTGTTGACCTTCGCCGTCGCGTAGCGCAACGACGGGCCGATCTCGTCGACCTCGAGCTCCATCACCGTGCGCTTCTCGCCCTCGCGGGTCTCGAACGAACGCTGCTTGAGGCGGCCACTGACGATGACCCGGCTACCGCGAACCAGGCTCTCGGCCACGTTCTCGGCTGCTTCGCGCCAGATGTTGCAGCGGAGGAACAGC
The DNA here is from genome assembly GCF_010725485.1 of Mycolicibacterium parafortuitum. Taxonomy (NCBI): domain Bacteria; kingdom Bacillati; phylum Actinomycetota; class Actinomycetes; order Mycobacteriales; family Mycobacteriaceae; genus Mycobacterium; species Mycolicibacterium parafortuitum. The sequence continues at coordinate 1,526,506 of NZ_AP022598.1, read as the reverse complement.
GCTTCGCCGTCCTTCCACTCATTCGTCTGGCGATCGAAGATGCGCGGGGTCGACGCGACCGTGAAGTTCGCGACGGCCGCGCCCGAAGGCGTGAAGCGCAGTTCGGGGTCAGCGGTCAGGTTTCCGATGACCGTGATGATGGTGTCACCAGCCACAAGGTCCTCCTGGATGTTGGCGGCGTGCGAGAGCAGTCGCAGGCGAGCCTACGGAACTGCTCCGACGAGCACAGCCCGTCAGTGCACTTCGACTAGTGCTTCTCGGTCCGCATGACCTTGGTCCGCAGCACGGACTCGTTCAGGTTCAGCTGACGGTCGAGCTCGGACACGGTGGCCGGTTCGGCCTTGACGTCGATGATCGCGTAGATGCCCTCGGCGTGCTTCTTGATCTCGTACGCCAGACGACGACGTCCCCAGATGTCGACCTTGTCGACACTGCCGCCGTCCTTGCGGATGACGTTCAGGAACGTCTCCAGCGACGGAGCCACGGTGCGCTCGTCAAGTGTGGGGTCGAGGATGACCATGATTTCGTATGGACGCATAAGGAACCCATCACCTCCTTCGGTCTGATCGGCCGCGGCGTATCCGCGGCAGGAGGGTCGCCTGCGTCGGCAACCCGCCCAGGTTACAGGCCGGGGCGCTGATCTGCGAAATCACCGCTGGATCGGGCGCGCAAAACGACGCCCACGGTCGCTCAGCGCGCCGGATCCGCCACCAGCCGGGGCGTCGGCCGCAGCCAGTCCGGCAGCCACCGCGGCGGCGCGTCCGGCGCCCGGTCGAACACCCCGCCGGCCGGGTCGTCGACGCCGTCCTGACGGACCAGATCCAGCCGGGGCCGGTAGATCTCGCGGATCACCAAGCCGCACAACGTGATCACCGCGATGTCGCGCAACAGCACCGTTGCGGTGAACGCCTGCTCGGGCAGCCCCATGTTCTGCTCGCCGAACAGGTAGAGCATGCGCGGCACCCAGACCAGCATGTCGATCGTCATCCAGGCCAACAACACCCGCCGGTGCGGCAGCGCCAGCACCGCCAGCGGGACCAGCCACAGCGAGAACTGCGGGCTCCACACCTTGTTGGTCAGCAGGAACGCGGCCACCACCAGGAACGCGAGCTGGGCCACCCGGGGCCGGCGCGGCGCGGTCAGCGCGATGTAGCCGACGCCGATGCAGCACGCCGCGAACAGCGCCGCGGTGATGGTGTTGAGCACCACCGGCGGCTCCCAGAACCCGAGCTCGGGGTCGAACCCCCGCCAGCCGGTGAACGACTTCACCACGTTGTAGATCGAATCCATGTCGTCGCCGCGACGGGTGTTGAGCCGGAAGAACTCCGACCATCCGCGCGGGAACAGCACCATGATCGGCAGGTTGACCACCAACCAGGCGCCTACCGCCGCCGCGGTCGTCTTGGCGACCTCGCGCAGCCGCCCGGTGCGTACCGCCAGCAGCGCCAGCGGCACCAGCAGCAGCAGCGGATACAGCTTGGCCGCCACCCCGAGCCCGATCAGCACCCCGGCCAGCACCGGTTTTCGCCGCGCCCAGGCCAGCAGCGCGCCGGCGGCGAACGCGGTGGCCAGCGCGTCGAAGTTGGTGAAGATCTGAAAGATCACGATCGGTGAGGCCGCGACCAGCGCGGCGTCCCAGATGCGGCGCGGGCCGGCCAGCATCGCCGTGGCCCACAGCGTCGTCAGCCAGGCCAGCGCCAGGCCCAGCGCGGCGATGTTGAAGAACATCACCACCTCGGCGATGACCGGCACCGACACCAGCTTGGTCAGCGCCGTGTACGTCTTGGCCACCGTCATCGACAAGTACTGGTAGAGCCCGGTCAGCACCGGATACTCCATGTACCGGATCGCGGGTTCGCCGTCGTACTGGACGCGCGGCGTGCCGTCGGCCTCGGTCTCCACCCAGCTGGACTTGTACGGGAACTTGCCCAGGTTCAGCAGTTCGGCGGTGTACAGCGGGACGGTGTCGGAGTAGCACAGCTCGTAGTACGCGCGCTGGTTCTCCCAGTTGCCGACCCGCTGGTCGGCGGTGCCGGTGCCGGTGGTCTGCAGGCAGGCGGCCTTGGTCGAGTAACCCAGCGCCAGGAACACCAGCGCGATGATGATCATCACCCGCAGCGGCGTCATGAAGCGGGTGCGCCCGATCAGCGCGTGCCGGCCGACGGGCCCGCCGATGGTCTCCGACAGCGCCGCGCCGATCGTGTCGGTGCGGCTGGGCATGTCGCGGGCGTCGAGGCTGCGGGCATCTCGCGCCACCGGCGCGGGTGACGTCCGCTCGGCCTCGTCGTCGACGCCGGCCGTCACGGAGGCGGAAGCGGACCGGGCGGCACGCCGGGGGCCACCGGTGCTCCCGGCGGCGGCACCTGGTCGGCCGGCGGTACCGGCGCTCCGGGCACACCCTCCGGGCCTGGCGGCGCGCCGCCCGGCGGGGGCGCGACGGGCACGGTGGTCGGCGGGCCCCACGGGATCGTGATGCCCGGCGCGATCTCCAGCGTCGGCTGGATCACGGTCTCCGACGGGGTCGGCGGCGCCGTGGTGCTCGGCGGGGGCGGGGCCTGCGGGACACCGGCGTAGCCGCCGATCTCCTCGGGCTTCGGGAACGATTCGTTGTCGGTGCCGTCGAGCGCACCGTCCATCGTCGACTTCCAGATCTGCCCCGGCAGGCCGGAACCGTAGACCGACGCGCCGCCGGAGGTCACCAGCGGCTTGGTGCCGTCGACCGTGCCCACCCAGACTGCGGTGGACAGCGACGGGGTGAACCCGACCATCCAGGCGTCGCGGTTCTGGCCGGTGTCGCCGAGCTGGTTGGTGCCGGTCTTGGCCGCCGACGGGCGGCCGCCGGACAGGCCGCGTCCGGAATAGGCGGCGATCGGCTGCATCGCGGCGATCACGTTGTCGGCGACCGCCTTGTCGATGCGCTGCTCACCGGAGTCGTCCTCCTGGCCGGCGTCGAAGAGCACCTGCCCCTCGGCGTTGACGACCTTCTGCACGAAATGCGGCTTGTGGTAGGTGCCCGACGCGGCGATCGTCGCGTACGCCGACGCCATGTCGATCACCCGGGACTGGTACTGACCGAGCACGATGCCGTTGTTGGGCGGGCCGCCCTCGCCGTCCTCGGACAGCGTGTGCTCGACACCCGGGAAGCTCTCGGCGATACCCGCGTTGTGCGCGGCGTCGGCGACGTCCTGCGGGCCGTTCTTGAGCTTGAGCATCAGCCGGTAGTAGCTGGTGTTCAGCGAGCGCTTCAGCGCCTCGGCGATGTTGCAGGTGCCGCAGCTGCTGCCCTCGACATTGCTGATCTTGATGCCGTCGACTTCCAGCGGGGAGCTGTCGACCTGGTAGCCCAGCCCCATCCCCTGCTCGAGCGCCGCGATCAGCGCGAACACCTTGAACGACGACCCGGTCGGCAGGCCGGCCTGGGCGAAGTCGAAGCCGTTGGCGTCCGAACCGCCGTAGTAGGCCTTGACCCCGCCGGTCTTCGGATCGATCGACACGACGGCCGATCGCATGTCCGGGTCCTCGCCCTCCAGATACTCCTCGACCGCATCGACGGCGGCCGCCTGCATCTTCGGGTCGATCGTCGTGGTGATCTGCAGGCCCTCGGTGTTCAGCGTCTGCTCGTTGATGTCGAAGATGTCCATCAACTCGTTGACGACCTGGCGCTCGATCAGCCCGTTCGGGCCGGTGGTCTGGTTCTGCGTGAAAGCCTGATCCGGCGGGATCGTCGCGGGGAACACCTGCGCGGCCCGCTCCTCCTGCGACAGCGCGCCGATTTCCACCATGCCGTCGAGCACCCAGCTCCACCGCACCGCGGACGCGTCCGGGTCCACCGCCGGGTCGAGTACCGACGGGCGCTGGATCAGCGCGGCCAGCAGCGCTCCCTCGGAGACCGTGACCTCCTCGATCGGCTTGCCGAAGTAGGCCTTCGCGGCGGCGGCGACCCCGTAGGCGCCGCGGCCGAAGTAGATGATGTTCAGGTACGACTGCAGCACCTGGTCTTTGGACCACTCGCTGGACATCTTCGTCGAGATCACCAGCTCTTTGGCCTTGCGGATGACACCGCCGACACCGGAGCGGGCGTCACCGACCAACGCGTTCTTCACGTACTGCTGGGTGATCGTCGAGCCGCCCTGCAGATCCCCGCCGAAGATGTTGTTCTTGAACGCGCGAAGGAAGCCGGTGAACGAGAACCCCGGGTTGGAGTAGAAGTCCCGGTCCTCGGCCGCCATCACCGCATCCCGCACGTGCACCGGGATCTGGTCGATGTTGACGTCGATCCGGTTGCCCTCGGGCGGAACGATCTTCGCGATCTCGCTGCCGTCGCTGGCCAGGATCGTCGACACCTGCGCGGTGCGGATGTCCCCGGGTTTGGGGACGTCGACGATCATGTACGCCATCCCGAACGTCAGCAGCGGCAGCACGATCAGCACCACCGCGGCGATCAGCGATCCGCGCCGGACCCACGTCCAGTTGATCTGCTCGCGCAGGCTGCGCCGCGGACCGGACGGACCGTCGCCGTCGGTCGGGCCACCACCGCCACCGCGGCCGGGGGGCGGCGGCGGCGCCGGAGGTGACGGCGGCGCGGGCCGGTCCGGTTGGCGCGCGGGCCTGCGCCGGGCCCGGGAGTCCAGCGCGCTCTTGACGGCGTCGATCGGGTCGCGGGTCGGTGGCGGCGGCGCGCCGTCGCGCACCGGAGGCAGCACCTGGGTGTGCCGGTCATCGGGCGGCACGCCCGGTGAGCGGCGCTGCTCGTCGGGCCTCGGTGGACGCGGAGGTCCCCCGGGGCCGGCAGGACGGGGTGGGGGCGGCACGTTGGGCCGCGGGTTGGGTCTTCTGGCGCCGATGCTCTCGGCCGCGCGACGCCCATCCTGAGCGTCATCGGCCGACGAGTGGTGGCGCCCTTCGCTATTCACTGGCCGTGCGCGCCGCACCGCGCGCGGTCTGGGTGCGACGCGGGCCGCGTGACCCCTTCGGGGGCGGCACCGCGCCGAGCACATACGACTTGACCAGGTGATTCCAGCTGCACGTGCGGCACACCTCCACCACGTGTACGGAGAATTCGTCGTATTTGGTGGCCAGCAAGACAAGCTCCTCGGCGGTGCGCGCGGACCCCGACACCGCGCCGAGGTGATCGCCGAATACCCACGAGACCAGGGTCAGCTGCTCTTTGCGGCATATCGGGCACATCACAGAACTCGGCTTGCCGTGGAACTTGGCCGCCCGCAGAAGATAGGGGTTGGCGTCACAGACCTCCGAGACACCGGTGCGCCCCGAGTAGACCTCGGCGAGCAGGGATCGCCGCCGCAGGGCGTAATCCACCACCTGTCGCTGCAATCGCACGTGGACCAGAGTACGTCCACGCCGACGGCACCGACCCTCGACGTGCGGCGCGGGACCGCGGCCGGACACGCCGAGAACGGTCAGGATCTCCTCTGGCCTGCGCCGGAACCGCGCGAACTCTTACGATCTTGACCGTGGCCTCGGGGAGCTCAGCACGTCGCACATCGTGGACGAGAGCAAAGGACAGCGATCGCACCGAGACGTGCCAGATCCTGGACGAGGCGCTGGCCGACGGTCAGCTGTCGATGGCCGAGCACGGCGAGCGGGTGAAGACGGCGACGACCGCCTCGACGCTGGGCCAGCTGCAGGATCTGGTGTCGGATCTGCAGACCGGCAAGAAGCTGGCCGAACCGCCGGTGATCACCAAGGTGATCAACCGCCACGTCTCGGCCCAGCCCGGCTGGGGTATCAAGGTCGCGATCGCCGCGGTGCTGGTGGTGCTCGGCATCGCGATCGGCTGGGGGCTGTACGGCAATTCGCCGTCTCCGCTGAGCTTCCAGACCGATCCCGGCGCCAAGGACGACGGCATCGCCGCCCAGGTGCTGACCCCGCCGCGGCAGCTGCAGTCCCTCGGCGGGTTCACCGGCCTGTTCGAGCAGATGCGCAAGAAGTTCGGCAGCACGATGGGCTACGAGCTCGACATCCACCGCGACATGGCCTACCTGGACCGGCCGGACCCGCAGGACAACCGGCGCTCGCAGACCTATTACTACCGCGGCGGCTGGGGTGACCCGTCCGGTTCGCCGTCGACGGTCGACGCAGACGACCGGCTGGTCGATCTGTCGAAATTCGACTACGAGAAGACCCTGGCCATCCTGCGCGGGGCCCCGGACACCGTCGGCATCGCGCGCGCCGACGTCGACGACACGTGGCTGCGGATCGGCCCGTCGGAGGACCCGGCGACGCCGGACGCGGTGAACGTCGAGATCATCGTCAACAGCGAGTTCGGGAACGGCCGCATCGAGCTGTACCCGAACGGGGACACCAAGGCGATCTGGCCCGCGAACCGCTGACCTGCGGTTTTCGGTTCTGCGGGGGACAACTGTCGCGCCCAATATATCGGCGCGATACAATTCTGCGAGGTGTCGAGCCGTCGTAGCGGCCGTAACTATCGGGAAACTATCGGAACGCTCACAAACGGGAGGTGTCCAGATGCTTGAGCTCGCCATTCTGGGCCTGCTCCAGGAGTCGCCGATGCACGGCTACGAACTGCGGAAACGCCTGACCGGTCTACTCGGGGCGTTCCGGGCGTTCTCGTACGGCTCCCTGTACCCCGCGCTGCGCCGGATGCAGGCCGACGGCTTGATCGTCGAGGACGCCGCACCCGAGGGCACGGTCAAGGTGCGCCGCGCCCGCCGCGTGTACCAGCTCACCGAGGCCGGTAAGCAGCGCTTCACCGAGCTGGTGGCCGACACCGGTCCGCAGAACTACTCCGACGACGGCTTCGGAGTGCATCTCGCATTTTTCAATCGCACCCCGGCCGAGGCCCGGATGCGCATCCTGGAGGGCCGTCGCCGCCAGGTGGAAGAACGTCGCGAAGGCCTGCGTGAAGCCATTGCGCGGGCGAGCAATTCATTCGACCGGTACACCCGGCAGCTTCATCAGCTGGGTCTTGAGTCCAGTGAACGCGAAGTCACCTGGCTCAACGAGTTGATCGCGGCAGAGAAGTCGGCGCAGGGGCGCGCCGAACAGACGTGAGCAATCTCGCGAGTTGCTACCAGCAAGACCAAAACTCAGGCAAGAAAGATAGGACAGAGGAGAAGCCGTCATGACCGCAAGCAATGACGTCAGGGTCGCGATCGTCGGCGTGGGCAACTGCGCGTCCTCGCTCGTGCAGGGCGTTCAGTACTACAAGGACGCCGATGAGAACGCCAGCGTTCCCGGCCTGATGCACGTCAAGCTCGGCCAGTACCACGTCCGCGACGTGAAGTTCGTCGCCGCGTTCGACGTGGACGCCAAGAAGGTCGGCTTCGACCTGTCCGAGGCGATCTTCGCCTCCGAGAACAACACCATCAAGATCGCCGACGTGCCGCCGACCGACGTCATCGTGCAGCGCGGCCCGACACTCGACGGCATCGGCAAGTACTACGCCGACACCATCGAGGTCTCCGACGCCGAAGCCGTCGACGTGGTCAAGGTCCTCAAGGACGCCGAGGTCGACGTGCTCGTGTCCTACCTGCCGGTGGGTTCGGAAGAGGCCGACAAGTTCTACGCCCAGTGCGCGATCGACGCCGGCGTGGCGTTCGTCAACGCGCTGCCGGTGTTCATCGCCTCGGATCCGGTGTGGGCCAAGAAGTTCGAAGACGCCGGTGTGCCGATCGTCGGCGACGACATCAAGAGCCAGGTCGGCGCGACCATCACCCACCGCGTGATGGCCAAGCTGTTCGAGGACCGCGGCGTCACGCTGGACCGCACCTACCAGCTCAACGTCGGCGGCAACATGGACTTCCTCAACATGCTCGAGCGCTCGCGCCTGGAGTCGAAGAAGGTCTCCAAGACCCAGGCCGTCACCTCGAACCTGACCGGCTCGCTGGCCGGCAAGGTCGAGGACAAGAACGTCCACATCGGCCCGTCCGATCACGTCGCGTGGCTCGACGACCGTAAGTGGGCCTACGTGCGCCTGGAAGGCCGCGCCTTCGGCGACGTGCCGTTGAACCTGGAGTACAAGCTCGAGGTGTGGGACTCCCCGAACTCGGCCGGCGTCATCATCGACGCGGTGCGCGCCGCCAAGATCGCCAAGGACCGCGGCATCGGCGGCCCCGTCGAGGCGGCTTCGGCCTACCTGATGAAGAGCCCGCCGAAGCAGATCGCCGACGACATCGCCCGCGAGCAGCTCGAGAAGTTCATCGAGGGCTAGTTTTCCTTCCGCCGAAATTGCGTTCCAGCAGACCGCTTCTCGAAGTTCGGCTGCTGGAACGCAATTTCGGCGGTTTCGTTTCAGAAACCGTAGCTGAGCTCGGCGGGGACGTCCGACGCGAACGCCGCGTCCAGCGCGGCCACCTGGGTCGGGTCGGCACACCGCAGGCGCTGCGCCGCGGCGAACGACGACGCCCGGTGTGCGCCGAGGTAGAGGCTGCCCAGCACCGACAGATCGATGTGCACGTCGGCGGGAGCGTCGGTCGGCACGCATCGGGCCCGGCCGTCACGCACCTGTAGCGCGAAGCGCCCGCCGCCACCGAGCAACGGATCCGAAACCTCCAGCACCACAGACAGATCCGCGTTGTAGGTGCGGGCCTGCAGCACCGTCGGGATGTCGAGCATCCGCAGCCACAGCCCGTCCCGGGTGTAGGCGCTATGTACCAGGCGCGGGTCGGTGAGCAGATACGGCAGCAGCGTGCCCGGATGGGTCACCACGTCGATCGTCGCCACCAGGTCGAGCCCGAGCAGGGTGCGCCACAACGCGATGTAGGCCTCCGGGGTCACCGCGGCCAGCATGGTGACCTGGGCCCGGTCCTTGCGGTCGCCGCTGTGCACCCGGTACATCGCGAACCCGTCGGGGTGTAGCAGACAGAAGAACGCGCTGCCCCCGTCGCGGGAACTCTCCCGGTCGGCGAGGATCTCGTCCCACAGCCGGGCCGGGGTGTGTAGCCCGCCGGGTGTCTGTAGCCGCCACCGCTCATAGATGTCCTCGAGCTGCGCGCGGTGCTCGGCGGACCGCACCACCCGCACCCCACCCGGATTCGGGACCTCCGGCCGCACCCGCGCCCGCTCCCGTTCGACCGACACGCTGTCCCACACCGTGGCGGGGCCGTAGCCGAACCGCCCGTAGATCTCCGCCTCGCTGGCCTCCAGCCCGGCGATCGGGTAGTCCCCCATGCGGTGGTGCAGTTCGGCCAGCATTCCGGTCAACACGCCGCGGCGCCGATGCGTGGGCAGCACCGCCACGAACGACACCCCCGCCATCGGCAGCACCGCACCGCCGGGCACGGTCAGCTGCAGGTCCAAGAACAACGAGACGCCGACGACCTGGTCGCCGTCGCACGCGATGACGGCGCTGCCGGGCGGCATCATCGACCGCCAGACCTGCCCGGCCTCCTCGGGCCGCCACACCCCGAATCCCGTCGCGGCGACCAACCCGATGCCGGGCCAGTCCGCCTCGTCGGCGGTACGGATTGTCAGTTCGCTTCGTTCTGCTGTCACAACATTCGACCGTGGCACATCAGGACCTGCGCCCGCATCCGAATATCGACTGCGTACTGTCAGACCATGGACGACACCGATGACGAGCTGGCCAGCCTGTCCGAGTTCATCTTCCTGCAGGAGAACGCCCGCCAGGCGGGCGTGACCGGTCCCCTGCCCACCGCCACCAGGGTCGATCACGGGCCGATCAGCGGGGTGAGGTTCGGCGCCGACGATCCGCAGGTCGTCTTCCTGCACGGCGGCGGACAGAACGCACACACCTGGGACACCGTGATCCTCGGCCTCGGTATGCCGGCGCTGGCGCTGGATCTGCCGGGACATGGCCGCTCCGGATGGCGCGAAGACGGTGACTACGGGCCGAAGCTCAACGCCGAGGCGCTCGAGCCGGTGATCCGCGACCTGGCCCCCGACGCCGAGCTCGTCGTCGGGATGTCGCTGGGCGGGCTGACGGCGCTGCGGCTGGCCGTCACGGCGCCGGACCTGGTGCGCAGACTTGTCCTGGTCGACGTGACACCGTCGGCACCCGAACGGCACACCGAGATGACCGACGCGCAGAAGGGCACCGTCGCGCTGGTGCAGGGCGACCGGACGTTCCCGTCGTTCGACGCGATGCTCGAGGTGACCGTGGCCGCCGCCCCGCACCGGGACCGGGAGTCGTTGCGGCGCGGGGTGTTCCACAACGCCAAACGACTCGATGACGGCACGTGGACCTGGCGCTACGACAGCATCCGCAAAGGCGAGGGCTTCGAAGGACTGTGGGACGACGTCCCCAAGCTCACCACCCCGACCACGCTGATCCGCGGCGCCAACTCGTTCTTCGTCAACGACGACGACGCCGACGAGTTCGCGCGCACTGCACCGGGTTTCCAGGGGGTCCACATCGTCGCCGACTCCGGGCACTCGGTACAGAGCGACCAGCCGCGGGTGCTGGTCGACCTGTTGCGAGGTGTACTCAAGACCTGAGCGTCATCACCGGGACCACCGTGTAGCCCAGGTCTCGCATGATCGCGAGTTCCAGGACGCTCAGCGTGCGTACCCCCGGGCCAAAGGCCAGCTCCGGGCTCATCATCAGATGGCGGAACGTCTGCAGGTCCAGGTGAGTCAGCGAACTGCCCGGCTCTAGAGGATTCGGGGTGTAGATTCGCACGAGCTGACCGTTGTTGGCCGCGACGGCATGCGCGCCGCCGAAGAAAAGGCCGTTGTTGGCTCCGGTTATGTTGCCCTCGTATTGGGTGTTGATCGTGTAATCACCGTTGAACAGGCTTTTCGCTTCATCGTTGACCATGAATTTGCCGAAGTAGTGCCACCTGCGGTTGACGCCGGAACCGAGTGCGAAGCCGAATGAGTGGATGAGCTCGTGCATGATCGTCGTCGTGAAGTCGAACTGATCACCGGGGACCTCATCGCCGAAGGCGAACGGCTTGGCGAAGTTCACGTTGATGTAGCCGTCGGCTTCAGCACCGTTGGAGTCCTCACCGGTGATGATCTCGTGCATGATTCGGCTGGGCCAGAAGCCGTCCTGGTCGCTGATCAACAGGCCGTATGCGTTCGCCAGCGTGCCGACCGACGGATCGTAGAATCCCGTCACGTCATAAGTGAGTACCACGGGTTTGACGACTCGGAAGTGCTGGATCAGTTTCTCGGCGGCGCGCTGCAGTGCGGCTTTCTTGTCGTCGTCCCAGTGGTCGCTGCCTGAGGTGTAGGCGAAGTCGAAAGTCACCGCGCCCTGGTTGATCAGAGACGTCGCGAGTCCGCTGGCGACCGGGCGGAACGGTTGCAGCAGGTTGAGGTGCAGTCCGATGTCGACCGCTGCGATGTGGAATGTGTCCACTCCGCTGAAATCCTCGCCGGGAGTATAGGTGTAGGTGCCGTCGGCGTGGAACTTCACCGTGCCTGTCTTCGGCGCCCTGGTCATCACGTAGATCAAACGATCCCCGTCGGGATCCACGCCGCCGAGACTACCGACGACCGGTCCGGAAATGACGCCGGCGATCTGGATCGGCGCTACCGTCGGCGCCTGATTGAACAACGTGCGTCGCATCGCGAGGAACGACGCCTGCAACCGCTGCTTCTTCTCCTCGGAGACTTGCAGCGAGTCCACCCACTCCTGGTTCCTCTCGGTCCACTCGTCGAGGACCGTCGCCACCCACTTCTGGTACTCGCTCTGCTCGGAAATGTAGGGCGGCTGAGGCGGTGCGGCCGCCGTCGCCGGCACCAGGGCGGGCGATTCGGCTGCCGCGCTGGAGGATTCGACCTGCTCGGTATCGTCCTCGACATCCGGATCGACGGTCACGGTGGCCGCAGTCGCAGCGGGCTTTCCCCGCACGATGGCCTCTGCGGTGGCGTCGTCGCCGACCTCGTCGAGATCTGCGTCCTCGCCGGTCGTATCGAACTCACCGGTCGTGTCGGGCTTGTCTTCGGCCCGACGTACCCCTGTCTGAGCGGCGTCGTCGTCGGATTCCCGAGCCTGGTCGGCTTTTTCGCCGGCCTCCGTCGCCTCGGTCGTATCCGTCGACCGTCTCGGCTTTGCCGGCCCGCTGGAGTCCGACGCGGCCGCCGATTCGCTGCCTGAGTCGGCCGCGGCTACGCCGAGTTCGGGACTCAAGAGGCTGAAGCCGAGCAACGCCGCCCCCATACCCGCCGAGGCCGCACCGAGCTTCAACCAACGCCGGACCGCGAAGCCATCCGATTTGCGATGACGGCCGCCCGTTGGCGCCGGTCCCCTGTGCGACGCGCAACCCGCCGTCACATCACTTCCCTTCATCCGCACTGATCGACCTGATGCCGGTGACACCCCTGCTCTAGCACGTGCTCACTAATCGACCTCGTGTCGCTGCACCACGATGTACCCGAGGTCGATCAGGATGCCGGCCTCGATGGCGCTGATCTCCCTGACCGACGGGCCCTTGCCGGTTGCATGGTTCATCAGCAACTGATGCGGCTCCTTGAAGGTCTCGTCATCGGTGTGACTGGTCGACGAACCGTTCTCGAACGGGTCCGGGGTGAACAGCGGAACCGGCCGGCCGTACACGGCAACCGCGGTGGGACCGCCGAAGAACAGGCCCCCGTTGCCGCCGGTGAGGTTGGGATTGAACGCGCTGTCCCACCGGAAGTCCTCGCCGATGGCGAACTCCCCGTCCTTGTCGGACACGAAGCTGGCATAGGTGGACCAGTTGCGCTTGGTGTACACATCGGGCGTCCTGATCCTGCCGGTGAATCCGAACGAGTGCAACATCTCGTGCCGCAGCACGGCCTTGAAGTCGTACTCGTCGTCGGCGATATCGTCGCCCAGCCCCCAGGATTCGTTCCAGTTCCATTCGATCTCGCCGTCGGCGGCGTCGCCGTTGGCGTCGACTCCGTCCTGAAGCTTCTGCTGCACCACCGATTTCCAGAAGCCCGGGGTGCTCTGGACGAGAGCGCTGCCGGCGGACGCCAGCGTGCTGTCGTCGTCATCGTCGTCTTCGGTGAGGTCATAGGTCAACGTCACCGGCGCCGTCACCCGGAAGTACTCGATCAGTTCCTCCGCCGCTCCACGCAATGCGGCCAGGCGTTCTGCGTTCCAGTCGTCCGACGACGTCTTGTCGGTGAACTCCAATTTGATGGCGCCCTGGTTGATCAGGGAGGTCGCCACACCGCTACTCACCGGACGCAGTAACTGGAGCAGGTTCATGTGCAGCCCCAGATCGATCGCGGCGACCCGGAAGGTGTCGACGCCGTTGAAATCGTCACCGGGAGTGTAGGAATACGTGCCGTCCCGATTGATCGTCACCGATCCTGACGTCGGGGCTTTGGTCAGGATGTACACCAGGCGGTCCCCGTCGGGGTCGTCGCCGCCGAGATTGCCCGTCACCGCTCCGGTGAGGACGCCGGTGATCTGGACCGGCGCCACCGTTGGGGCCTGATTGAAGAACGTGCGGCGCATCGCCAAAAACGACTCCTGCATGCGCTCCTTGCGCTCGTCCGAGATCTGCAGCGAGTCGACCCACTCCTGGTGTCGGGCGGTCCAATCGTCGAGGATCTCCGCGACCCGGATCTGATACGCGCTCTGCGGCGAGACGTACGGCGCCGGCGCCACAGGCCAGTCGTACTCGTCCTCGTCGGCCGGTTCCTCATCGCTGTCGACGTTCGCGGTGGACCGGACTGGCGGCTCCGCGACGGCGGTGGTGTCGTCACTGTCGGCCGCTGCCCCGTCGTCGGCTTCTGCGGCGGCGTCCTCGGATTCCGCGGTGGCGTCGTCGGACTCAGTTTCGGCCGCCGCGGTGGCCCGGTGGGATTTCGGCTTGACCGACACTCGTTCGGCGACGGCGTCGGCGTCGGCGTCGGCCTCGTCGTCGTCGGTGTCGTCGTCGGTGTCGGCGTCGGCGTCGGGGTCGGCGTCATCTGCCGTGCCGGTGGCGCCCGACCCGGAATCCGACGCAGCATCCGACGCCGCGGAGCCCGCCGCATCGTTTGCGGCGGAGGGGCCCGCGTTGGTCGCACCTGAGGACGCGGACTCGCTGCCGGTATCGGCTGCCGCGGTGGCGATCTCCGCACCGAGCACACCGAAGCCGAGCAGAGCGGCCCCCATGCCCGCCGTCACGGCGCCGGCGTGCAACCAGCGGCGTACCGCGAAATCTTCGGACCTGCGTGCCTTGCGATGCCTGGCTGTGGACATTTGTCGGCCCCCTATGTGTTTTCCATGTTGCGATGACCGTGATCCAGTGACTGCTCGCGAGTGAAGCCCAGCAATGCCGCGCCCATGCCCGCAGAAGCTGCGCCGAGTTTCAGCCACTGCCGAACCGGGAGGTCTGCCACGCGCCGCGGACTTTGATCTTGTTTTATCCGTGGTCGTTTCGCGCGCGGCTGCGACATAATTGACCCCCTCGACAGTCTGGGCGGGACGCTACCGCACCGCTTTGTCATCTGTCAGCAAATTCCGCATAGATTCCTCGGGCGGCTCAGACCGGCGAGGGAGCGGCGCGAACACCGGTCCGTCGACTGCTGTTCACCCGTAATCCGCCTGCTGCTGGTCTGGCTGCCGTAACTTCCGCACATTCGGCCGACCAGCCCCGGTCGAACTCCCCGCTGGAAGGAATCACATCCCATGGCGCTCGTGCCGCTCAATCTCCTTGTCACCCATGACGGCAAATCGAAGCGCCAGCACGTGACCTGTGTCCACAAGTGCGGTAACGCGTGTTCGAAGCCGGCGCCGAACACGAGCGGCAACGAGTACTTCGGCGACATCGCCAAGGCCGTCTCGCGCCGCGCCGTCCTGCAGGCCGGCGGCGTCGCCGTGCTCGCCGTCGGAGCCGGTTCCGTCCTGGCCGCATGCTCGAACACCTCCGAGCCCGCGCCGACGACCTCGTCGGCGTCCGCTGCTGCCCAGCCGCCGGCCGGCATGAACTTCGTGTCGGTCGCCCCCAACAGTGAGGACGCCGTCGTCGTCGCCGACGGCTACCAGCAGGCCGTGGTCATCAGCTGGGGCGACCCCGTCCTGCCCGGCGCCCCGGCCTTCGACGTCACCAAGCAGACCGGCGCCACCCAGCGCACGCAGTTCGGCTTCAACAACGACTTCGCCGGGTTGCTGCCGGTCCCCGGACAGTCGGACCGCTTCCTGCTGGTCACCAACTTCGAGTACGCCACACCACAATTCATGTTCCCCGGCTATGACGCCGCCGCTCCGACGCGGGATCAGTTCGACGTCGAGATCGCCTCGATGGGGATGGGTGTCGTGGAGGTCGAACGCACACCTGGCGGCGGCCTGAGGCCTGTGATGGGGCGCTACAACCGCCGCATCACCGGCGACAGCCCGTTCCTGCTCACCGGACCGGCGGCCGGCACCCCGCTCGTCAAGACCCAGGCCGACCCGGACGGCCGCACCGTCCTCGGCACCATCGCCAACTGTGCCGGCGGGGTGACACCGTGGGGCACCGTGCTGTCCGGGGAGGAGAACTTCCACGGCTATTTCGGCGCGGCGGAAGGCTCCGCCGCGCCCACA